>JAPPHR010000107.1:0-2189 GCA_028820995.1 Rhodospirillales bacterium
GGTGTCGAAAATGATCTCAACCCTCTCCATCACCGCGTGACCGAACGCTTTCCCACCTCGGGTCGCGTTCGGTCACCAAGTGGCGGGGAAGAAGACAGCGCCGTAGCGGAGTCGCTGCGGTCCGGCTGTGCTCGGAACGGGGGTGATGTCGGTGACCACATCACTCGATGAACGAAGGATTTCGCCTTGCCCAAGATCACCAAGAGAACCGTCGACGCCCTCGCCCCCGCCGAGAAAGAGCGCATCGTCTGGGATGTAGACGTCAAGGGCTTCGGAGTCCGCGTGCATCCCACTGGGCGAAAGGTCTATATCGTCAAGTACCGGCACGAGGGACGATCCGTCAAAGTCACCATCGGACCCCACGGCCCCAACACACCTGCGGCTGCGCGGGCAAAGGCTGCAGAAATCGTCACCCTCGCGAAGACAGGCCGCGACGTGGCGGGGAAGATGCCCCGCAAGGGTGGAGGCGCCACCGTGGCCGACCTCGCCCGGCGCTTCATGGAGGAGTACGCGCCTGGCCATCTGAGGCCCAACACCGCGCGGCTCTACCGCAAGATCATCGACAACCGCATCCTTCCCCGGCTCGGCAAGCGCCGCGTCGGCGATGTCGGCAAGAACGACGTAGCCGCGCTGCATCACGAGATGCGCGACGTCCCCGGCCATGCCAACCGGACGCTGAGCGTTCTCTCGCGCATGCTGACACTGGCCGAGGTCTGGGAGATGCGCCCCGAGGGGGTCAACCCGTGCCGGCACGTCAAGAAGTACCCTGAGCACAGGCGCGAGCGGTTTCTATCCGACGACGAGTATGGCCGCCTTGGGGCTGCGCTGCGAGACGCGGAGAGGGAGGGCTTCGCCTCGCCTGCGGCGATCGCCGCCATACGTCTGTTGATGCTGACCGGCTGCCGGAGCGGGGAGATCATGAGCCTGCGGTGGGAGTACGTCGATCTGGACAAGGGAGAACTCAGGTTGCGGGATTCGAAGACCGGTTCCAAGGTGGTGCATCTCGGGGAGCCGGCAATAGCGGTGCTACGGGGCATCCCGCGCCTTGAGGACAGCCCGTGGGTATTGCCGGGCGTCAAGGGAGGCAAGCACATCGCTTATCTGCACGACTCGTGGCGTCGCGTTCTCGACCGGGCCGGGATCGAGAACTTGCGTATCCACGATCTTCGACACAGCTTTGCGAGTGGCGGTCTGCTGGTCGGCGAGGGCCTACCGGTGATTGGCAAGCTGCTGGGCCACAACAAAGTGCAGACCACTGCACGTTATGCGCACCTGGCCAACGATCCTCTCAAGGCTGCGGCCAACCGGATCGCGGGCCGAATTGCCGACGCCGCGGGGTAACTGACTACCAGGACAACCACCGCCGTGCCATTTAGTGGAGTGGTCTAACTTCGACGCCGATTGACACCCCGATTGCCCGTTTCTCTTTCCGTCCCGTCCACCGACACGGCCTGCCCATCGACAACATCGCTTTCCAATGGGACCGCATCCGTGACGAGGCGGTATTGCCCTGCCTGCGGCTGCAAGACCTTCGCCACCGTTGGGCGTCCACCGCCGCCAAGAACAGCGTGGACATGGTGACCATCGCCAAGCTGCTCGACCATGCGCTGGTCGAGACTACCGGGCGTTACGTCCATATCTCCGACCGGTCCGTTGCCAACCGGATGTCGTCGCAGCGAAGTGCTCAATCTTCGCTGGCGCGACATTGGTGAGGATGCCATCAATCTCGGCGATTCGAAGACTGGCCCGCGCGCCGTGCCGCTCGGCGCGGCCGCGCGGGCGCTCATCGCCGCGCTGCCCGGCGCGCGCGACGCGGAAGCGTTCCTGTTCCCCCAACATGCCGAAGGCCGGGGCGATTGGAGCCTCACGACGTGCTGGCGGGCGGTCATGGCCGGCGAGAACCTGCCGCTGGTCGGCAGGCTGCTCGGGCATCGGCGGCACCGGACCACGGCAGGCTACGCCCACCTTGCAGACGGACATCTGGTCGAGGCGGCGGAGAAGGTGGGAGGCCTTGTCGCAGCAGCCATGCGAGCCGGCGTCGATGCTCCGAAGGCGATGTAGGAGAACCGCGCCAGGTCTTCGTCGAGCGGCGCGGCGGGGGGGGGGGGCCCCGAAACCCCCCCCCCCCCCCCCCCCCCCCCCCCCCCCCCCGGGGTTTAGCCCCCCCCCCCCCCGGCCCGGGGGGTAGG
>JAPPHR010000107.1:2199-12333 GCA_028820995.1 Rhodospirillales bacterium
CCCCCTTGGGTCGGGGGGGGCTTGGCCCCTATGGTTTTTTGGCCCCGGGGGGGGTGGTGTGGGGGGCGGGGGGGGGGGGGGGGCGGCCCCCGGGCGCGGGCCCCCCCCCCCGCCCCGCGCTCACCAGCGCGAGGTGATGCCGAACCCGACCCGGTGCTCGGGCTCGTCGTCGTTCACGGCCTCGCGCCGCGCGGCGTCGAGACGGAGCTCGAAGCCCTCGCCGCCCGCCGGGGCGAGCCGCCAGCCCAGGCGCAGCTCGCGCGCCGTCCCCGACAGACCGAACCCGACGTTGGGCGTGCCCGTATAGCCGCCGCCGAACAGCGGCAGCCCAAAGCCGACTTCCCCGTCGAGCCGGCTCGTGAGCGGCGCGTCGCCGTTCTGCGCCAACGCACCGGCGTCGGGCATCGTCCACAGACGCTCCGAACCGCCCGGGTCCGCGCCGTAGGACGGCGTGAGCGACGCAGACAGGCCGCGCCCTGCGGCGCCCGGCACCAGCCGGAGCTGGCCCGACACGCTCCATTCGTCGTAGCGCTCCTCGGCATGCGCCGCGAGACCCTGCACCCGGAGCGTCATGTCGAGGCCCCGCGACGGGTCCGCCCAGCCGACACCGACGCCGAGCTCCAGGCCCGTCCCGGTCTCCGCGTCGCCCCCGTCGTGGCGCACCCCGAGCGACAGCGACGGCGTCAGCGTCCCGCCGCCCGCGAGCGCGAAGGTCCGCGAGCCGTCGAGCGTCGCCCGCAGCCGGCTCGCGTCGGCCCTGGCGCCCGCGAGGTTGCCCACCCCGGGCGTCGAGACCGACTCCGATTCCGTACGCACCCAGAGCGCGTCCCCCTTGAGCGCCAGCGCGAATCCGCCGGCCTCCGCGGGCGTCAGGAGATCGCCCTTCATGCCCACCGCCGCCAACGTCATCGCGAGGTCCGCGCCGTAGCGCTCCGCCGTGCTGCCGTCGAGGTCGAGCGTGAGCCGCCCGGTGCCGGTCCCCGCCATGCCCCAGGTCCGAGACCCGCTCCGAGAGCGCGTACCGCGCATAGGGCAGCACCGTCGTCACCGAGCCCCCCATGGCGTAGGTCCGGCCCGCCAGGCCGTGCGCGGTGCCCGCGCCCAGGCTGTGCGTCATCGTGAACCCGGTCAGCAGGGACCCGCGCTCGTAGTCCATCCCCATCGACCCGGTCGCCGTCTCGCCGCTCAAGCTGAGACCCTGCGTGCCGCCGGAGAAGCGCGACACCGACGCGCCCTGGCCCCAGCCGGTCCACTGCGCGCCCGCCCCGTTGCCGAGCACCGCCCGGAACGAGGTCCCCATCAGCAGCTCGCGCCCGCTCATCGTCCGCGACCCGTCCCGGTTCCGCTGGCCCGGCCAGGACAGCCAGGACGCGCCGCCGGGGCGCAACGCCGGCGCCGGCGGCAGGTCGGTCGTGGAAGCACCAATGCTTTGCGCCCTGTCATCGGCCGCGCCGCGAGGTATCGGCGAGAGGCCGAAGCTGGCCGAAGTTGAAATCCGCTCGATCTCGGTCCCACTGAACGCTCAATCGCATGAATGGATACTGCTTGTTGAGGATTGCCAAGGGCAATTAAGCTGGCGGCGGATATTTGGCTGAGGGAGTTTGATCCAGAATGCCACGGCGGATAGACCTTGCAGCGCTCCTCACGGGTTGTGCTGACGAATCTCATGACGACGGCATCCGCATCGACAGCGATCTTGAACCGCTGTCCGGCCCCGGTGGCACGGTCAAGCCGGCAGTCTACGAGGGCGGGACATATCAGCGCGACCGGCGGTGGGTTTCTCCTGACGATGAGCAGCCAGCACAAGTCATCGTCATCGACAACGTTCCCTCGCAGGCTAACCGACTAGAGGAAGCCTTGCGGCGGAACCGCGACTCGACTTCGATACCGGAGTTCGTGCTTGACCTTTCGGTACTACCGCATCTTCCCGCGCACCTGCCCCGATCCATGTCGAGCCTCGAGTTCCCGCACCGCAATGCGGATGCATACCTGCGCGACGCGCAGTTGAATGGGGAGGATTTCCTCAAGACCGAGATTGGTGAGGCGATCTTCGGCGCAACGGCACAGACCTGCGGACCGTTGATCGCATGGTTCCCACAGGCGCTGCTTTACGGCTTCTGGCAATCTCATCTGGGCAAGAAGCGCCAGAACACCAAGCACGCGCGCGCGTGGGTCTCGGAGATTGTCGGCTGGCAGCCCGCTTCGACAGAGACAAAGGTTCTTGGGTTGAAGGGGGATGCTCTCAATCTGAACACGGACGACACCGTGACGTTCGATCCCGACGACCGCACGACATGGGAGGTCGGCAAGGGCGCGAGGGACAAAGGAGAGAGGAGCGACAAGCTCTCCGAGATCGGCCATGGGCAAGTGCCGTTCATGGGGAACGATGCGTCGGCTGCGGCGGTGTCCTTTGCGAGGGTGACGCAGCGCGCGACGGTGTCGTTTGCGCAACTCCGGCGAGTGAGCCTGGGGAGCGATTTGGGGGACGAGGATGCGGCCGTCAGGGCGTTGCTGGTCGCGCTCGGACTGCACGCCCATCAGCTTGCCTTTGGCCGGGGATTCGCACTGCGGTCCGGCGCCGAACTCCGGGCCAAATCGACGACCGCGACTTGGCTTGGTGCGGGAGGCGACGAGCCAATCGACCTCGGCGGATCCGAAATGACGAGCGCACTACTCCAGTCGGCAAGAGAGCATGCGGCCTCCAAGGGAGTGCCGCTCGACGGTTGGGCAGCGCCCTCGACGAGGCTGACCCCCAAAGCGAACCTCAGCGCCGCAATCCGGTCGACCTGGCCCGAACTCGCCTGATGCTGGCGATCAGCGTCGAGTTCCTGCACGGGACCTTCCGCGGTGACCCGGATGGCACCGCGGTCACCGGAAGGCTGACTCGAGGTGAGTGGCCGCCGTCTCCGGCGCGGCTGTTCGCCGCGCTCGTGGCGGCCGACGGAACCCGGCAAGCGTCGCGAGTCACGGATGGCCGCGAGCTCGCCTGGCTGGAAAGACTGCCGCCTCCTGCGATCCATGCCCAACCCGATCCCTGGCATCAGAAGCTTCATCCTCGGTATGTCGTCGAGCACGTTTCGCGGGGTAAGCCGACGGCGACAACGCATCATGAGTATGTGGCTCGAAAGGGCCTTCTCCACCGCCCGGGCGTGCGGGTCGCTTCCCGCAATCCGTTGGTGGTCTACCGATGGGACGTCGAGCCTCCGGATGCAATGACCCTCGATTCGATCGGGCGCCGCGCTGCGCGGGTGGGCTATCTCGGTACGTCGGACTCCCCCGTGCGCGTCCGCGTGGTGACGGAGATGCCGTGCGGCGCGGCAGTCGAAGTTTTCGTTCCTGATCCGAAAGGCAACGTCCGCATCAGCGTCCCAAGGCCGGGCGATGTTGGAGTGATGGACCGGATGTACGACGCCTGGCAGGAACGGGGTGCGTCGGCGACCCGCTCACAGTTTGCGACGCTCCTCCACTTTTCAACCTACCGGTCGCCCGGTGAACGTGACGAAACGGATCGCGGAGAAGTGGTGGCGTGGATGCGGTTGCGCCCGGCGATCTCGGGGCGAAGGATTTCCGCGGTTACCGCGCTCTTCAAGGACGCCGTCCTAAGTCGCCACCAGCGCCTGCACGGGGAGCCGCCTGCAATCCTGCACGGTCACGGGTTCGCTGGCTCGGGTTACGAGCTGGCCCGCTATCTGGCGCTGCCCGACGTCGGCTTTCCGCGTTCGCGGGGCCGTATTCACGGCCTGGCACTTTGGCTTCCGCCGGGGTCCGACCACGTACAGCGCCAGCAAGCGCGCGATACCGCCCTTTCCATTGACGGGCTCGTCGGCCGGGGCATCGAGGCGTCCGTAGAACCGCGTGGAGATGAGAAGCGTCCCTGGGCCGCGAATCCACGGCGCTGGCAGGGGCCGTCGGCGGCCTGGGTAACGGCATTCCCCGTGATTCACGAGAGGCGGGGCGTGCCTAGCCTCCGGGAAGCTGTTCGCTGGTGCCGTCACGCCGGCCTGCCCGAGCCGGTGGCCTTCCGATCTAGACGAACTCCGCTGATTCCCGGCGCGGTCGACTTGGCGCCAACAGAGGTCAACCGTCCGGGGCGTCCCGCCCTGCCGTATTCGCACGCGGAGCTCCGCTTCGCCGAGCCCGTCAGGGGACTGATCGTCGTCGGCGCCGGGCGGCAGCGTGGTTTTGGACTCTGCGCGCCAGTCGATGAGTAACGCGAGGGCAGTACTTGGCGGCTCGGTACAACCGTCTGATCCCGTGCGAAATCCGCCGTGTCCTACATTCACCGAGTTTTACCGCGCCATCAATGAACGCGATCCGTTTCCGTGGCAGGTGCGTCTGGCCCGCTACGTTGCAAGTAGAGAGCATTGGCCAACTGAGATCGGAATACCCACCGGGCTCGGCAAGACCGCTTGTCTCGACATCGCAGTGTGGTGGTTGGCGTCTCAGTCGGACCGCGTGCCGAAACGTCGCACCGCACAGACACGAATCTGGTGGGTCGTCAACCGGCGCCTTCTCGTGGATTCGACGGCCACGCACGCGAGAGCTATCGCGAGCGCGCTCCGCGATCCCGCATCGGTCGTGTCGAATACGGCTGGGCGTGAGATCATTGAGCGGATCGCCGAGCGACTCCGTGCGCTTTGGGTTGACCCCGACGCGCCGCCACTGGACGTAATCAGCCTGCGGGGCGGCATCGCTTCGCGGACCCCCACGGACCCCGCGCGGCCGACCGTTATCCTCTGCACGCTGCCAATGTACGGCTCGCGTCTTCTGTTTCGAGGTTATGGGTCGAGTCGACCTCCGGTCGACGCTGCCATGGCTGGTACCGACAGCTTGGTGCTGCTGGACGAGGCACACCTTGCGGGGCACCTGAGAACGCTGATCCCCGCCCTCGCCGCTTGCAGCGTCACAGCGCGCAAAATTCTTGGTCCGGAGCGCTCAGGGCCGACGGTCGTCTCATTGACCGCGACAGGGGATTCCGCGCAGGGCAAACGGTTCGATCTGGACGGCGAAGACGAGGCGCACCCTGTTGTTGGCAAGCGGCTGGACGCGCGAAAGCCTGTACAAGTGAACATCTCAGATGGCGAGATAGCGAGACTGCTCGCGGAGGCCGCCGTCACGCTCGTTCAGAAGGCTTCTGCTCCCGCTGCAAGTCTTGTGTTCAGTAACACGCCAAAGACGGCGCGACAGGCATTTCAGTTACTGTGCGAGGTGCTGCCGGAAGCGGAGATCCTGCTCCTTACAGGGCGCGTGCGTGAACGTGAGGCGGCGCGGATCCGTGATCGGATTCTCGATCCGGAGACAGGGATGGCATCGGCCCGTGCCGCGGATGCACCGCGCGAGAAACACTTGATCGTGGTGGCGACGCAGACCTTGGAAGTAGGGGCTGATATCGACGCCGAATACCTTGTGACGGAGGCCTGCGGTGTCAGAGCGCTTACACAAAGACTGGGGAGGCTGAATCGCCTCGGCAGGTTTCCCCACGCACGTGCAGTTTATGTCCATGTACCGCCGTCAAGGTCTCGCACGGTGAGTGGCTCGGCTACGGACATGGACACATGGGCGGCATACGGTACGGAACCGAACACGGTGCTCGATCGACTGCTGAAGTCTCGATCCGGGAGCGCTGCCGAAACCGTCGATCTTTCTCCTCGGTCGGTCGCGTCGGTATTGGGGCCACCGCTCGACGATCCGGGCCGTGCGCCAGAGATGCTTCCGGGCCTGCTGTACGAATGGACGAAGACAACCACACCTCCCGAGGGCGAGGCGCCGGTGGAGCCGTACTTCAGTGGCATCGCCGCCTCCGGACTGTCGGTGTCCCTACTTTGGCGCGCACACATTCCGGCGCCGGGCCGGCGACTATGGCCCCGGGGAACGGATCGCGAGGCCATCGACGTGCCGTTGGCAGAGGCGCGCGAAGCTCTTAAGGAGGCTGTTATGTGCCGGTTGGCGTCGGACGGCATCACGGTCGAGGAGGTATCCACCGCCGACTTTCACCCTGGGGACAGGATCGTCGTCGCCAGCGACGGGGGACATATGGATCGGTTCGGTTGGAATCCTGCTGCTTTGGACCCAGTCCCGGACGCGTCTCTCGCCAACCTGGGATTGCCGCTCGATGCTGTCTCAATCAAGCGACTCTGCGGCGCGAATCTTGCTGGATTGGTGGACACCGCATTGGGCATTGCCGACGATGACCGCGACCTGGACGAGGCGGAACGGTCGGAAGCGGTCTCCGGCATCATCACGATACTCAGCGGTACGCCTGTGCCGGCCGGGTGGGAGGAAGCGGAGTGGACCGGATTCGTCACCCGGTTGCGCCCACGAGTTCTTGAGCCTCGCAACGAAGTGCCGCGCCTCCTTGTAGACCAGCCCGGCGACGAGTCCTTGAACGATGGGTTTGACGAACTGTCGTTGGGACCCGTCTCCGTAGAACTGGAGTTGCATGGTCACGCTGTCGGGACTCGGGCAAGAAAGGTGGCGGAACGGATAGGCCTGCCTGATGACATGCTGGAAGTGGTCGAGCGCGCCGCGAAGCTGCACGACATTGGCAAGGCCGACGAGCGCTTTCAGCGGTGGCTGGACCCACGGCGCCAATCCGGGCCGCTACTTGCGAAGTCGAACGCGCCGCGGCACCGCTGGGAGGCGATGCGCGTGTCGTCCGGCTGGCCCAGAGGAGGGCGGCACGAGGATCTGTCCGCGCGGCTGGTACGCGCCTGGCTGATGCAGACGCCCAATTGGGGCACCTTCCTTCAACGCGACCTCTTAATCCATCTGGTGATTAGCCATCATGGAAAGGGCCGCCCGCTGGTGCCGCCTGCGACTGACGGTTCCATCGGTTCTGTGTGCGGAGTCGTGGAGGGCGTATCGATAAGGGCGGACGCGGACCTTGCCATCGTTGACTGGGAGCAACCGAATCGATTCCGGCGGCTGCAGGACCAACTCGGACCCTGGGGACTGGCATTGCTGGAGTGCGTCGTCATCCGCGCCGACCATGCCGTTTCGGCAGGTGTTGACGGAGCACTGGAGGACTCCTGATGCGCGCACTAATCTGCCCGGGCCTGCCTGCTTCGTGGGTTAATGCCTGGCTCGCGGGCGTCGGCATGACGGTGCTGGATTGCCGTATTCGACTGCATTGGACCGAAGAGGATGCGCCCGTGGCCGTGCTCTCAGCGGCCGAGATCGATCCGATTGCAGCCTTAGTCGAATCGTGGCCGGGCGAATCGTTCCTCAGCGAGCTGCCGATCGCCGAGAGCTGGCACGGCGATGGCGAACTGAAGCGGAAGGTATCGGTCGATCAGTTCGCTGCACGAGTGCAGAAGGCGCGTGGCCATCCGCAAGCATGGACGCTCTCCTCAACGATGACGGATCTGAGCGTTTACAAGGACGGAGAGGTCGCTCACGCTCCCCTCGACCCCGCGGGCCCCGGAACGACGAAGTGGCTGCATCATCGGTTGCTGAGAATTCACAAACTCATTGGGCCGGTATGTCAAGATCGTCTACGTGACTCGCTGGCCGGGCGAACGAAGCGGGTCAAGAACAACGGTCTGGGATTTGACTGCACGCGGCTGGGGTCTTTGGCGGACTCGTCGGACCCGTGGATAGAACCCGTGATTGAGTTGCTCGCGTTTTTCGGTTTGGCGATATTTCCGATACGCGGGCGGGGAGTGGACCGTCGGCTCGGTCGCTACGGCGATCCGGACGAGCGGCAGCGCGGATGGCAAAAGGCGCCGGGAAGTAGCGAGCCACGGCGGTTCGTTTGGCCGGCATGGCACCAACCTCTTGCCGCCGCCGGTGTCGATGCGTTGCTGGATGTATGGAGACCGTTCTCCTGCAAGCAAACCTGGGCCATGCTCGGCGTCCGCGCTGGCTGGCGGAGCGTCGAGTACGAAGCCAGAGGCAAGGCCGATCCCACAAGAGGCATTGGTTCGGAATTGCTTTGATGCTCGAACTGATCGTTCTCATGTCCGCGTTACAGCAACTCGTCTATTGTCCGCGCCAATGCGTGCTTATTCGCTGCGATGGCGTTAGGCCCGACATCGCGCATACCGTCCAGGGCTGGCGGGCGCACCGGCGCGTGGATATCGGCCGACACGGCGTGGAGCGAGGTCGTCAAGTCCTGCGCGGCATTCCTCTGTGGTCTGAATTGCCGGGGCTGTCTGGGCGCGCCGATGACGGCGATGTGGACGACGATCCGACTTGCCCAGTGGATTACAAGTCCGGCGTTCGGTACGGAGTTGCCGCTGATGTCCAAGTCTGCGCGCAGTAACTTTGTCTGGAAGAGATACACGGTGTCGCTACGGTTTCGACTCCGGCCTTCGTTGAGCACCGATGGACTGGGAGGAGGAAGAAACGGAGGGCAAGAGTGTCGCTGGAGTTTCGCCTCCGGCCTTCGTTGAGCGAAGCGCATGGCCTACGAAGGCCTAGGTGCTGAGATCAGGAGTCGTCGGGGTTTCGAGTCCGGCCTTCGTTGAGCGTTGGCCAGCTGGTAGGCGTCGAACTTCGGAAACGCCTGTGTCGCCGGGGTTTTAGCTCCGGCCTTTGTTGAGCGATGCGCCACGACGTGCGCACCGAATTCGGCTATGCAGTGTCGCCGGGGTCTCGATTCCGGCCTTCGTTGAGCGGTTGACGCCTTCGTGATCGAGGATCACTTGGACGAGTGTCACCGGGGTTTCGACTCCGGCTTTTGTTGAGCGTTGACGTTGATGACCTAGCCGTCGCGCAGGTAGGAGAACGGGTCGCCGGGGTCTTGACTCCGGCCTTCGTTGAGCGTTCGCCTGCAAGGTCCTCAACGAGGCTTGGCTGCGTCGGGTGTAGCCGGAGTTTCACCTCCGGCCTTCGTTGAGCGAATTGTTGCCGATGGGTCGATGCGAAGTCGCCGTGAGTGTCGCCGGGGTTTTGACTCCGGCCTTCGTTGAGAGCTTGAACCGAGGATGGACGCAGGAACTTTACGCTTGGGAGCGACCTCAATCATGCTTGGCACTCCGAGCACAACAGGAAACAATGACTTGGTCGAGTTCGGCTGATTGGTTGTCATGATGTCGGTATTCTCACGAAGGCTGGAGTTGACCCCTCTTCGGTGACGCTCCCGACCCAAAACGCTTCAGTGATCCAGATACGAGTGCGTCCACTCGGCGGTTTGGATCGTGATCGTCTTCCGCCCAATGTATTCTCGATGGTCCCAACGATACGCTCCGCCGTCGCTTCCGTCTGGCGTTAGCCGACGTGGGCGTAGAGTAGCGTCATGCCCGGCCGCTTGTGGTCAAGCAGGCGAGAGACGACCGGCAGTGATAGGCTTGGCAGAACGGCGTGGCTCGCGTACGAGTGTCGCAGCTTATGCGCACGTGAGCCCGCGATCCGAGCTTTGTTGCGCGTTGAATGCCGGAGCGGCACGCTGCGCGTCTTGCAAGCTGCGTTGTCATCCAGATAGTAGAGCAACGGGCTCGAACACGAGCTCCGGCACTATCACCTCCCAGGATTCAATTCACACTTGATGGTGTCGCGGTACTGAGGCTCCGACGACTCGCGGCTCCAACCCACGATGGTCGACACTTCCGCGGAGCGGCACCGCATTTCCTTGCCGTGAAACAGATTCTGGCGAGGGGCGCATGGTGACGCTCCAGCCCCGCGGTGACGGAGTTGGCTGAGGTCGCCAGCGTCGGCGCTGCGTAGACGAGCGGTGGACTTCCCCGATGTGGCCCGAAGCGGTCCTGCGTAGCCGGCTGGCGTGAGGCAGGGCCGCTCAGGCGGCCTTGAGCTCGGCGTCCACGGGCTCAAAGTAGCCGTAGCGGCGGAGCATGCGGATCCATCGCGGGGCGTTGCGCTTGACCATCAGCGCCTCGTAGTCGGCGGTGTGGTCGTAGTAGGGCCTGCCGTTCTTCAGCACCACATAGATGATGCGCAGCATTTTGTGTGCGCCGGCGACGATGGCGCGCTTGTAGCCGCGCCGGGCGGCAAGCGCGCGATGGTGGGCCTCGAACTGGCAGCCCTTGGTTCGAGCCGCGCCGTGTGCGCACTCGACGAGGGCGGCGCGCAGGGTTTTGGAACCCATGCGGGTGCGAGCGTTGCGGCGCTTTCCGCCGCTCTCGTTGTTGCCGGGGCAGAGCCCGGCCCAGGCGGCGAAGTGCTGCTTGGAGGCGA
>JAPPHR010000147.1 GCA_028820995.1 Rhodospirillales bacterium
GCTGCTCGACCCAGGTGAAGTAGCCGAGATTGAAGATGCGCCGCCGCTCGACCTCAGTGAGTTCGAGGACGTTGTCGTCGCGCTGACCGCGCAGATGTGTGCCGTAAAGCTCGGCGGCAAGGACCTGATCCAGCCCTTCGGGCGCGTGGGCGGCCAGCCACTTGTCGAGCTCGCTGCGGTAGAGCGTCGCGCCGTCGGTGGCGATGGTGATGACCGCGTCCTCCGCGCCGAGCTGCAGGCGCTTGGCAGTCTTGATTGCCGCCAGAACGTTGGCGATGCTGGAGAGGCCCAGGCTGTCGAATCGGGCAAGGACCTCAGGCGCGGTGCCCGTGCGCCCGGCCAGGAAACGTCGCCCAACGGCACTGTTGAAGAGGGCGAAGAGGCCGTCGGTGTCGCGATCGGAGACGCCGACCACGAGGTCGGTGTTCATCACGTTGTGAATCAGCGGCACGTGCTTGTCGCCCACGCCCTGGATGTTGTGCTCGCCATAGCCGTTGTAGAGCAGGGTGGGGCATTCCAGGGGTTCGACCGCGACGATCCGCGTTCCGTGCCTCTCCTTGAGAGCATCGCCGGCGCCGAGCGTCCCGGCGGAGCCGGTGGCCGCCGCGAAGGCGCTCAAGCGCAGCCCCGGTCGCTCCTGCGATGCGTCCTCGAAGACCCTCTCCAGGGCGCGGGCCGTGACCTCCCGATGGACGACGTAATTCGAAAACTCGCTGAACTGGTTGATGATGTCGTTGTCCGGGTTCTCCCCGAGGCGGGCGCACTCGTCGTAGATCTCCTTGACGTTGCTCTCGGTGCCCGGCGTGCGGACGATGTCGGCAGGGTCGGTCGTCCAGGCCTCGAGCCAGCGGAAACGTTCGGCACTCATGCCTTCGGGCAGCACGGCGACGCCGCGGCAGCCCAGGATCCGGGAGATGGCGACGCCACCGCGGCAATAGTTTCCGGTGGAGGGCCAGACTGCCCAGTGGCGCTGCGGGTCGAAGCGCCCAGTCACCAGGCGCGGTGCCAGGCATCCGTATGCCGCCAGCACCTTGTGGGCGCCGATCATGGGGAAGCGGTCGCCGAGCACCACCAGAATCTCCGCCTCCACTCCGCTCAGGGACTGGGGCACGCGCAGGTAGACCGGCGTCTCCGCCAGGCCTCGGCGGCTCGCGTCGTTATACCAATGGACCCGGAACAGGTTTCGCGCGCTCGGCTCGTCAGGATCGACTTCGGCCAGGCCCGGCGCCATGGCGGCCAAGCGGCGGGGCGCATCGGCGAGTTCGGCAAAGGTCGGCAAACGGACCCCGGCCGCGCGCATGTGAGCGACGGTTCGGCCGTAAGTGTCCTTGTCGACAATCTCGCGGGTCAGGTCGAGGGAGGTCATGACACCCCTGCTTGCCGTCAAAGCCGATGGGAGGAAATTCGGAACGCCGCCACTATAGAGACACGATCGTATCATTCCAAAAACAGGATGACTTGAGACCGCGGGATCGCCCTCGGCGGCTGATTCGAGATGGCGGGAGCGGCACCCTTGAGCGGGTCGCTGGAAACTAATGATATTTCATTACATAATCCGGACTCAGGGGGCGTGGCAAAGGGAGGCCATCCAATGACGAAGAATTCGATACATTTGAGAGCGGTTGCGTGCAGCCTGACCGTGATTGGCGCGATGCTGATCGGGTCGCAGGCCTATGCTGCCGAGCGCGAACTCGACGCGCACCAGCACGGGCACGGTTATCTCAACATCGCCATCGAGGGGTCGACATTGTGGATAGAACTGGAGACGCCGGGCGCCGATATCGTCGGCTTCGAGCATCCGGCCCGATCCGATGAAGACAAGGCCGCGATCGCCGATGCGATGACGCGCCTGGGCGACCCGATCGGCCTGTTCGGCATACCGGCCGACGCGTCGTGCACGCTGGTCGAAGCTTCGGTAGAGCCGGTAGGGTATGGGCTCGACGCTGACGACGATCATCACGACGAGGACGAACACGCCGAGGACGATCACGACGAGCACGACGACGAGCACGCCGAAGAAGCGCACGACGATCACGACGAACATGCCGAGGAGATGCACGACGATCACGACGAGCACGAGGACGAAAAGGAATCGCACGCCGAGTTCCACGCAGAATATCGGTTGCAGTGCGACGATCCGGCGGCGATCACGAGCTTGACACTCACCTACTTCGACGTCTTTTCGGGTGCGGAGGAGTTGGAGGTAAGTCTCATCACGGACGACGGGCAAAGCCGCCAGGAGGTCACACCCGCTGAGCCGGTCGTGAATCTGGGCGGGAACTAGTGCCTGCGAGCGACGCCGCAGACGGAGACATTCTTCGGTTCGCCGACGTCGCGTTCTCGTGGCGGCAGGGCGATGCCTTCCGCCTGGAGATCGAGGGCTTCGCCGTGCAGCGGGGCGAGAGCCTGCTCATCATGGGGCCCTCGGGTTCGGGAAAGTCGACCTTCCTGAGCCTTGCCTGCGGCATCGTCTCACCCGAGCGGGGCGAGATCGCGGTCGCGGGCGCGACGATCTCCGACCTGCGCGGCGCCGCGCTCGACCGCTTCCGCGCCGAGCACTTCGGCATCATCTTTCAGATGTTCAACCTGCTGCCTTACGGCTCCATCGTCGACAATGTCCTGCTGCCGCTGATCTTCGCCCGCGAACGGCGCAGCCGCGCTTCGTACGACGGCGATCCGGCCGAGGAGGCGCGGCGCCTGCTCGCCAGATTGGGGCTGGAGTCCGCGCTGCACCGGCGCTCGGCACCGACCCTCAGCGTCGGCCAGCAGCAGCGGGTCGCGGTCGCCAGGGCGCTAATCGGCAGTCCGGCGGTCGTGATCGCCGACGAGCCCACCTCGGCGCTCGACCGCGACCACCAGCAGGCCTTTCTCGACCTCCTGTTCGAGGAGGCCGAACGAGCCGGCGCCACTCTGGTCATGGTCAGCCATGACGCGACCATGGCGCCGCGCTTCCAGCGCACCGTCGAGCTCGGCAGCCTGATGCGGCAGAACTAGGGGGCGCGGCATGGCGGTCGTGCGCCTCGCCCTCCTGTCGCTCTGGAATCGCCGTCTGACGGGTCTGCTGGCGATCCTCGCGATCACCCTGAGCGTGACGCTCTTCCTCGGAGTCGAGCGCGTGCGCATCAGCGCCAAGTCCAGCTTCGCCGACACGATATCTGGCACCGACCTCATCGTCGGCGCGCGCGCGGGCGACGTGCAGCTCCTGCTCTATTCCGTCTTCCGCATCGGCAACGCCACGCGCAACATCACGATGCAGAGCCTCCATGAGATAAGCGCGCGGCCCGAGGTCGCATGGGTCATCCCGCTCTCCCTCGGCGACAGCCACCGCGGCTTCCGGGTGCTGGGGACCACGCCCGACTACTTCGAGCACTATCGCCACCGCAACCGCCAGCCGCTGACCTTCACGTCGGGCGGCCCCTTCGACGATCTGTTCGACGCGGTGATCGGCGCGGATGTCGCCGCGCAGCTTGAATACCGGCTCGACGACCCGATTGTCGTCCAGCACGGCATCGGCTCGCTGGCGGGGCAGGATCACGACGACATGCCCTTCCGCGTCGCCGGTATCCTTGCGAAGACCGGCACCCCGGTCGACCGCACCGTGCACGTCAGCCTGGAGGCGATCGAGGCCATCCACATCGACTGGCAGGGCGGTGCCCGCAAGCCCGGCCCCGGCCTCAGTGCCGATCAGGTGCGCAATCTGCGCCTGCGGCCGGCGGCGGTCACCGCCGCCATGGTCGGCGTCAACTCCAAGATCGAGACCTTCACCCTGCAGCGCTTCGTCAACGAGTACCGGCAGGAGCCGCTGACCGCCATCCTGCCGGGCGTTGCATTGCAGGAGCTCTGGTCGCTCGTCAGCGTGGCGGAGACGGCGCTTTCGGTGGTCTCGGCGATGGTGCTTCTGACCGCGCTTCTCGGCATGGTCACCATGATCCTCACCACGCTCAACGAGCGACGGCGGGAAATGGCGATCCTCCGCTCCGTCGGCGCGCGCCCACGCACGGTCTTCGGCCTCCTGGTGTCGGAGGCGGGCTTGCTCACGCTCGCCGGCGTCGCGCTGGGGACCGGACTGCTCTATCTGCTCCTGGCCGTGCTGCGGCCCGCGATCGACGCGCGCTTCGGGCTCCACCTCGCAATCGAAGCACCGAGCGGCGGCGAGGCGATTTCCCTCGTCGCGATCGTCGCTGCCGGCTGCCTCGCGGGCTTCCTGCCGGCCTGGCGCGCCTATCGGCGCTCCCTTGCCGACGGCATGACGATCCGACTTTGAGGCCTATTGGTCGTAGACCTCGACGGCGGTGGCATCGAGGCTGTAGCCGACGGCGATATCGGCGCTGCCGTCCACGTAGGAGAGCGACTGGCTCGACCGGCCCGCCGAGATACGGCCAGCGACCAGGACCGGCGTGAACAGACCCTTGCTCTCGAACCCGTCCGCAAACCGGACGTAGACGATCTGATTCGGCGGCGGCGGCGGCACGTGAATGCAGGCGCCGACATAGGGCACCAGCAGAAACTCCGAGATCTCCGTGCCGCTGTATTCGAGCGCCAGGGCATAGCCCGGAATCTCCACGTCCTGGCCATCCAGCGCGTCGACCAGCGTCGCGTTGTGCGCCACGAGCTGCTCGTCGTAGGCCTCTGACTCGGCGATGAGCCCGGCGATGTCGACGCCGGCGGCTTCGAGGTTGGCCCGCGCCTCGGCTTTGGTGGCTTCGAGCTCCGTCTTCACGTAGTCGGCGCTCGCCCCCACGGCCCGGATCGCCGAATGGCTCTTTCTGAGCCTCACCATGTCGGCCAGAAGGCCACGCGCCCACATCAGGTCGTAGAAATCCGCCTGGATGTCATCGGACAACCGGTAGAGGGGATCCCCTGCGCCGTCGAACGGCGGGGAGAGGTCTTCCCAGCCCAACCGCTGGGCGGCGCCGGCGACGCCGGCAAATGCCACCGTGACAACAAGAATTGTGCTCAGTGCAATAGAGTGTAGGCGCATGGCTCGCTCCCGATGTCGATGCCGGTCGGGCGGCGGATGCACCGCGGATGGTAGTTCAAGATGAGTCCGCTCGCCAGCGGATTGGCGGCGGTGCGAGTCCGGCGCCCTGACCATATGATGGTGCGGCGAATGCAGTGAAGGCGAATGCAGTGAAGGAGTCCCCATCGATGCCGCTCGACCCGCAAGCCAAGGCCCTGCTCGACGAGTTCGCGGCCGCCGGCGCACCGCCGCCCTGGGAGGTGCCGCTTGCCGATCTCCGCGCCGGGTTCGACGAGCTGTCTGCGGCTCTGGCCGCGCCTGCGCCCGAGGTGGCGCGCGTGGATGACCGCACGGTGCCGGGGCCCCATGGTGACGTTCCCGTCCGCATTTATTGGCCCGACTCTGACGGCGGCGGGGCACTTCCGGTGCTGGTTCATTTCCATGGTGGCGGCCTCGTGCTGCTGGGGCTCGACGCCTACGACCCGATCTGCAAGATGCTGTGTGCCGGCGCGGGGTGCATCGTTGTCGGGGTCGGCTACCGCAAGGCGCCGGAGAACAAGTTCCCGAAGGCGGCCGACGACTCCTGGGCCGCGACGCGCTGGGTCGCCGAGAACTGTGCCGAGCTTGGCGGGGACGCCTGCAGGATCGCCGTCGCCGGTGACTCAGCCGGCGGCGGTTTGGCCGCGGGCGTCGCCCATCGTGCCAAGGCTGCCGGCGGGCCGGCGCTCGCCTTCCAGCTCCTGGTCTATCCGCTCACCGATTTCGCGGGCGACACCGATTCATACCGCACGTTCGGCGAGGACCATCTGATCACAGCCGAAATGATGAACTGGTATGCCGCGTGCTATCTGAACGACGAAGAGGAGGAGGACGATCCGCTCGCCTCACCCCTCCGGTTCACGGACTTCGCCGGACTGCCGCCAGCGTATATTCTCACTGCGGGCTGCGACCCGCTGCACGACGAGGGCGTGGCCTACGCCGAGAAGCTGCGCGAGGCCGGGGTTCCGGTGCAGCACCGGGACTATCCCGACCAGATTCACGTGTTCTGGTCCTTCGGCGCACGCATCGACGCCGCAGCCGGGGCCCACGCCGAAGCGTGCGCCGCGCTGCGGCGCGCCTTCGGCACCGAATAGCGGGGGTCGCGCCTACCCGTTATTCGGCACGCCCGACGTCGACGAACTTCGGCATGATTTCCTTGCACAGCATGCCGACCGAATCGTGCCAGCCCTGCACGTCGTCGACGTGATCGAAGGTGTTGACCAGCAGGCCGCCGCAGCCGCCCGTGACCTCGACCATGTCTGCAATTCTCTGCTCGACCGTCTTGGGATTGCCGACGAACATGCAGCGATCGATGATGTAGTCCAGATCGATGTCTGAATCGGGCACATCCGGATCGTGCTTCACGTTGTCCAGAATTCCGACATGCTTCAGCATCGGCATCCAGAACTTGTGGTAGTGCTCGCCGATCGCTCCGTTCTTCACCTTCTCACGCGCTTCCCTGTCGGTCTCGGCGATGTAGACGTCGCGGCCGATACGCCAGCGACTGCGGTTGGCCTCGACGCCCGTCTCGTTTGCGCCTTCCAGGACCGAGTCCCAATGGCTGGGCAGAAAGCGGTTGCTGAAACCGAAGCTCAACGGGATGAACCCCTTGCGCCCACACAAGTTGAGCGTGGGTGACTTCGGGCTGAATCCGGCAATGGCAACCTGCGGATGGGGCTTCGTGTACGGCGTGATGTGATAGACGTAGTTGTCGTCGAAGCCCTGCTCCGGGCGGCGCGCGGTCCAGTACTTTCCCTTGTATTCAAACGGGCCGTCGCTGGTCCAGTAACGCAACATGATTTCGAGCGACTCTTCCATCATGCGCCGGTTCTCGCCGGATACACCGTCGACGTCGAACATCTCCCAGTCGGTCTGAATGGCGCTCGATCCGACACCGGCGTAGCAGCGCCCCTTCGAGATGTGATCGAGCCAGACGATGCGGTGGGCGAGTTCTGCCGGATGGTGATAGGGCAGCATGTAGCCGCCGGTCGAAATGCGCATGTTCTTGGTGACGACCAGCCCTTGGGCGACGAGCAGATCGGGCGCCGGGCATGGCTCTCTCGGAAGCGTGTAGTGCTCGCCGATCCAGGCCTCATCGAAGCCGATCTGGTCCAGAAACGCCAAGTAGTTCAGATCGTGGTCATGTCCTTCGGCGAAGCTTCGATGCGGAGGATGGTTCGGCATCATGAACGTTCCGAGCTTCATGGGGGTCGTCTCCTGCGTTCGCTGTGGAGGCGTTCGGGAGCCGTCGGAAATCCGGCCCGACGCGTCGAACGGCCTGGATCGGCTGATGGACCCACGCCGGCCCCGACCGGTGGCGGAGCCGGCCTGCGACAGAGCCAGTCTCCGCAAGCGCGGCTTGCCCGGCCACCGCCGACCCTTCAGCCCGTTGGCGCGTCGGTACTTTACCAATACGGAATCTTGTGTGACAAGGAACGGGCCAGCGGCCCGGCCAAATGTCGCACCGAACTGAAGGTGGTCGACGCCGCTACCGCCAGGCTCCTTCGCCTCTTGCCGAGGCGACAGGTGGTCCCGACCCGCGACCACGGAGGCGACTAATGGCCGTCGTGCGCATAGAGAATGTCGTCAAGCATTACGGCCTGGTGGAGGCGGTCAGGGGGGTCTCGCTGAACTGCGCCGACGGCGAGATGATGGCGCTGCTGGGCCCTTCCGGTTGCGGCAAGACGACCATGCTGAAGATGCTGGCAGGCATCGAGGACGTTACCTCCGGCGAAATCTACTTCGACGATGAGCCGATCGCGGATCGCGATCCGAGCGCACGGAACATCGCGATGGTCTTCGAGGATTATGCGCTCTACCCGCGCCTCAGCGTCGAACAAAACATCGCGTTTCCGCTCAAAGTTCGCCACATGCCCAAGCGCGAGATCAAGCCGCGCGTGGATAAGGCGCTGGACATGCTCGACCTGCAGCAATTTCGCCGCGACAACGTGCAACGGCTGAGCGGCGGTGCCCAGCAGCGTGTCTCGATCGGCCGCGCCCTGGTGCGCGACCCGAGCCTCATTCTGTTCGACGAGCCCCTGAGCCACCTGGACGGCGACCAGAAGGTGCAACTCCGTGTCGAGATCAAGCGCCTGCAGCATGAGATGGGCCTGACCTCGATCCTGGTGACGCACGATCAGACCGAGGCGATCGCGATGTGCAATCGGGTGGCCGTTCTGAATGAAGGCGAGCTTCAGCAGGTCGACACCGCCGAGGTGGTCTACGACTATCCGGCCAATCTTTTCGTCGCGACCTTCGTGGGCGAGCCGCCGATGAACCTTCTGCCCGCCGAGCTTCGCCAAGAGCGAGACGGGCTCGTCGCCGCCGGCGAGGGGTGGCGTGTCGCGATCGCCGATCGGCAGGCGACGCGCGCCCGACAAGCGACGAACCGGGCGGACGTGATCCTGGGGATAAGGCCGGAGCATCTGGACCTGGTGCCCCTCGCCGGCGAGGGGGCGAATGGAGACGATCTGCGCGGCACCGTCTTCTTCCGGGAGCCCAGGGGCGACAGCCAGATTGTCTTGATCACGTCCGAAGCCGTGCCGGGGGAGGGGAACGTGGTCACCGAGACCGATAGCGCCAGCAGCCTCCGGGATGACGAGGCGGTCGCGCTGCGCATCCAGCCCGAGCATGTTCACCTGTTCGACCCGGCGACGGGCGAGAACCTGTTCGCGCGTGGTTCGTAGGGCGCGGATCGCAGGGCCTCATGAGTCGGGTCAGTCTCAACGGAGCCTCGAAACGCTACGGCAAGGTGGTGGCGCTCGAGGACATCAACCTGGAGCTGGCGCCGGGCGAGATCGTCGGGCTGACCGGCCCGTCGGGCGCCGGAAAGTCGACGCTTTGCCGTATCATCGCCGGGATCGACAGGCCGGATTCGGGAGCGGTGGCAGTCGACGGTCTCACGCTCACAGACACGACCGCGCCCCAGCGCGACGTCGCATTCATGTTCGAATCCTTCGCGCTCTACCCGCACCTGACGGTGTTCGACAACATCGCCTTTCCCCTCCGGGCGCCCAAGCGCAGGGAGATCTACGACGGAGAGGCGATCGCCGCGCGGGTCGAGGAACTGACCACGCTGGTCGAGATCGATCACCTGACCAAGCGTTTCCCGAGCGAGCTTTCCGGCGGACAGAAGCAGCGCGTCGCGCTGTGCCGGGCGCTCGTCCAGGAGCCGTCGATTTATCTCCTGGACGAGCCCATCTCCCATCTCGACGCGCAGCTCCGCCACAAGCTGCGGGGGGCGTTGCGTCGCCGCCTCGTCTCGCTGGACAAGCCCTCGCTCTGGGTCTCGCCTGACGCGATGGAGGTCGTGTCGGTGGCGGATCGCGTCGTTGTGCTGATCGACGGCGTGATCCAGCAGATCGGTGAACCGATGGCGGTCTATCGATCGCCGAGCAATGTCCAGGTCGCGCGGCTGGTCGGCGATCCGGCGATGAACCTCATCACCGGCCGCCTCGCCGAGGACAACGGAACGATCGCCTTCCGCTCGGCCGGGCTGACGGTTTCCATTCCGCCCGGGATTGCCGGCACCCACGATCTTGAGGGCCGGCAATCGATCACGCTCGGTGTCCGGCCCAACAGAATTCATATCGTCGACGGCGGCGCTGACGCGAGCGGGCAAAACACGGTCGAAGTTTACACCTACGAGCCCTTCGGCAAGTATCAAGTGGTTACCGTCCGTGCAGGCGATGATCTGATGAAGGTGAAGTCAGCACGGACGCGACCCTATGCGCCGGGCGACAAGGTGACCCTGGAGCTGGACGACGCCGATCTCACCCTGTTCGACGCAGAGACCGGCCGGTCCCTCCGCCGGGACGGCGCCGCGCCTGGAAGCGGCTAGACAGGCGATGGCGGCGAGCGAACATCCCAACGGCCCGGCGCGGCGCGAGCCTCCGCCCAAGAGGGTCCGCAGCCGTCAGGAGCGGCGGGACCTCTGGTACCCCTACATTCTCATCGCACCGACCATGATTACCTTGGTGATCGTGGGCCTGGTGCCGTTCACGTTCGCGATATTCATCAGCTTTCATGAGATGACTTATCTGAACATGGGCGGCTTTGCCGGTGTCGACAATTATTCCAAGCTGCTGGGGGATTCGCGCTTCTGGCACAGCCTCCTCATTTCCTTCATCTTCGTCGCGATCGCCGTGCCGATCGAGTTTGCCCTCGGTCTCGTTGGAGCCCTGGTGCTGAGCCAGTTCGTCCGGCTGCGCTCTTTCGTCATCCCCGCTCTCTTCATTCCGACGATGATGGCGCCGATCGTGGTCGCGCTGGCCTGGAAGATCATGCTGGCCGGATCGTGGGGGTTGCTGTCCTACAACGTGCTGGAGCGCTTCGGGATTCTGGACGAAACCTCGGCCTTCGCCTCACCCGACCTTGCGCTCTTCGCCCTGATCTTCGTCGATATCTGGGAATGGACGCCGTTCATGACGCTGGCGTTCTTCGCGGGCATTCAGTCGCTTCCGGCCAACCCCTATCGCGCGGCGGTGGTCGACGGCGCGAATGCGCTTCAGCGCTTCTTCCGGCTCACGCTGCCGATGATGACGCCGCTCTTCGCCGTGATCGGCCTGTTGCGGCTGATCGATGCCTTCAAGGTGTTCGACACGATCTTCCTGCTCACCGGCGGCGGGCCAGGAACGGCGACCGAATCGGTCAGCGTGCTCGGCTACAAGCTGGTGTTCGAGTTCTGGGAAATCGGCCGCGCCTCCGCGCTCGCCGTCGTGGTCTGGATATTGTTCTTCATCTTCTGCAACGTCTTCTATCAGATCGCGCAGAAAAAGCTGAAGGCCTTCTGATGTCACGCGCGCCTGGAGTCGGACGATGAGGGCGGCGGCACGCAGGCGGCGGGCGTTCATATACCTCGCCCTCAGCCTGCTCTATCTCGTCATCCTTCTGTTCCCGGTCTACTGGATGGCCATGATGATGGTCAAACCGGCCGACCTCATGTTCGTGCGGCCGACCGAGTGGGCATTCTCGCCCACCCTTTCTCATTTCGAATACGTGGTGGAGCACGGCTTTCTCGGCAATCTCGGCACCTCTCTGATCGTCTCGATCGGCAGCACGCTGCTCGTCGTCGTCATCGGGACGCCCGCGGCCTACGCCTTTGCCCGTTTCAAGATCTGGCGCCGGGACGATCTGTTCCTGTTCATCCTGGCGACGCGCATGGCCCCGCCGGTGGCGCTGGCGATTCCGTTTTATCTGATCTATGCGAAGCTCGATATTCTCGACACGCATCTCGGCCTGATCGTCGTCTATCTGACCTTCAATCTCTCGTTCTACGTCTGGGTTCTGTGCAGTTTCTGCCGCGATCTTCCGGTGGAGTTGGAGGAGGCGGCGCTGGCGGACGGCTACTCGCGCGCCCACGTGCTCTACAAGATCGTGCTGCCGCTGCTGCGGCCGGGCATCGTCGCCACCTCCGTCCTGTGCTTCATCTTCGCCTGGAACGAGTTTCTCTATGCCTTCCTGCTCGGCGGCCGCTCCGTCAAGACGCTGCCGGTGGCGATTCCGACGCTGATCACGGGTCAGGGCGTGCTGTGGGGCGAGCTCGCCGTGGTCGGCGTCATCGCGATCGTTCCGGTGTTCATCGTCGTCTTCTATCTGCAGCGGCACATCATCCGCGGGCTCACCCTGGGCGCGGTCAAGGGCTGACGCGTTGACGGCTGGCAGAGGGCTGAGTCAGGATGATCGCCTCAGGGGATGGGGGGAAGCTGGACGAATTGGTTTCCGCTCCGGTGCGTGGCCATACGCTCAACGACCTCGGGCATGGTGCGCAATCCGCCGTATGGATCACAACCACAGTCGATAAGCACGGGAGGTAGACTCATGGGTAGCCGATCGCAGAGCAGGTCGATGGCACCTGCCTTTATCGCTGGCGCAGCGGCCGTCTTGCTTACGGCCGGCGTCGCTACACAGGCTGGCGCCTGGTCCTACAAGGAGGCAGCCGAGCCCTACGTGGGCGTCGAGATCAACATTCTCGACGAGATCCAGCCGCTCGCCTACGCGCTGGCGGAGCTGAAGACCGAGTT
>JAPPHR010000061.1 GCA_028820995.1 Rhodospirillales bacterium
ACCATGATCGGCCGCCCGCGCATGGAGCCCGAGTTGTCGATGAGCAGCGTCACCACCGTGTCCCTGAACGAGGTCTCCTTCTCCATCTTGTAGGAGAGCGGATGCAGCGGATTGGTGACCACGCGGGAGAGCCTGGCGGTATCCAGCAGGCCCTCCTCCAGGTCGAACTCCCAGGACCGCGTCTGGCGCGCGAGCAGGCGCCGCTGCAGCCGGTTTGCAAGGCGGCTGATGACGCCGTGCAGCTGGGAGAGCTGCTGGTCGAGCTGAAGCCGGAGCCGGGTCAGCTCCTCGGCGTCGCAAAGCTCGGACGCGCTGACGACCTCGTCGAAGGCGGTGGTGAATGACTTGTAGGGCGGCTCCCTGCCCCCCGGCCCGGAGCCCGGATGGAAGCGCCGCCGGCCGGCCTCCTCGTCGTCCTCCTCGCCCTCGCTCATCGAGGCGTCGGCGTCTTCGTCGGCCGCGTCCTGCGCGTCGGCATCGGCGTCAGCGTCGGCGTCTGCCTCGCGGTCGCTGTCCGAATCCATCTCGTCGCCGCGCTCGGCATCGCCGGGTTGGCTCGCGTCGTCATCGTCGGTCTGCTCGGGACTCGACTGGTCCTCGGCGTCGTCCGGGTCTTCGGCGTCCTCGTCGGGCAGGTCCAGGTCCTTGATCAGGCGCCGGGAGAGCGAAGAGAACTCGGCCTGATCGTGCATCGCGCGCATGAGCTGCGTGGTGTACTTGGCGCCCTTGTTGTCGAACCACGGCCGCCACAGGTCGGCCATGTGGCGGGCGGATTGCGGCAGGTGACGGCCGGTGAGCTTCTCGCGCATGATCATGGCGAGCGCCTCCGCGACCGGCACCTCCTCGGGCACCTTGCAGTGGTCGTAGCCCTTGCGGCGGCAGCGCTGCTCGAGGGCGGAATCGAGGTTGGCTGCGACGCCTGCAAGCCGATCCGAGCCCAGCGCCTCGACCCGCGTCTGCTCGATCGCGTCGAAGATCGCGCGCGCCGTCTTGCCGCGCGGCTGCTCGCGCACGTGGGCGCCCTGGTCGTGGTAGCGCAGCCGGAGCGCCAGCGCATCGGCCGAGCCCCGCACCAGCTCCACGTCGAGCGCGTTGAGATCGCGCGCCGGAAACGGAAGCTGGACCTGGTCGCCCGCGACTTGCGGCTGGTCCGCGCCGAAAGAGACCTGCAGCTCTTCGCCCGCCTCTCCCGCGACGGCCCGGAGCGCCGAGCCGACGGCCCGCTGAAAGGTCTCGACCGGGGTTTCCTCTTCGGGCACGGGGCGTGCTCCGCCTCAGGCGCTCGCCTGCAGCGGCGCCGAGGATTCCGGCAGCTCCATGCCGAGGCAGCGCTGGAAGTACTCGGCGATGATCGGCCGCTCCATCTCGTCGCACTTGTTCACGAAGGTGGTGCGGAAGGCGTAGCCCACGTCGCCGAAGATCTCGGCGTTCTCGGCCCAGTGGATGACCGTGCGGGGCGACATGACGGTGGAGACGTCGCCGGCCATGAAGCCCGAGCGGGAGAGCGCCGCCACCTCGACCATCGCGTGGATCAGCTTGAGCTTATCCTCCTTCTCGTAGGAGGGCACCTTCGAGAGCACGATCTTCACTTCGTCGTCGTGGGGGAGGTAGTTGAGCGTCGCCACCAGGTTCCAGCGGTCCATCTGCCCCTGATTGATCTGTTGCGTGCCGTGATAGAGGCCAGTCGTGTCGCCGAGGCCGACGGTGTTGGTGGTGGAGAAAAGGCGGAACGCCGGATGCGGCCGCACCACCCGGTTCTGGTCGAGCAGAGTGAGCTTGCCGTCGACCTCGAGGATGCGCTGAATCACGAACATCACGTCAGGCCGGCCGGCGTCGTACTCGTCGAACACCAGGGCCGTCGGATGCTGCAGCGCCCACGGCAGCAGGCCCTCGCGAAACTCGGTCACCTGCACCCCGTCGCGGATCACGATCGCGTCCTTGCCGATCAGGTCGATCCGGCTGATGTGGCTGTCGAGATTGATGCGGATGCAGGGCCAGTTGAGGCGCGCGGCCACCTGCTCGATGTGGGTGGACTTCCCGGTGCCGTGATAGCCCTGGATCATCACCCGGCGGTTGTGCGCGAAGCCGGCCAGGATGGTGAGCGTGGTATCGCGGTCGAAGTGGTACGAGTCGTCGATGTCCGGCACGTGGTCCGTGGGCTCCGAGAACGCCGGCACTTCCATGTCGGTGTCGATGCCGAAAGTCTGGCCGACGGAAACCCGGATGTCCGGCACACCGCCGTTGGCGCCTGCCGCCTCTGCCTCGTTCTTCTGCATTGCGCGCTATCCCTCCGCACGAAGAAGGCCGCCATCGGCGGCCCTTCCCGTGCCAATCCGATCGACCGTGCCTCGTCTATGAACACTCCTTCTTGAGGTAGTTATAGGCGTGATTGACGTGTTTCAAAAGCTCCTCGGACTCACGCGAGCCGCCGTTGGCATCGGGGTGGTGCCGCTTGACCAGGGTCTTGTAGCGCCGCTTTAGCAGGTCGAGGTCGAAGGGCGGCGTGAGGTCGAAGAGTGCGAGCGCCTCGAGCTTGGCCTCGCAGAGCGCTTCTGTGCCCGGCCGCCGTCGTCCGTTCTGGCCTTCCTCGCCGTCCAGCCACTCGCGTGCGAAGACTCGGAATGCCGCCTCCAGGTCCTCCCGCCGGTGCCCGCCCGGACCCTGGCAGAAGGGCCATGTGGGGCGGTGCCCGGTCATGTCGTCGTGCTGAAAGCGCTCGATGTCGTCCTGGCTCCAGCCGGCAAAGAAGTTCCAGGAGCGGTTGTAGTCGCGCACATGGTCGAGACAGAACCAGCGCCAGGAGCGGAGGTCGCTGGGTGCGCGCGGCGCCTTGTGGTCCGCCTCGCGCTCGCAGTCGGGATGCTCGCAGACGCGAACTGGCGGCTCCTCCGCCTCGCGGGGCGTGCTCCCTTCCGCTGCATGGCGCCATTCCATGGCTGCACTATGCCGCTCCCACCAAGGCGGAGCAAGGCGTTGGGCAGAGACAAATTAGTGACCGAGAAGGCCCGGATGGTTGCCAGTCGGCCGCCCTAGTTGTGGTCGCGGCGGATCATGTCGGCGGCCTTTTCGCCGACCATGATGGTGGGCGCGTTGGTGTTGCCGGAGGGGATGTGAGGCATGATCGAGGCATCGGCGACACGCAGGCCGGCGATGCCATGGACCCGCAGCCGCGCGTCGACGACGCTCGTCGCGTCGCTCCCCATCTTGCAGGTGCCCACCGGGTGATAGACCGTGCCCGCCGTCTCGCGCACGTAGGCTGTCAGCGCGTCGTCGCTCTCCACGTCCGGGCCGGGCCGTTGCTCGGACTCGACGCATGAGGCGAAGGGCTCGGTGGCGAGGATGCGGCGCAGGATGCGGACGCCGCGCACGAGGCTCATCACGTCCTCCTCATGCGCGAGGTAGTTGGGCTGGATCGCGACCCGCCGCGCGCCGTCTCCGTCCCGTACCAGCGTCACCCGGCCGCGGCTCCTGGGCCGGGTGGCGCAGACCGAGCTGGTGCCGCCGGGGTAAGGGTGCGGGCGCCAGCCGCCGTCCGGCAGCAGGTCGAAGCTGAGCGGGCGGAAGGTGATCTCGATGTCGGGCCTGCCGCCTTGCTCCGTGGAATCGAGAAATCCGCAGACCTCGCAGGAGGTGAGCGACAGCGCCCCGGTGCGGAAGAGGCCGTAGCGCAATACCTCGGCCGCGAGCCGCGGGCGGCTGCGCAGCAGGCGGTTGAGCGTCGGCACGCCCTTCTTCAGCCGCGGCTGCACGAAGACGAACAGATGGTCGTGCAGGTTCTCGCCCACTCCGGGCAGATGATGAACCGGCGCGATGCCGAGCGCATTGAGCGCGGCCGCATCGCCGATCCCGGATTGCTGCAGGATCTGGGGGGAGGCGACGGCGCCGGCGCAGAGCACGACCTCGCGCTCGCAACGGGCGGTGACGGTGATGCCGGACTTGTCCTCGAAGACAACGCCGGTTGCGGCACCGTCTTCCACGACGATGCGGTCCACCAGCGCCTCGGTCACGATGCGCAGGTTCTCCCGCGCCTGGGCCGGCCGCAGATAGCCCACCGCGGTCGTCATGCGCCGGCCGTTCCTGATGGTGCCCTGGACGAGCGCGATGCCGTGCTGATCGCCGGTGTTGAGGTCGTCGAGGCGGGGAATGCCGCTCTGCACCGCAGCGTCGAGGAAAAGCCGGGATGCCGGGCTGCTCGGCCGCGTGTCGCTCACCCCGATGGGGCCGCCCGCGCCGTGGCTCTCGCTCTCGCCGTGCTGCTGGTCCTCCGCCTTGCGGAAGTAGGGGAGAACGTCGTCCCAGCCCCAGCCTTCGTTGCCGGCGTCGCGCCAGGCGTCGTAGTCCTCCGCCTGGCCCCGGATGTAGAGCATCCCGTTGATTGCGCTGGAGCCGCCCAGGACCTTGCCGGAGGGGAAGGGCATGCGCCGGCCGCCGAGGCCCGGCACCGGCTCGGACTGCCGCCGCCAGTTGAGCTTCGGGTGCGTGAGCAGGCGGGTGAAGCCGGCCGGGATGTGGATAAACGGGTTGGTGTCTTTCGGCCCCGCTTCGAGCAGCAGCACGCGGTTGCGTGGATCTTCGGCGAGGCGGCCCGCGACTGCCGCTCCGCCGGAGCCCGAGCCGATGACGATGTAGTCGGCTTGCATGCGCGGTGCGTCAGGCGAGCGCCGCCGCGAGCGCCGTGGTGTCCTCGACGATCAGGTCTGGCCGGTGCGGGGTTTCGCCGAACGGTCGGCTGCGGCGGTCGATGAAGACCGTGCGCATGCCCTAAGCCTTGGCGCCGATGCAGTCGAAGGCGTGATTGGCGACGAGGGCGCAGGCCGTGCGATCGACGCCGACGATCTCCGCGGCCTTGGCGTAGGTCCGCCAATGGGGCTTGAAGGCGCCCGCCTCCTGCACCGAGATGACGTGGTCGAAGCGGATGCCGACGTGCGGCTGAGCGGCCTCCAGCATGTCGCGGTCGCCGTTGGAGAGGATGGCGAGCGTGTAGCCCGCGGCGCGCAGCCTCTCCAACGCGTGCGGCACTTCGGGGAAGGGCTTGAGCGTCTCGATCTGGCCGACGAGCCGCATCACCTCCTCCTGCTGACCTGCCCCCGTCGACTGGTCCAAGTCGAATGTTAGTGCATTGCGGGTTTGCCGGCCAAGCTAGCCCGATCTATTCGTGTCGGTCTTGCCGATAAATGCGCGGATTGATGGCGCACGTTTTGCTGCGGCGCCGTGTGGCGTCGGGATTTGAGTTTGGTCGTTGCGGGGTTGAGGTTGAAGGGAGTTCGGTTTTCGGGGCACGGCGCCCCGGCTCTCAGGGGCCTGCTGCGGCGAGGCGGCCTGCGAGCAGGCGGAAGAGGGCGGCATCCGGGCAGGCCGAGGCGAAGTGGATGCGGACGCGGGTGGCCTTCTCGACGACGCGGGCGCCGATCTTGAGCAGTCTCAGCCTGAGGGTTGCAAACTCGGCACGGGCGAGCGGCGCGGTTCGGGGAATGGCGTCGCGGAGCGCGAGCATGTCCCCGGTTTCGCCATCGGTCGGGCAAGCGAGAAGCGGCCTTTTCCAATCACCGGAGAACAGCAAGCCGCAAAGGAGTCGATAATCGAAGTCGCCTTTCTCACCGAGGGTCAGGCTCTTGCCGTCGGTATGTACGGGCGTCCAGGGATCGCCGGTGATGCCCTTGAACGCCTTGGCGTCGATGCGGGTGCCTTTCGAGGTCGCGGTCGACGCCGAAAGCCGCTCGCCCTCTTCGGTCAGGCGCACGCGGCGGCAAATCTCGATGAACCACGGATCGAGTGTGCGGATATCGAGCATCCGGCCTTCTGGCCAGTCCAGGCACCACAGAAGCGCGGGCCCGCCCGGCACGCCGAGGCCCCTGTGCTCGTTCTTCTCCCGCGTCGCCAACAGCAGTTTCACGTCCCGCGCCCACCATGACGAAGGATCGATCGACATGTCCTCTCCGCAGGCCGGCGCGAGACCTAGCAACGGGCGGCTGGACGATCCGCCGTTCATGCGCGCGATCCCGTAGTTCTTGTTCCCGCCGTACCCTTCACAGGTCTGCAGCGATACCAGGGCGTAGGCCCAGTCTTCCGCGGCCGCTCGCCGCGCGACCGCCTTCTTCAAGTCGTGATTGCGGGCGGTGATGAGCATGTCGAGCGCATCCGGCGTCGCGACCTCGGACCACTTCAATCCCTCCGGTACCGGCGCTTGCATGAAGGCGGGTCTGGTTCCATCGGCCACGATCAGCCGCCAGGGTGCATCGTCGGGGTGGTCTGTTGTCAGCTTCCGCAGGGCAACCGTCCAGGACTCGACGTCCTGCGGCACTTCGTTGCGGCCTGCCGTCCAGAGTGCCAGCACACCGAGCTGAACGAGGAACATGTGCCAGGCCGGCCGCTGGTGGGGGCGCAGCGCCGGGAATCCTTCTACCTCGCCGCGCGCCATCGACGCGAACAGAGCAGGAAGCGAAGTCCTGGTGCCGTTGGAAACCGAGAAAACCGCATCGTGGAGCAGGTTCATTCAGGTGTCCGCTTCATCCACCGCCCGGCGAGTGGGTAAATTGCCGGCTGCTTGCGCGGCAATGCTGATCGCATCGACACCACACCATACCAGAACTCACGCTCCCGGAACAAACAAGAAACATTTCACTTGAGCGGAGCCACCAGGAGGTCCTACGGGTGGTCTGTGACCCGGTGCAGCCCCTCGCGGGAATAACGAAACCGCCGCTCCCCGACCGACAGGACCAAGCCCTCCCTATCGGCGCTTACCCTCACAGGCTCGTCCTTGCCAATGCCGCGGGACCAGCGTGCCGGCAGGGCGATCCGCTCAATCTGGACGCCGAAGGGGCCGACCGACGGAGGATCGAACGTCAGTACGACGCCCTCCTCGCCGAGCCGTGTAACAATCCGCTCGTCCGAATCGGGAAAGGTCGCGTCTTCGAACCGCTCCTCACGGTCCAGGGAGTTGAGGTCGGCGATCATGCCTTCGGCCAACGCCGCGCCGCCGACCTTTCTCTCGTAACGCTTCCAGACCTCGCCCTTCTCTTCGATCAGCGCGTCGATGTGCTCGGGATGGGTCGCACCCTCGACCAGCGCACGGTTCATCTGCGGTATCCGCCATTCCCGATTCCTCGCGATCGCCCGCCAAGTCAGCTCGAGCCCCGCCAGATCGCGATAGATCCCGTTGATACCCTCCGGGGTCTCCCACGCGCCGAGCCCGTTCTTGAACGCCGGCTTTGCGAGTGGGTCCAGCCCATCCTCAGGTAACAACACTGCAACGCGGGCAAAATCGAAATCGGAAGGTCGCCGGTAAATGTCATGCCGGTGAAGCCGACCGATCCGTTGCAGCAGTACATCCATCGGGCACAAGTCCGTAACGAGGAAATCGGCGTCGATATCGAGGGACTGCTCCAGTGTCTGCGTGCCGATGACAATGCAGCCTTTGCATTCCCGGTCTTGTTCCGGCTTCAGCGCCGCCTCCACGGCTCGATCCAGGAGGAGGCGGTCCTCTGCGGCGAACCGTCCATGATGCAATGCCGAATACCCTTCGACCTGCATGAGCAGGGACTCCGCTTCGGCCTCCAGAACTGCACGCCACGTCGCCACGGCCGTCGACACCGTGTTGCGGATTACCAAGACCCGAGCACCGTGCTTCGCCGCTGAGATCGCCCGCGCCGCAGCCACCACCGGCTCCATCGTAGGCACGGCCTCCAAGTGCGCCGTCTTTGAGCCTTCCGCTTTGCCGGCGGCACGTGGTCCGAGTTCTCCCTTCACCCAGACCGCTGGGTAGGGCGCCGCGTGAGCGGTCGTGAAATCTGGCAAGGCTTCGCCGGTCCAGCGGACCCGCGCTCGCGCGCCGAGCGTGGCGGACATCAGCATCGCATATCCGCCGACCGCGAGATGTCCATCGAGAAGCCGTTTCAGGACTTCCGTCATGTAGGCATCGGAGGCATGAACCTCGTCGATCACCAGAATGCTGCGACTGAGCGCGCTGCCCCGCAGATGTGCGTGCTTGACCCGAAGGCCCGCGAGCATGGCTTGGTCCACCGTGCCCACGGCAATCGTCGCGGCAAGGAATCGGGTCGCGTGTTCGGCGGCCCAACGCCGGGGGGCCGTATCCCTGTCGTCATCCCACCGCACCTCCCATCCGGGCAGGCGATGGCCGTCGAACTCACCCGCCCGCAACATGCCGGGAATGGTCAGAACTGGCTCCGGCGCGTCCTCGCCGAAAGTGCGCTGCATGGCCTCGACAACACGCCGGTGAAGCTGGCGCGCCGCCGCGCGCGTGGGCACAGCGAAATAGAGACCGGAAACCTTGCCTGCCGCAAAGAGTTGGGCGAATCGCCACAGCGCAGCTTCGGTCTTGCCTGATCCGGTCTCGGCTTCGAGGATAACCAGTTGGGCCTCCGACCCCACCGCGCCCACTACGTCCTGCGCGGGCCTCGGTGCTTCGAAGCCCGTCATCTCCCTGAAGTCGGGCGCGCGCCGGCCGGCGAGCGTGCGAACATCCAGGCCAACCGCACTCAGTGCCTGAGCCGCCCGACGATGCGCGGTGACGTCGTAGCCAGGATCGAATGGCGCCTGGAACTCGAAAAACCGCTGGTCCGATCCGATCCAGTCGGCCAGGGCAGCGAGTCCGGCGACCGCATGATGAAACCGGGGCTTATCCGGCAACGGCTCCGCGGCCGCATCGAAGGCTTCAGCAAACCAGCGGGTCAACGCCTCGGCTATCGCCCGTGCCTCCGCTCGCCAATCGTAGTGCAGTAAGGACCGCGAATCCCAGCTCCTGAGCGTCGGGTCGATCGACGGCGACACGGGTCGGCCGTGGTGCGCGAATACCGCGGCCACGAGAGGGCCAACCGCCTCGCCCCATGTCATTATCCGGCGCATCGTCCCATTGAATGGATGATCCGGCCACTTGCAAGCGAGCGTCAGGAACGCCCAGCTTTCCTTCAAGTGGCCACGCATCGGCCCAGACCATGCCCCCTTTGGCCAGCCCTTGGCCTGAAATCCCGGATGCAGCTTCCCGATGTCGTGCAGGAACACCAACGCGGACAGCCGGTGCCGTTGCACGTCGCTCAGCGGCGTTCCCGCCGCCTTCTCCAACCGGTCGTGAAGGACCGGCAATTCGATCATCCGCGCAAAGACCGCCGCAACATCCATGCAGTGATGGGCGAGCGGATGAGTCCTCTCGCCGTCCAACTTGCCCCACGCTTCACGCATCTCGCCTGATTCGGCCATTTTGATCACCGATCGCAGTGCTTCCGTCTCGCGCATGAATCCGCGCTCAGACCAATGAGTCACTTGCAATGTTTTTGAGAATTTGGTGCGACGCACGAGCTACGAGGTTAGTACCTATGGCGACCCACCGCGGCAGCTAGCGTGCAATCTATGGCTGCGCAGGCCCGGCGACGATGCGTCCCCGGTCCCGTCCGATCAGATAGCAGCCCCGAGGGATCGCCAGGGTGTCCCGCTCGATCAGCGGTCACAGGGAGTCCATGATCGTCGCCGCGTTGCCGTCTGCTTTCCCTGACGCCGCCTGCTGCGACGCAAGCCACTCCGCGAAGGCACGCGCCGCGATCTCGTCACCCATCGACTTGCGCAGCGCCCGAAGCTTCCTCAACCGACCCTTGGTCGGGCCGCTCTCGTCGATCCCGTCCATGGTTCCTCCCACCTCGGCCGACTCGGAACTCCGGCAACAATATAGTGCCCACGGCGCCGGCTACCGCGCGCTCTACGACCTCGCGAACCCCGAGCGCTCCGTCTTCGTCATCAGCACCGGCCAGTCCGGCAACCCGCTCTCCTCCCACTACGAGGACTACGCCGAGCCCTGGCGCGACGGGGAGTACCTCCCCATGCTCACCGACCGGTCGCGGGTGGAGGAGGACGCGCTGGGGACGCTGGTCCTAAGCCCGAGGTGAGAATAGGATGCCAGCTAGATCACAACCTAATCTCGGCGCTCTATTGTATCTCGACCAATCTCTGGAGACGATCTCACTGCTAAACTTGCTCCACCCTTGGCCTTATGTGTCGGCCCAACTGTATCAACTCCCTAGCTTCGAGGGCGCTCCTGAGATACTAGATCGACTATGAATTGACAAAGATCCGCGAACGCGGGTGAGGAGAAATTCCACACCCCCTGTAGCCCCCCTTCGCCCACTCGTGCTACGGGATCTGGGGTGCTGGCCAAGTACGCATGTGCAAAGCTTTTATCATGATTTGTTGACAATAGTGCATCGTGAGCCTTTAGACATTCAAGGTACTCATCAGCACACTGGCTCGCCGGACTGCCCTGCAACGAGTGCCGACAAATCGATTCGATAGCACCCCTGTTGGTTCCATCTGGCGTTATGAATATTCCTACAGACGGTTTCGATGCAGAGTAGTTTCCGTGAGAACTGGGGGGACATAGTCGAAACTACTCACTGCACTGCAAACGCTGGCAAAAGCACCAGATGCGTCCTCGTCTGCATCCCGTACAATCCCGATTGCCTGAATAGCTGCGGTCTTACGAGCGGCTCTCGTTAGTGCGCCAAATCTTCCCCTAAAGGATTCCTTACCCACTTCTTCAATCTGTACTTTCACCTCTCGCTCGAAGTCGGCGAAGCAGTGTCGGATCAAGCCCGTGAGTAGATTGGTCTCGTCCCTTCCTTCAACCAGAAGCAGATGGTTCTCAACGACTTCCAGGCGGCCATTTTTGTGGCTATAAGTCGTGATCATCGAACTTCCAAATCTAGCTCTCGGGCCCCTTCAAGTAGCTCTCCCGTGAAACAATTAGCTCTCAACTCTCCAGATGTGCTATCCACGTAAAGCTGATGAATAGACAGCTCTTGGGGATTCTTCTCGAATGCCGCTATGGCGGCATCAATGCACTCTGAGCTATGAGTCGACGCTACGACTTGAACATTCCAGGTGTTCATCCACAACCGGACTCGGTCCCAGAGTGTATTGAGTACCGAATAATGTATACCGTTTTCGATTTCGTCGAATAGTACCATGCCATTGCGAGCGGTGAAAAAGCTCAAATACAATCTGAAAAGACGAACAATGCCGGCGCCTAAATCCTTCAGTGGAAGGCGAGTCCCGCTGGACGTGAGTGCCGACACATATGAACGTCCCGACTCGTTCGTAAGGATTTCAACATCCGTAATCCTGGGGAGGATTAGGCCCATAGCGGCCTTCAGTTCTTTCTTGTGACCACGCTTCACTAGCTCCGAATAGCGAGCTAAGTGCTCATCATTTGCATCGAGAAGCCACCCAGTGCCTTCAATGATGCATGACACTTGCTCTTGCGTTCGATCAACCGTGTGCATGACAAGGCCCGCAGGGGTCTGACGAACCGCGCGATCGCCCTGCATATCTATACTATCAAGCCTAGAGCGCAGTTCTCCAACAATTGGCAACTGCGGCAAGTCTTCCGTACCAGGTATTGTTACTCTGCTAGGATTAGATATGTGTTGCTCAAAGGATACTTGATATCGGTGAGATGAGCCAGCCTCAATGCCTGAAAGGTCCACTTTCCCTGTAGTTAGTGCTGCGATAGGGTCAACAATTTGCTCAAGTGAACGTTGTACGTTGGCGTTCCACAACAAGTTCGAGTTGTGCCGTCCCGTAAACAACCATATAGCTTCAAGCAAAGCAGTTTTGCCAACACCATTCGAGCCTGTTATTAGGTTTGCATGGGTGAGGTCAGGCAGTGATAGGCCATCAATGCCACGGTAGTGGCCCACCTCGAAACTGTCCAGATGTTTCACTGTCCTCCCCCCCTCTCGCAGTCTAACCGCTGTGGGATGGTGGAATCGGGCCGTGTGAAGCGACTGGGGAGCTATTGTTGCGGCAGCAATCGAGCATGGCAACCTTCGATTGCTGGAGAGTAGGGCGAAAGCACCATGCAAAAGGGGTTAACCCGACCTATTCACGGATTGTTTGTCATTTGAGCGTTGTTTGACGGCTGCGGATTCCGGTTTATTTGACCGCCGGTTCTGATTCTATTTGACCGGGATTCT
>JAPPHR010000123.1 GCA_028820995.1 Rhodospirillales bacterium
ACAGCCAAATCGTTCATAATCGAAATCCGACCCCAAAGTCCGACAGACTGCTAATCTTGTTTAGCGAAGGGGCGCCGCAATCGGGGCGGCGGCATCGGCGGCAAGACAGCCGCGATCAAGCCGCGCTGGAGACTGCGCCCACTTCGTTATCGACGATCACCGGCGATTCGAAATACTCGATGGAAGGCTCGGCACCCAGGCGCTCGCGGATGCCGGCCCGCCAGGCCGCGTCATAGCGGCGCTCGGCATCCTCGCGCGAGTCGAAGAGATACACGCCGCCGCCGGTCCGGCCGTCCTCGGACAACAGATAATATTTCCGGATCAGGCCCGGGACGCTCCGGTAGAGCGGTGCGGACGCCTCGAATGCGGCCCTGGCCGCCTCGCGCGTCTTGTCCTCGGGCAGCGCGAAGCGAACGATTGCGGTTACCGACATGGCTAAAATCCCCTCGGTTCATCGCTTGGGGCGGAGGATAGCAGCCGCTGCGCACCCGGTCACCGCACCCGTTCGGCGGCCGCTCCCGACCGTGGCGACTTGGCGCCCTCTGCCGTCAATCGACGCCCTCGACCACCCGGAAGTCGCGCTCCACCGCGCCTTCGAGCTTCGCGGCGGCGGCCTGGTAGGCGGCACCGTCGTGGGTGGCGAGCGCCTGCTCGAAGCTCTCGAACTCGACGACGACGGTGCGCCCGGCAATGCCGGCGTCGAAGGCCTGGACCTTGCCGCCGCGCGCCAGGAACGTGCCGCCGCCGGCCAGGATCGCAGGCCCCGCGAGCTTGGCGTATTCCGCCAGCGCGTCGGGATCCTTGATCTCCCGGTAACAACTGACCCAGTAACCCCTCGCCATTCCGTCCTCCCATTGTCAATGCGTCCGACGCGGCCGTTGCGCGGCTCGACATAACCAATAGCACTGACGGTGCTCGTATCACCGATTGCCTGCACTTGTCATATGATGGGCGCGGAAGCGCCCTGGATTGAATCCTGCTGCGGTTTGACTGCAAGGTCTTGAGGTGACAGTGATCGAGACTGGTATGGGAGGGGATAACGTTGCTAGAACAGTATGTTATGTGCTACGTGGGCATGTGACGCCGACGGCAGCAAGGGAGCCGGTGAGACATGCGGGTCAAGGTTGAGCTCATCGCCATCGAGCTTCCCCAATTCGGCAGTGCGAAGAGTCGCGATCTCGACCTGGAGTCGGGCACCAATGTCGCGGACGCCCTCTCTGGCCTCGGCGTCGACGCCGACCCTGCCCTGCTCGCCATGGTGAACGGCGAAGCCGTACCCCGCGATCAGTGGCCCGAAACGCCGCTAAGCCCCGATGATACGGTCAGCCTCTTCCGGCCTTTCAAGGGTGGTTAGACCCAGTTTCTCACACTATTGTATTGTGGGCATGGTCGGCCACAACTTTGCTTTCAAGACCTCCGAACGTCCTAATGTAGTACGATTGTTCTTCACATTTAAGAAGGGGTAATCTAAATGAAGATGGAGATTCGTAGTCGAGACATAGACAAAACTTACGACAACAAGATTGCATAGACATTGCCAAATTTTGACGTGAAGAATAGCTTATAACACCCACGAGAGTGTTCTTTGTTGAGCATCCGTTAGAGGTCTCAATCTTATGGAGCATGCTCTCGCTGTCTGAGAGAAATGTCGTCTAACCCATTATTGAAGAACGCAATTTATGCAGCCCCGTCGTTCTAGCGGTTGCCTTGTGGACTACATATCCTCCGGATCGATCCCCGGAACGTGGGTCAATCCGGCCAGCTGTTTCCAGTTGACCGGGTAGGCAGCGTAGAAAATAGAGCATTCGCCATCTGCCTCGTAGCGAATCTGGTTGCCCTTCGGTACCAGCATCATGTCGCCGGGCCCGATGGTGTAGGCCTCCCCGTCGCAGATCAGCCTGAAGTTGCCTTCCTGGCAGAAGATGATCTCGTCACACGTCAAGTCCCATGGGACCGAGGCATTTTTCAGGAAGTTGATACCGGCCGCCATGCTCTCGCTGTTGCGCACGGTGACAAACGGCTTGATGTAGGTGCCGCCATCTTCGAGGTTGTCTTTGCGATGTTGGATATCGGCACGTTTGAAGACGAGGGGTTTTGCCATGGTCTAGGTCTTCCAAGTTTGTTGTTGATGGGTCACGCTCGGTCGCTCGGGTGCGAATTCCAATGAGGACGATCACTTCTCGGCCCAAGACACGATCAGCCTGTTCCGGCCGTTCAAGGGGGGTTGGATCGGTATCGCGCTGCGGCTGCTTCCGCCGGCGATGGCGATGACGCCCGTGGCGGAGCCGTCGGCGAGTGCCTCGATCCCCATGGCATTGCCGCCGCCGATGGCGACGACTCCCATGGCGTTGCCGCCGCCTATCGCGACGAATCCCATGGCGTTGCCAGGGGCGATGCAGACCAGGCCCATGGCGTTGAACAGGCCGACCGCGGCAAGCCCGATCGAGTTCCAGAACCCCGCCGAGACGAGGCCGATCGCGTTCTGACCGCACGCAACCGTGCCGATGGTGGCCCACTTGTTCTTGATGGCTTCAGCCATGGCCGGAGGTTCCTTTCGGGACAGGTTAGGCCGTTTACGCCAGACGGTCAGGTTCAGGTCGCAGTCAGGTCCTTCACCGCCTCCAGCACCTTCTCGACATGGCCGGCGACCTTCACTTTGCGCCAGACCTTGGTGACGGTGCCGTCGGCGTCGATGAGGAAGGTCGCACGCTCGATGCCCATGTAGGTCTTACCGTAGTTCTTCTTCTCGACCCAGACGCCGTAGCGCTCGCAGATGTCGCTGTCGGCGTCGGAGACCAGGGTGAAAGGGAGGTCGTACTTGGCGCGGAACTTGTCGTGCTTGCCGGCGGTGTCCTTGGAGACGCCGACGATCTCCGCGCCGGCGGCCGCGAACGCGGGCAGGGCTTCGGTGAACTCCTGCGCTTCGCGCGTGCACCCGGGCGTGTCGTCGCGCGGGTAGAAGTAGAGCACCACCGTCTTGCCGCGCAGGCTGTCGAGGCTCAGCGAGCCGCCGTCGTTGGTCGGGGCCGTGAACCCCGGCGCCGGGCTGCCGGCATCGATCGTCGTGCTCATGTCGGGTCTCCTCTCACTCTCGGTCAAGTGCTGCCGCAGGCGCGGCGATGAGTCGTCGATAGGCTGCGCGGACGCGATCCTGGCTGGCGTGGACCTTGGCCTCAAGGGCGGTGAAATCCTCGGCCCCCATCGCCCGCGCCAGCGTCTCCCGCACGCCCGGCGTGAAGCGCTCCACGTCGCGGTTGTGGCCGACGGTGAGCCTGAGCAGGCCCTGGAGGCGCTGAAGGAAGGCGGCGATGTCCGCAAGCTCGCCCGCGTCGTCGGAGTCGAGAACGCCGGCCTCTCCCAGCCGCCGGTACGCGGACGGCGTGGATTGAACGAGCGTCGACGGGTGCCGCGCGGCGTGGCGCAGCAGGTGGTACTGGGCGATGAATTCGAGATCGAGCACGCCGCCCCGCACGTGCTTGAGGCGCCACCTGTTCTCGGTGTGGCGTTCGCCCTCGACCCGCTCCCGCATCGAGGCGACGTCGGCGAGCAGCGCATCGGCATCGCGTGGCGCGCAGAGGACCGCCCGAATCCCGTCCATCACGGACGCGCAGAGCGCCCGGTCGCCGGCCACGGGCCTCGCGCGGGTGAGCGCCATGTGCTCCCAGGTCCACGCGTCCTCCTCCTGATAGCGGCGGAAGGCGGCGGCCTCCGTGGCGAGCGGGCCTGCGCTGCCGGCAGGGCGCAGCCGCGTATCGATCTCATAAAGCCGCCCCTCGGCGGTGTTCGCGCTGAGCGCATTCGTCAGGCGTTGGCTGAAGCGGGTGTAGTAATGACTCGCCGCAAGACCTTGAGAGCCGTCGGACTGAACGTTCACCCCGTCCGGCGCGCCATAGACGAAGACCACGTCGAGGTCGCTGTCGAAGGTCATCTCGCGGCTGCCGAGCTTGCCCATGCCGAGGACGGCGAAGGTCGCGCCCGGCACCGTCCCGTGCCGCCTCGCGAATTCCTGCTGCTCCCGGGAGAGCAACGCGGCGATGGCCGTATCGGCGATGTCCGAGAGCGCGCCGGAGAGCTTGTCGGCGGCCACGTCGCCTCGCAGGATCTGCATGCCGACCTGGAACTCGCGCTGGTGCTGCCAGCGTCTCACACCGTCGAGTGCGGCCTGACTGGTGGCGGCTGGCGCGAGGGTCCGGTCGAGGTCGTCGTCCAGCTCGTCCCGGTCCGGCACCCGCTGGTGAAGCTCGCCGCTGATGAGGCCTTCGAGTAGGCCCGGATAGCGGCTCAGATGCTCGGCGATACGCGGTGCGCTGCCCAGGATCTCCGCCAGTTGGGTGAGCAGACCGGGATTGTCGTTGAGCAGCAGGAAGGGCTGCACAGCCGATGGCAGTCCGCGCAAGAACTCGTCCAGCTTGCGGAACGCCGAATCGGGGTCGGCGGTGCTGGCCAGCGCGCGAAGGAGCGCCGGCATCAGCTCGGTCAGGAGCTCGCGCGCCCGGGTGCTGCGGGTCGCCATGATCCGGCCGTGGTGCCAGTGGCGCACCGTCGCCGAGACGGCGGCGGCATCGCCGAACCCCATTCGCCGGAGGCTTGCCAGCGTGCCGGGGTCCTCGGCGGTGCCCGTGAACACCAAATTGCCGCCTTCGCCCCCGAGCGCCGGCTCGTCTTCGAAGAGGGCGGCGTAGTGCTCCTCGACGGATCGCACGTGGGCGAGGAGCGCATCGGCGAAGTCGGCCTCGTCGCGGAAGCCCATGAGGCGGGCGACGGCAGCGCGATCGTCCTCCTCATTCGGCACACGCAGCTCCGCTTCGTCGTCCACCATCTCCACCCGGTGCTCGAGCCGGCGGAGGAACCGGTAAGACTCGATCAGCGCGTCAACTGCCTCACCGCTCGTGCGATTTGCGCCGGCAAGCGACCGAAGGGCGTCGCACGTCGCGCGCGAACGCAGCGACGGATCGCGACCGCCCCAGATCAACTGCTGCGTCTGCGCGTATAACTCTATCTGCCGGATGCCGCCGCGGCCGAGCTCGATGTCGTGGCCCGCGATGTCGATGGGGGAGCCGTCGGGCTCGACAGCGACCTGCCGCTTGATCGACTGGATATCCTGAATGGCCGCGAAATCGAGATACTTGCGCCAGACGAAGGGCTGCAGGCGCTCCATCATGTCGTCGCCGACCGTCGTATCGCCGGCGACCGGGCGCGCCTTGATCATCGCGGCGCGCTCCCAGTTCTGCCCGTGACTCTCGTAGTACTGCTCCGCAGCCGACGTTGAGAGTGCGAGCGGTGTCGCGCCCATGTTGGGCCGGAATTTGAGGTCGGTCCGGTACAGGCAGCCCTCGCCGGTCGTTTCCGAGAGCAGGGCGGCGAGGTCGCGGACGAGGCGGTGCAGCGCCTCGGTGGGCTCGCCGCGCCCCCGGTAGCGCACACGCTCCGGATCGAAGAGCGCGAACAGGTTGAGCGTGCTTGAATAGGTGAGCTCGCCCGCACCGAGCCCGTGTATGCCGAATACGGTCAGCCCACACGCCGACAGCGGTCGATCGCGGTCTGCGGGCTCAAGGGCGCCGCGCGCAGCTGCCTCCCCGAGCAACTGGTTGAGCGCACAGGCAACGGTGGCGTCGGCGAGGATGGTGAGGGATGCCGCCACCGTCTCCAGCGGCCAGGCACCGGCGATATCGGCAAGCGCGGCAGTCAGCAATGCCCGCCGCTTGGCCGCCCGAAGCCGCTGGGCGAGGGTGCGGCGGTCACCGGAGCGGCCCGCGGCATCCGCTATTTCTTCGAGCGCGTTGCCGAACGCCGCGTTCGGGCCAAGCTCGGCCACAGAGCGGAGTTGGGCCGGTTCGCGTGCCAGCGCCCGGCCGACAACGGGACTGTTTCCGAACACGCCGCCGAGGAAGCCGCCGGCGCGGCGGTCGCCGGCAAGCGCATCGGCGAACGATTCATCGGCGCCGCCCAGCGCGACCGCTGCCGCCCGCCAGGCATCGCGACCCGCACGCGCACGTTCGCCCGAGACCGGCTCGGGGCAAATCGCATCTTCTTGGAGGAAAGGCAGGAGCGACACCGCGCACCGATTGTATTACAAGGATTGCCACAGGGAACAGGCAAAGGGGCAACGGGGGAGGGGAGCACCGCCGAAGCAGGTGGGGCCGTCTCCGGTTGATCGGCATGAGATCGACGGCCCGCATCGCTCTCCAGGTGATCGGCGCTCTGTTCGGCGTGCTCGCCGTTCTCTTCGCCCTCGGTGCGTGGCGGCTGTCGAGCGGCCCGCTTTCGCTCGGTTTTCTCTCGCCCTACATGCAGGAGGCCCTGGAGGGCGACGATCTGCCCTACCGGTTCGAGTTCCAGGACACCGTCCTCGTCTGGGCCGGCTGGGGCGAAGCGCTCCAGATCCAGTTGACCGACCTCCGTATCGCCGACCCGAACGGCGACACCCTGGCGGAGGTGCCGGCGGCATCGCTGGGCTTGAGCGGCAACTCTCTTCTGAGCGGGACCATCGCGCCCACGTCGATCGAGCTGATCGAGCCGCGCCTCGGCCTCGTCCGCCGGCCTGACGGGAGCGTGCACCTCGCCGGAAGCGGTGAGGGTGTCAGCACGGACGATGCCGCCAGCGATGCACTGGTCGCCGACCTGCTCGACCCGCCCCGCGAAGACCATCCGTTGTCGAAGCTGAGGCGGGTCAGCCTGAGCGGCGCCGCGCTCGTCCTCCGGGACGAAGTGGCCGATCTGACCTGGAAGGCGCCGAGTGCCGATCTCACCCTCAACCTGGATGACGAGGCGGTCCTGGGTCATCTGTCGGCGGAATTGCAGGTGCAAAACCTGCAGACCCGTTTGGAGGCGGAGCTGTTCCATCACCGCAAGAGCAAGATGGGCAGCGCCGCTGTCGGGTTCGCCGGGTTGAACCTGGCGGAGCTTGCCTTCATCGCCCCCGAAGTCGAGGAATTCGCCGGGCTCCGCGTTCCACTCTCGGGCACGCTCGCGTTCGACATAGCGCCGGGCGGCATTCTCGGCGGCGTTGCCTTCGATATCGCGGGCGGGGAGGGCGAGGTCGCCATATCCGACGTCTTTCCCGCGCCGGTTCCGGTCCGCAGGCTCGCCGCGACGGGCTCGGTCGACGGAGCGCTGTCGCGGCTCACACTCGAATCGTTCGAGGTCGATTCCGACCGACCCAGGTTCTCCCTCGATGGCGAGCTTTGGCGAACCGATGCCGGCGTCGGTGTCAAGGGGCGGTTCCAGGCCTACGACCTGCAGTTCGACTCTCTCGACGCGTACTGGCCCGAGACGTTCATCGAGAACGGACGCGCATGGATCGTGCAGAATGTCGCCGGCGGCGGGATCACCCACCTGGACGCGGCCCTCGCCATCGAGCCGGGCGACATTGAAGCCGACCGCTTCGGCGGGTCCTCGGCGGTCGGGTCACTCGTATTCGAGGATGCGAGCATCCACTACCTGCGGCCCATGCCGCCGGTGACAGGGGTGGACGGCACCGTGCACTTCACCGGAGAACGGCTCGACGTCGCGATGAGCGGTGGCCGCATCGCAGGGATCGATGCAACTCGCGGGACGGCCCTGCTGAGCGGCATCCATTCGGCGGTGCCGCGCATGGCGCTGACGATCGAGGCCCAGGGGCCCTTGACCGACGTCTTCTCCCTGCTGGACCACCCCCGACTCGAGCTGGCGAGCAAGTCCGACCTGGATCTGGCGCAGGCCGACGGCAGCGTGCACACCCTGTTCGCTCTCGATCTCCCGCTGCTGAAGGCCGTCGAGGCGGAGCAGATCGAGGTCAGCGCCGTCGCGCGGGTGGGGAATGCCCGGATCGAGGGGCTTGCCGGCGTCGTGGACTTGACCGAGGGGACGCTTCGCCTCGGCGTCGACGATACGAGCATGGACGTTCGCGGCACGGCCAAGCTCGAAGGCATGCCCGCGACGGTCGCATGGCAGGAGCACTTCGGCGATGACGCTCCATTCGCGCGGCGATTCGACGTGGCGACGACCGTGACGCTGGAGAGTCAGACCACGCTGGGCCTCGACCTTGCGCCCTACGTGCAGGGCAACCTCACCGTCGACGGGACATACACCGATCCGGGAGGCAGCGAGCCGCCGCAGGCAACCTTCGCGCTCGATGCGACCATGGCGCGGCTTGAAATTCCGGAGCTTCATTGGGCGAAGCCAACCGGTTCGCGGGGGGCGGTGCGCGTTGTCGCCAAGCTTCCGCCGGCGGGCGCGGTCGAGCTCGCCACGGTCGAGATCGAGACGGAGACGCTCTATGCCCTGGGCCGGGCCACCCTGGCGCCGGGAGCCGGAGACGTTCGCGAAATCACGATCGAGACGATGCGATTGGGCGCCACCGACATCGCAGGCAGAATCGAGATCGGCGAAGAGACGACCAACGTCTCCATCCAGGGCGCCAGTCTCGATGCGCGTCCCTATCTCAGCCGCCTCACGAGGGAAGGCGCTCCGGAATTCGGCGAGTTCGTGCTCGATCTCGATGTCGAGCGCCTGCTCACGACGGAGGATCGACTGCTGACGGACGTCCGTGCCCATTTCGAGGCCGACTCCGACGGCCGGCATGTCGGGTTCATGGACGGAACGCTGGCGACGGGGGCGCCGATGCACGTCTCCCTCGCGCCACAGGAGGGCAAGCGGCTGGTGACCGTGCGCTCGCGAGATGCCGGCGCTGTGGCCCGTACGTTCGGTGTCTACGATAATGCTCTGGGCGGCGACCTCCTGCTGGAGGCGGTGGTGCACGACGACCGGCCGGGCGCGCCCATCACCGGTACGGTCAATATAGAAGACTACCGCGTCGTCAACGCGCCGACGCTGGCGAGGCTGCTCTCCATCGCGACGCTGACCGGCATCCTCGACGAGCTCCAGGGCGAGGAGGGCATCGCCTTTGCGCGCTTCGAGATGCCGTTTTCGGTCGAAGACGACGTTCTCACCATCCGTGACGGGCGGACGTCGGGCTTCGCGCTCGGCGTGAACGCGGAAGGGACCGTCGATCTCGAAACGGAACGGGTGGACCTGAGCGGCACGCTCGTGCCGGCCTACACGCTCAACACGATTTTCGACGCCATTCCGATCCTCGGAGACTTGCTGACAGGCGGCGAAGGCGAGGGACTGTTCGCGGCGTCCTTCCAGGTCGGCGGAACGACGGCGGAGCCGGATATTTCCGTCAATCCGCTTTCCGTTCTGGCACCGGGGTTCCTCCGGAATCTGTTTCCATTCCTCACGGAGGGCGAGGCGACGGACTCCGAGTAAGCGCCGTCAGGCAGCGGGGGGCTACGCTGCTGGCGGCGGGGAATCGGCGGCGGTGTCGGCTCTGGCGGCTGCGGCAAGCTCGAAGACCCGCTCGAAGACATCCGGCGGCTGCGCGCCGGAGACTGCGTACTTGCCTTCAAAGATGAAGCAGGGCACGCCCGATATGCCCATGCGGCTTGCGGCCTCGCTCTCGCTCCGCACCTGCTCGGCCCCTTCGGTGCCGGACAGGAAGCGCCGCACCTCGTCCTCGTCGAGGCCGCCATCCACACCGGCAGCCTCTAGAACGGCGCAATCGCCAATGTCTTCGCCCTGCTCGAAGTAGCGGCGGAAGAGAGCCTCGACCACCGCATCCTGCGCGCCGCGCTGCCCGGCAAACTCGATCAGACGGTGCGAATTCATGGTATTCGGCGTGCGCGCGATACGGTCGAAGACGAACTGGATGCCCTCGGGCTCGCCTGCCTCCTCGATGGCGCCGAAGATCTCGGCAACCCGCTCCTCGGAGCCGAACTTGGCCACCATGTAGCGCTGCCGGTCCACGCCGTCGGCCGGCATGTCGGGGTTGAGCTGAAAGGGGCGCCACTCGACGGCGAGGCCGGCTGGCCGGCCAGCTCGGGCACGCTCGAAGCGCCGCTTGCCGATGTAGCACCACGGGCAAATCGTGTCGGAGACGATGGCGACCTGCATCGCGCGAGTATAGCCGCAGGCGGCCTGTCCTGCGAGCGGCCACGCACGGGCCGCCACCGTCCCCCGCATTCCAGCCGGTTCTTGACGCCGCATCGGGCCAGCGCCGACCATGGGCCGGTCGTCACCGGGGGAGTCGCCACGTGCCTGACAACAACCGCTACGAGCACGGGCTCGAGCGCGGGCCAGCCAACCATACCGCGCTGACTCCATGCGATTTCATGGCCCGGGCGGCCGCCATCTATCCGGCACGGACGGCCGTGGTGCACGGCGCATTGCGGCGGAGCTATGCCGAGACCTATGAGCGCTGCCGCAGGCTGGCCGGCGCGCTCGCGGAACGCGGTGTCGGCCTGGGCGACACGGTCTCGATCATGGCACCCAACGTGCCGGCCATGCTGGAGGCCCACTTCGGCGTGCCGATGGCGGGCGCCGTGCTGAATGCGCTCAACATCCGCCTCGACGCTGCTTCCATCGCCTCGATGCTGAACCACGCGCGCTCTCGCGTGCTGATCGCCGACGCAGCATTCGCGGGCGTCGTGGAAGAGGCGCTGGCTCGGCTCGATGATCGCCCGCTCGTGGTGACGATCGAGGATTCAGTGGAGGTCGGCCGGGAGGGAAGGGGCCTCGCCGGCGAGAGCTACGAGGCTCTGCTCGCATCCGGTGCGCCGGATTTCGCGTGGCCCTGGCCCGAAGACGAGTGGCAGGCGATCTCGCTCAACTACACGTCGGGCACGACGGGCCGGCCGAAGGGGGTCGTGTATCACCACCGCGGCGCCTACCTGAACGCGCTCAGCAACGTGCTCATGAACGGGTTCGGCCGCGAGTCGGTCTATCTCTGGACGCTCCCCATGTTCCACTGCAACGGCTGGACCCACACCTGGGCCGTGACCGCCGCCGCCGGCACCCACGTATGCCTGAGCCGTCTGGAGCCTGCCGAGGTCTTTCGCCTGATCGCCGAGGAGAAGGTGACGCACATGGCCGGCGCCCCGGTAGTACTTGGCATGCTAATCAATGCGCCGGAAAGCGATAAGCGGCGCTTCGACCGTGTGGTCGAGATGACGGTCGGCGGTGCTGCGCCGCCGGCACCGGTGATCGCCACCATGGAGGCCATGGGTTTCAACGTCACTCATTTGTACGGTCTGACAGAGGTTTATGGCCCAGCACTTGTGGCGGCGCCTCAAGACGGCTGGAACGACCTCCCGCTCGACGACCGGGCCGCGCTGATCGCGCGCCAGGGCGTGCGGCATCACGCGATCCAGGGTGCGATGGTGGCGGACCCAGAGACGCTCGCGCCGCTGCCCGCCGACGGCACCACGGTGGGCGAGATCATGCTGCGCGGGAACACGGTGATGAAGGGCTATCTCGACGACGCCGGGGCCACGGCCGACGCCTTCAGGGGCGGCTGGTTCCACAGCGGCGACCTGGCGGTGACGCACCCCGACGGCTACATCCAGATCACCGACCGCGCCAAGGACATCATCATCTCCGGCGGCGAGAACATTTCGAGCCTGGAGGTGGAGAACGCGCTCTACAGTCACGAGGCAGTGCTGGAAGCCGCGGTCGTCGCGCGCCCGGACGAGAGGTGGGGGGAATCGCCCTGCGCCTTTGTCGCCCTCAAGCCCGCTGCGCAGGCGGTCTCTGAGGCGGCGCTGATCGCGCATTGCCGCGAGCGGCTGGCCCGCTTCAAGGCACCACGCACGGTCGTCTTCGGCGACCTGCCGAAGACCGCCACCGGCAAGATCAAGAAGTTCGAGCTGCGCGAACGCGCCCGCGCGCTCTAGGCCGACAACGCGGAGAAGGCGCCCGGATTCACGGGCTGTGTGCCGTAGAAAAATCTCTACAGGCCGCCGCTCTTCATATATTTTTCAACTAGTTATTCTATTATCTTCACCTTTCATGTGATACGTTTCGCAGTCTCTATCAAGCGTGACGTCGGATCGCTACTCGGCCGAGGCGGCGAGGGGGACGGGACCCATGCCTTCGCGGGTTGCGGTGTCGGCGATCTCGTCCAGCACCGCGCGGAGGG
>JAPPHR010000071.1 GCA_028820995.1 Rhodospirillales bacterium
GACGAGGTCATCGTCGCCGCCTGCGACCTCGACGACGGCGCCTTCCTCAAGTCCAGCACCTTCGACTTCGCGGCCCACCGCCGCACCGAGCACTACGGCCTGATCGTGGAGACCACTGGCCTCGTGCCGCCACGGGGGAAGACACCGTGAGCGCCCGCATCCTCGTCATCAACCCCAACAGCAGTGCTACGGTGACCGACGACATCGCGCGCGCCCTGGAAGGCTTTCGCTTCGAGGGCGGGCCCACCATCGACTGCCTGACGCTCGCCGAAGGCCCGCCCGGCATCGAGACCCAGCGACACGTGGACGAGGTGGTTGCGCCGCTCTGTCGCATGATCGAGTGTCAGCGGGCGGACGCCTTCGTCATCGCCTGCTTCTCCGACCCCGGCCTCCATGCCGCGCGAGAGGCGACCGGCGCGCCGGTCTTCGGCATCGCGCAATGCGGCATCCTGGCGGCACTCGCGCGCGGCGAGCGCTTCGGCATCGTCGCGATCCTGGAGACGTCGATCGCGCGTCACCGGCGCTACGTGGCGTCGCTGGGCCTGAGCGCGCGCATGGCTGGCGAGCGCGCCATCGGGCTCGGAGTCACGGCGCTTGCGCAGGAGGACACGGTCGCCGACCGCATGACGCAAGCGGCAGAGCAGCTGCGAGACGAGGACGGCGCCGACGTGATCGTCCTTGGCTGCGCCGGCATGGCGCGCTACCGGGCGCCGCTGGAATCGCATCTCGGCTGCCCCGTCATAGACCCCTCGCAGGCCGCGGTCGGCATGGCGCTCGCCATGCTGGGCTGATCAATTCGTGGCTTGAAGACGATTCCGCGAGTGCGGAGTTATCTCACGAACATCGATCCCTAGAAGGGCGGTGCACCGCCCAAATCGGCCGCATGAGTCTGCCTGCGGTAAGGAGGGTCACCATAGTTCCCTGAAAGTCACCGACTAAGCTGGCGGTTGATGCGTATTCCAATGCTCGGCAATGTCGATGCGCCGACACAACCAAACCTTGTCGTGTTCAAGCACGTAGTCGATGAAGCGTGCCAGCGAAGCCGCGCGACCTGGGCGACCAACGATGCGACCATGTAAGCCGATATTCAACATCTTCGGCGCCGTTTCGCCTTCGGCATAGAGCAAATCGAACGAATCGCGCAGATAGCTGTAGAACTCGTCGCCACACGTAAATCCCGTACCGGTAACGAATCTCATGTCGTTACTGTCGAGGGCATAGGGGATAATCAGCAATGGCGGCGAGAACTTTTCCTCCCAATATGGGAGGTCGTCGGCATAGGAATCGGAGCTGTAACGAAAGCCGCCCTCCTCCGCCACGAGCTGCTGCGTGGCGATCGTTCCACGACCGATGAACAGGCCGAGCGGACGGCTTCCCGTCGCCTGCGTATGCACCTCGATCGCCTTCTTCAGGTGCCAGCGTTCCTCGTCTACCCCCATTGTCTGATGGTCGATCCAGCGATAGCCGTGACTCGCGATTTCCCAATCGGCCTCGTTCATGGCGGCGACGGCTTCGGGGTTGCGCGCAAGCGCCATGGCAACGCCGTAGACCGTTACCGGCACATTTCGCTCGGTGAAGATGCGATAAAGCCGCCAGAATCCTGCGCGACTTCCGTATTCGTACATGGTCTCGACTGACGCATTGCGTCTGCCCGGCAGCGGTACAATGGCGCTGGCTTCCGCCATGTAGCCCTCGGCCGCCTCGTCGCCGTGGAGAATATTATTTTCCGCACCCTCCTCGTAATTTATGACGAATTGAACTGCAATTCTGGCGCCTTTCGGCCAACGCGGATCGGGCGGTGTGCGACCGTACCCAATCATGTCGCGCGGATAGTCTGACAAGGTCATGTCGGTGGCCTCCCTCCCTCTCGGCCGGCGACGGCCGCGTGCGCCACGTTCGCTTGCGAACTCTACACGATCGGACCAATTGGGAAAGCGATGGACTCCGTCATGGGGACGCCATAGAGTTGAAGCTTAGGCCTACACGGATTGTGGAGATTTCCATGACCAATGAAGATTTCATGCGAAGGGCCATGGAGATCGCGCGTGAAGGCATGCTGAGCGGCCAGCACCAACCCTTCGGCTGTGTCATCGTCAAGGACGGTGAGATCGTTGGCGAAGGCTGCAATGCGGTCATCAAGAATCACGACCCGACCGCCCACGGCGAAGTCGAGGCGATCCGCGACGCCTGCCGGCGCCTCGGCACGTGGGATCTCTCGGGATGCGATCTCTACACCTCCTGCGAGCCGTGCTCGCTCTGTGTCAGTACCATGTATTTTGCGAACATCCGACGCCTGTTTTACGCCGCCTCGTTGGCCGATTCGGCGGCCTTGGGCGCCGATATCAGTGTGCTGTTGAGCGAAGTTTCGCGCACCGTGGAGGCGCGCGCGATGCCGAGCGAGCAAGTGCTTGGAACGGAGGGGCGAGCGCTGCTCGACGAATGGCGTGAGAGTCCGGGTTTTGCCGAACAAATGGAGACGCTCACGCACGACTCATAGCCCGGTGAGCGTTGCCATTCACCCTCGTTGCACACGAACAAATAAGCATCGAACAGGGAGAAGAAACATGAAGAACCATGGCAACAAGTCGAACCGTAAAGGAATCGCGCGCCGCGACGTCCTCAAGGGCGGGGCCGCGGTGGCAGCCGCCGCGACGACCTCGATGTTCCTGCCCCGCTACGGCAGCGCTCAGGATGGCGTGCTCAACCTCCTGGCCTGGCCCGGCTGGGGTCATCCAGATACCGTCGGCCCCTTCGAGGCCAAGCACGGCGTGAAGGTGCAGGTTAAGGAATATGCCGGCGGCGAGCCTATGCTTGCCCTCGCCAACTCCTCACCTCCCGGCACTTTCGACGTTATCCTTACGGATGCCGAATATGTCCAAATGCTGCGCGCAGGCGATCTGATCGTCGAGCTCGATCCCAACGACTATCCCTTCGAGGACTATTGGCCAAACTATCAGCGCTTTCCGCTGCACTGGGACGGCGACACGCTGTACTCGGTCATGGTGCGCTTCGGCTACCTCGGGCTCTCCTACAACATGGAGCAGTACACGCCCAAGCAGCTCACGTCATACAGCGCCTTGTGGGAGGAAGGCGCAGCCGGCAAGGTCGGCTTCTTCGACTGGTACCTGCCGTCGATGGGTTGCCTCAGCCTCTACAACGGCAACAAGTCGCCCTTCGACATCGACGAAGAGGCCTTCGGCAAGCTGCGGGAGACCATGAACTCCCTGGCGCCGCAGGTCGCCGGCTACTACTCCTACGCCAACACTTACTCCTCGCTCGCCAACGGGCAGGTGTGGCTCATTCCCGGCATCGGCGAGTGGTTGACGCTCGGGTTGCGCAAGGACGGCGTGCCGGTCAACACCCACATCCCCGACGAGGGCGGCATCCAGTGGACCGAGTCGTTCTCCATCGCACGAGGCGCTCAGAGCCCCGAACTCGCCAACGAGTTCATCAAGTGGATGGCCTCACCAGAGGGGCAGGTCCGCTGCGCGCTTCGCCCCGGAAACGAGACCGGGATCGCCAGCAAGAAGGGTTGGGAGAAGCTCAACGCGGACCATCCCGTCGAGGCCGAATGGCTGCGCATGCGTCTCGACAAGCGCAACATGATGGACGAGTGGAACGAGGGGAAGATCGTCATTCGCAGACTTCCCTTCCAGCAGACGATCGAGGATTGGACGCAGGCCTGGGCCGAAATGAAGAGTGTCTGATCGCGCTCGACAACAGCCATGACGCCGCTCGGGTAAGGTGCGAGATGCAGGAGGCGCCCTTCGCGCGTCACCTGCATCTGCCACCATGGTGAGCTGGACGCGATGAGCATTCAGAGCGAAGCGCGCGGGCCGCCGAGCGGCTCACGCGGGCCTTACTGGTTCGGCCTGTTCTGGCCAGCACCTTCGGTGTCGTGGCAGATGGCGTTCTTTGTTGCGCCGCTCTGCCTGCTGGTTGCCATCACCTTCTGGAAAGTCGCGAATTTTCAACTCTCTGCCGATTTCACGACCGCCAACTGGGTATCGATGTATTCGGCGGGCTATTTCTGGGACGCCTTCCTCTACACCCTGTTTCTGGCCGCCGTCACGACCGTCCTCATCAGCATCATCGCCTTCCCCTGCGCCTACGCCTTGGCGTTCAAGGTTTCGCCGGCGACGCGTCGTCTCGGCGTCTTCTTCCTGCTGACCCCCTTCTTCACCAGCTTCATCGTCCGCGTCTATTCCTGGCAGGTGATCCTCAGCAACGACGGCATCCTGAATAGCGGTTTCGGGGCGGTCGGCCTCGGGCCCTTCAACATGCTAAACAACTCCTTCAGCACGATCGTGGGGTTTTTCACGCTCGCCTTTCCCCTGGTGATCCTGCTGCACCTCCTCAGCCTGTCGAACGTCGATCGCAGCATTATCGAGGCGGCGCACAATCTGCGTTGCGGCCGGGTGATGACAGTGTTCCTGATCATCGTCCCGGCGGCTCGGGTGGGACTCACGCTCGCCGCCTGCTTCGCGTTCCTCCTCTCGTTCGGCGAGTATCTCAGCCCGTCGCTGCTCGGCGGCAGCAGGCCGCCGACGCTCAGCGTCCTCCTCGTCGACACCGTGAAGTCGGGGAACCACTGGCCGAAAGCGTCGGTGATCGCGATTACGATGATCGTCACCTTGACGCTGATCCTCTTCGCCGCCGTCAAGTTCGCTTACCACAAGTCGCCCGGAGCCGATCGTGATTGACCGGCTCATCAACGGGCTCTTCAGAGTCTATATCCTGCTCGCGATCCTGTTCATTCTGATGCCGATTCTAACGCTCGTCGTCTTTTCGTTTAACATAAACCGTCACCCCCGCCTGCCGTGGAGCGAGTTCAGCTTCATCTGGTACGAGGCGATGTGGAACGACCCGGCGATGCAGTCGGGTTTCGTCAACAGCCTCATCGTCGCGGCTTGCGTCGCGGTGATTGCGACCTTTATCGGTTTCTGTACAGCCTATCTCGACTACCGGTTTCGCTTCCGAGGCAAGATCGCGATTCTCGCGATCTTCTTCATGCCGCCGACGATCCCGATCGTCATCCTGGGTATGGTATTCCTCGTCTATCTCGCAAAGATCGGCCTCTTCGGCGAGCTTTATTCCGTGGTCATCGGCCATGTCGCGTATTGCGCGCCGTTCGCGATGGCTCTGGTGCGCATGCGCCTCGCGCAGATGGACGAGAACCTGGAGGCTGCAGCGTGGAATCTGGGCGCAAGTGAGTGGACCACGATCAGAGAAATCATCATCCCGTTCACCCGTCCGGCGATCATTGCCGCGCTCTTCCTCACGATGGCGGTTTCGTTCGATGAATACATGATCGCGTGGTTCGTATCCGGCCTGAATGAAACCCTGCCGGCGCGCATTCTTGCCGTGCTCCAGGGGCAGGTCACACCTCAGATCAATGCGGTCGGCAGTGTGGTCTTCGTGATCAGCATCTCGCTCGTGCTCGTTGCGCAGTTCGTGCTGCTCGTGAGACGGCCGCAGGGCAGCAGATGACGATGACTACCGACCCGTTTCTCGTCCTGGATGACATCAGCAAGAGCTTCGGCACGGTGGAGGCCGTGCGGCACGTCAGCATGGAGATCGAGGCCGGCGAGTTCGTCGCCCTGATGGGGCCGAGCGGGTGCGGCAAGACGACGACGTTGCGCATGATCGCCGGCCTCGAGGCGCCGAGCGCAGGCGAGATTCGGCTGGACGGCGTGCGCATGAACGAAGTCAAACCCTGGCGGCGGGACACGCCGCTGGTCTGGCAATCCTTCGCTCTCTTCCCGTTCATGACGGTCTTCAAGAACGTCGAGTTCGGGCTCAGGATGCGCAAGATCGACAAGGCGACGCGACGCCGGAAGACAATGGACTGGCTCGAGCGGCTGGGGATCGGCGATCTCTCGCAGCGGGACACCAACAAGCTTTCCGGCGGCCAGCAGCAGCGCGTGGCGCTTGCGCGCGCCCTGGTAGCGGAACCCCGCGTCCTCCTTCTGGACGAGCCTTTCAGCGCGCTCGATGCACATTTGCGGGTTCAGATGCAATCGGAGCTGGCCAGGCTCCATCGCCAGCTCGGCATCACGTTCCTGTTCGTCACCCATGCTCAGTCGGAGGCATTGGCCATGGCGAGCCGGGTAGCGGTGATGAATGAGGGACGGATCGTGCAGATCGGCGCCCCGCTTGCGGTTTATCGCGCGCCGACGAGCCGCTTCGTCGCCGAGTTCGTCGGCATGAACAACATTCTCACTGGCCCGGTCACCCGGTTGAATGGAAACGAGGCGCTCGTGCAAACGGATTTCGGCCCCCTGTGTGCGCCGTTGCCGCCGACGCACCGCGTCGCACCGGGCGAACGGATCTCGGTCGTCATCGGTGCCGACCGCATCGCCCTGTCTGACGACGACGTGCAGAGCACGGAAAACGTCGTCAAAGGCACCGTCCTCGGTCAAGAGTTCGTGGGGGCCATGATCACCGTCTTCCTCGAACTCGCTCCTGGAGTCGAGTTCCGGATTCAGAAGCAGCAGCACGAGTTGCAGGGACTGGATCTGACCATCGGGTCGACCCTGACCGCTTGGTGGACCACCGAGCACGCCTACGTGCTGCCTCAGACCGACGAGGACTGATCGATGACCGAGACTGTGGACATTGCGCTGGAAGCGGTCACGGCTGAGGATTTTGCGCCGTTCGGCGCTCTCATCGAGGAGCCGTCGGCCCCACCGGTCTTCAGGAACCCCGGTCTGCGCTCGTGGCGTTTCCCTTACGAGGCCAGCGCCGCTACCGACCTCATGGTGATCCGTTACGATCACCGGCCAATGACGTTCGCCAAGTTGGAGAGGCACAGCAATGTGACCCAGTGCTTCATACCCTTGGACGCGATGTCCTGGGTGATGGTCGTCGCGGCGCCGGGCGGGTCAGACGAAGACCCGGCGCCCGAGTGCATACACGCGTTTCTCATCGGCGGGGCGCAGGGAATTCTGCTCTGGAAGGACACATGGCACGCGTTCAATCGCTTCCCGGCCGCTCCGCCCGGCGCAAGCTTCGCCCTTCTGACCGGTGCCGACACGCAGGCGGAGCTGGAGGAGCGGATGGTGGGCGGCGCGCCGCCCACGCTCACCCACGTGGTGGATTATGCCGAACGCTCCGCGCTGAGCTTCCGGATCGTAGACCCGCAAGGGCTGCTGACTGCGGCAGGGTGAGGCCGCGCGATTCCGGTCATGCCTCCGGGGTCAGTCGGGTGACGCGCGACGGATTCATCTCGGCCAGGTAGATATTGCCGGACGCGTCGCCGCTGACTCCATGAGCGATGTTGAGTGCCGGTCGGCAACACCCCTCGACACGGCCATCCGGCGAAAACATGGTCAACCGCGGCACCTGATCGGTGACGAATACCCGGCCTGCCTCGTTCTCGAACATATCCATCGGATGATAGAGCTCGGTCCAGGCGCCGAGAAACTGTCCATCCCGATCGAAGACCTGCACGCGATCGTTTTCGCGATCGGCCACCAGCACGCGGTCGGCGCGATCGACCCAGACAGCGTGGGGCGTGGTAAATGCGCCGGGCCCCGCGCCCGGCTCTCCCCAGCTTTGCAGCAGCCGGCCCTCGGACGAGAAGCGGTGCACACGGGTGTTGCCGTACCCGTCGCTCACGTAGATATCGCCGTCCTCGGCAACGGCGCAATCGGTCGGATGATTGAACGGTGCCCCGAACCGGGGTCTGTCGCGCTCGCCCAGCCTGTCGAGCAACGTGCCGTCGACCGTGAAGATCAGCACCTCGTGTGCGTCGCGATCGACGACGAAGACCCGATCGTCCCGGTCGATGTATATGCCGTGCCCGTCTCGGACGAGGCCATCGCCGAAAGACCGAACGAAACGACCCTCCCGATCAATTACGATCAGCGGCGGAGAGCTGCGCTGCAAGACAAACAGCGAGCCCTCGCTGTCGACGGCGATCTGGCTGATGAATCCCAGTTCGGGCCCGCCTGTCAGATCGCCCCAGGGCGTGTCGACCCTGTACAGGCAATCGCCCATCACGACCCGGTTGCGCCCATCTCCCATGACTAACCGGCTCCCCTCGCGCGAAGCAGCCGAAATGCTAGTCGAGCGGCTCGGACAAGACCATGTTTGAGTTGGCGGGCCACCTCTCGGACACCACGGTCGATTGGATCGGCCGTCAAATTCAGTGACGCGAATTGCGGGCGTAGAAGGGATCGCGCGTCTCGGTATCGAGATAGCCGTCGTAGAACTTCCGGACATGCGGCAGCACGTTGCGGCTGAGTGCGATACGCCGCAGCTCGTCGTCGTCAGCCGGCCGCGCGAGCGACGCGGCGAGTTCGGCAAGTGCCGCCTCTCGGTCGACCCGCGTGAAGCGTCCGTCGCGCAGGATCGGCTCCCCTTCGACCAGCACCGTCTTCACACCCGACGACTTGGCGCGGAGGACGATCGCATCGATTACCGAGACGTCGATGTCGAGATCGAGGAACGGGAAGGCGATGTCGCGCCAGCTCATGACCACCAGATCGGCCGCCTTGCCAACCTCGAGCGTGCCGATGTCGGTGCCGAACGGTGTCGTCTGCGCGCCGTTCGCCGTCGCCATGCGCAGCACCTGGGCCGAGGTCGGCACGCTGTCGTCGAAACCCGGCTCGCGGTGCACGTTGAGAACCACGCGCATCTCCTGAAGCATGTCGCGGTCGTCGTTGATGCCTGCCTCGTCCATGCCCAGGCCGACGTTCACGCCCCGGGCCTCAAGCTGGTTGACCGGTGCGATGCCGCTCCTGAGACGAAGGTTGGAACTCGCGTTGTGGCACACGTGCGTGCCTGTCTCTGCGGCCAGCTCGATATCGCCCTCGGTCAGCCAGGCTCCGTGACCAAGCGTCATTCGCGGCCCCAGCAAGCCGTGCTCTTGCAAGTAGTCGACCGCTGTGCCGCCGCCCCGCCGCCGGGCATACTCTTTCTGGTAAGCAGTTTCGACCAGATGCATGTGCATCGGCGCCTGGTACTTCTCGGAGAGGTCGCGCAGCGCGGCGAGGGCCCGGTCCGAGCACCAGTGGAGATTGGCGGGGGCGAGCTGAATGCGAATGCGCTCGCGACCGTGATACTTCTCGCGCGTCGATTCGAAGAGAGCGAGCTGCTCGTCGAGCGGCTGCGTGTCCCTCTCCAGATGATCGCCGAGCTCGGCCGCAAGCTCGTCTGGCAGGCGGCGCAGGAAATCCGCGTCAGCTTCGTAGACCAGCCGGTTCTGGTCGCGCAGCGAATAGGAATACGACGCGCGCATGCCAATGTCGTCATAGGCGTCGATAATGCGCCCGATGATCCGTTCGATGTTGCTGAGCGGCAGCGGCAGCCAACCGTTGAGGTGCTGCACCGTGGTGACGCCCGAGGCGATCATTTCGAACGCAGAGTAGAGCGTGTCGAGGTACGGATCGGGCCTGCGGCCAGCGATGCGCGTGGCGAACCAGAGTTCCAGCGCGTAGTCGCGCGAGCCGAGCTGGACCGGCGTCAGGCCCACGTGGTGGTGGCAGTTGATCAGCCCCGGAATGACGACGTCGTCGGCCGAACCGATGACCTCGTCGGGCTGGTGTTTCGCTGCGAGCGCTTCGTGACTGCCGACATCGACAATTACGCCATCGCGCTGAAAAACCGCACCGTCTTCGATGATCGTCGCCTCGTGTCGGCTAGCGACACCGAGGACGACGTATTTTCCACGTATCAGAGACGACGACATGGTAACCCCCAGATTTTAGAACGAGCGGTACCGGGATCAGCCCAACGCAGAAACGCCGGCTACGCCCGGATCTTGTCCTTATCCGCGATCTGTTCCTGTTCGGCGAAGGCGCGATCGACTTCGTCGGCCAGCAGATCGATAAGATGGTCGCGTAGCGCGTGGAGCTCGGGATCGCGCGGGTCGCGCGGCCGCGGCAGGTCGATCGGCACGATGCTCTTGATGGTGCCCGGCCGTGCCGTGAACACGACGACCCGATCCGCGAGCGCCATTGCCTCGTCGATGTGATGAGTCACGAACAACACCGACGCACCCGAGTCGCGCCAAATCTGAATCAGGAAGTCCTGCAGTTTCGTGCGTGTCTGCACGTCGAGTGCCGCGAACGGCTCGTCCATCAGCAGCACGCTCGGCTCCATGGCCAGCGCGCGCGCCACCGCGGCGCGCTGCCTCATGCCGCCCGAGAGCTCGTCCGGTCGCTTGGACTCGAAGCCGCCCAGGCCGACATCGACCAACAGCCGCTCCGCGACCTTGCGCCGCTTGCCCTTCGCCATACCGCGCAGCTTGAGCCCGAACGACACGTTCTCGACGACCGAAAGCCATGGATAAAGCGAGGACTCCTGAAAGATCAGGCTGCGGTCGCTATCGGGTCCCGTGACCGTCACACCGTGCCCTTCGATCGCGCCCGCGGTGAGGTCTTCGAGCCCGGCGATCAGGTAAAGGAGCGTCGACTTGCCGCAGCCGCTCGGACCCAACAGGACGACGAACTCGTTCTGGCCGACATCGAGGCTGAAGTCCTTCAATGCCTCGACGGCCCGATCAGTTCCCATCCCCCAAATCTTGCCGACGCTCTTGCAGCTGATCGCCGGCGCTCCGTCGGGCGCGGTCGTCGCGTTGCTCACGTCACTCATCGGTTCGCTCCTCCCTCACCTTACGCCTGCCAGTAGAGGACGCGTCGCTGGATTTGCCTCAGAGCTATGTCCAGCACGAAACCCACGGCACCGATGATGAACATCGTGAAGAACGCGAGCTGCGCGTCGAACGTGTTCCGCGCAATGATGACGACCAAGCCCAACCCGCCGCCCACGCCCACCGACTCGGCGATCAGCACGATCATCAACGCGGCGAACAGATTAATGCGCAGTACGACGAACAGGCCCGGCAGGATCGCGGGAAGAATGACCAGCACGAAGATCTGAAGACGCGATGCGCCCATGATCCGGGCGGACTGCACATACGACGACGGCAGCCTGTCGATCAGGCTGAGCGTTGCCAGCGTCATGATGAAGAACAACGCAATGTAGACCAGGAAGATGGCCGGAGCGTCGCCGAGACCGAAGATCAGCATGGCGACCGGCAGCCAGCCGATCGGCGAGACGGGCGCCAGCAGATTGATGACCGGCATCACGAGCTTACCGAACAAGGGCGAATACCGGATTGCCATGCCGACGGCGAGGCTGACGACCAGACCGGCAATGAGTCCGATGATCACGCGCATTGTTGTGGCGCCGACCGTCTTGAGAATGGTCAGCACGATCTCGATGTCCGATGGGTTGCCCAGCCGCGTCGATTTGTCGAACAGCTTGCCGACATAAAGGACGTCCTGCAGGAACATGTGCGGTGGCGGCATGAGCATGGGATTGGCCCATCTCATGTACCAGCAGAACTCCCAGATGCCGGCGAACAGCGCGACCGATGCAATCGACCAGATGGCCGCAGTGGCGAACCCGGGCAGCCACTTCCTCCGAGCCTTTACCGTCGGCGCGCTCATTTCTGCAGTGACGCCTGAACTTCAGGCACCCAGTAGAGCATGCGGTTCTGGATGGCACGCAGGACGATGTCGAAGATCCACCCGAGCGCGCCGAGGACCACGATTCCGATCATCACCAGGTTGGCGGCAGCGGTGTTTCGCGCGAGCATGATGAGCGCGCCAAGTCCTGAGTCCGAGCCCGCCGATTCGGCAATGAGCACGATCATCCAGGCGGCGAAAAGGTTGAGCCTGAGAATCACGAACAGCCCGGGGAGCACCGCCGGCAGGATGACCAGCAGATAGAGTTGCAGCCGTGACGCTCCCATAATCCTGGCGACGTTCAGGTAGGTCTCCTGCACCGCATCGATTTCGGCCATGGTCGCCAATGCGATGATGAAGTAGACCGCCACGAAGACCAGGAAGATGGCCGGCTTGTCGCCGGTGCCGAACAGGTACACCGCGACCGGCAGCCAAGCGAACGGCG
>JAPPHR010000008.1 GCA_028820995.1 Rhodospirillales bacterium
GCAGGACCGTAACGCCGGTCCCGATTCGGCCTCATAGGATCTACGGGGACAAGCTGCCGCCGAGGACCGTGGTACATCTTTACTCCGCCGCTCTGGCGCATAATCCCGCCGCCGTTGACAAACGTGTCGGCTCAGCGGGCCGAGCCTGCGAGGCCGCGTCCGCCGCTCGCCAGCCACTCCTCGAACCGCTCGGTGAGCGCGACGTGGTGGGTGGCCCACCACGCGGCGTCCGTCTGCAGGGCGCGAGCGAGGTTTTCCGGCGCGGTGGGCAGGTGCGGCTTGGTTTCCTCGGCGACAAGCGCCATCGAGGACATTCGCGCCGGACCGTAGGAGATGTGCTTCGTCTGCTCCGCAAGCGGTCCCGTGCCGGTCGCGAAGCGAATGAAGTCCAGAGCCTTGTGTAGATTTTCGCTGCCCTTGACGATCCCCCAGGAATCGATGTCCCAGATCTGGCCGTCCCACACGATGGCGTAAGGCTTGGCGTCTTCCACGATCGGGCGATACATGCGCCCGTTCCACGCCGAGGTCATGACGACCTCGTCCGAATCGAGCAGGCGTACCGGCTCCGCACCGGCCTCCCACCACTCGACGTGGTTCTTGATCTCGTCCATGACCGAGAAGGCCCGATCGAGCCCGTCATCGGTCTCGAGCGTCGCGTAGACATCTTCCGGCGCCACGCCGTCGGCAATCAGGGCCCACTCGAGGATGACTCGTGGATCGCGCCGCAGGCCGCGCTTGCCGGGGAACTCGTCGACGTCGAAGAAGTCGGCAAGGGCGGAAGGAGCGCTCTCGCCCAGCGCTTCGGCATCGTAGGCCACCACCGTCGACCACACGGTCTGGCCGACGCCGCATTCGGTGAACGCACCGGGGATGAAATCGTCCGCGGCAGGTGTGCCGTCGTCGCCCGGCGGCAGGGTGCTGTGGTCGAACGTCTCGAGCAGGCCTTTGCGGCAGCCCCGGATCAGGTCCGACAGCTCGAACTCCACCACGTCCCAGGTCTGGTTCTCGGTCTCGACCTGCTCGCGTATCTCCTTGAGTCCGCCGTTGTAGGTCTCCATCGACACCCACTCGCCGCTGAGAAGGCGGTAGGGCTTCACGTAGGCCAGCATCTGGCTCCTGGTGTAGGCGCCGCCCCAGGAGACGATGGTCAGCGCCTTCGTCGGTGCCGCAACGCGCTCCTCCGCCGGCTCGTCCTCGGCAGACGCGGGGACCGACGCCAACAAGGCAAGTGACAGGACAAGGGCTCCAATCCCCCGACAGAATGCCATCTCCGTTCCCTCTCCTTGTTCGCGCCCCGGACGCTCGCGCAGCATCCGGCTTCAGCGTGGAAGGTCACCCTTCAAACTGGTGCCGTCGGGTGCCTTGCCGTCGCTCGGCATGGGCACGGCGCTCGGGTCTTCATGCAGGGACTTGATGATGCCGAAGGTCATCATCAGCATGATGACGCTGACCGGCAGGGCCGCGGCGATGGAGGCGGTCTGCAGCGCCTTCAGGCCGCCCGCGAGCAGCAGCACCGCCGCGACGAACCCTTCTCCCAGCCCCCAGAAGATGCGGAACTTCTTGGGCGGGTTGTCGCTGCCCATGCTGAGCATGGTGGTGATGACCAGCGTGCCCGAATCCGAGGACGAGATGAACCACGTCGCCAGCAGGAAGGTCGCAAGCGCGGCCATGATCCAGTTCAGCCACGAAATGCCCGTCACTAGATCGATGGTGCCGTAAAGCGAGGCTGGAAGGTTCCAATCCCGGATCAACTGGGCGATGCCAGCGGTGCCGACGCCACCGGCCGCCTCCAGCTCGGCGTACATGGCGTTGCCGCCGAAGATGCACAGCCACAGGAAGGCGATGGTGGTGGGCACGAACATCACGCCTACCATGAACTCGCGGATCGTGCGCCCGCAGCTGATCCTCGCGATGAACATGCCGACGAAGGGCGCCCAGGAGATCCACCAGCCCCAGTAGAAGATCGTCCACCCGCCCTGCCACAGCTCATCTCCGCGGCGGCCGTCTTTGCGACGAACACCACTCAAGCCGCGCCAATCCCGACCGAACAACTCTATATAACATATGGAGTCCATAAAGATCATATGTTATCATTCAGCGACATGAGCGAGTTCCTGTTCTACGACTTGAAAGAGAAGCCGGCGCTGACCCGTAGCCTCGCGACGCAGATCGTGCAGGAGCTGGGGAGGCGCGTCGTCGCCGGGGCCTACGGGCAAGGGGACCTGCTGGAAGAAGAGGGAGCGCTTGCGGCGCGTTTTCAGGTCAGTCGCTCCGTCATTCGCGATGCGGTGAAGATCCTCGTCGGCAAGGGATTGCTGGAGGTCAGGCGTGGCATCGGCACGCGCGTCCGGCCTCGGTCCGCCTGGGGGCTCTTGGACGACGACGTGCTGGCCTGGCACCAGTCGGCCCCGGCCGATCATGCCTTTCTGCGCCAGCTGATGGATTTGCGCCTGGTGATCGAGCCCAAGGCGGCGCGCTGGGCGGCCGAACGTGGCACCGCAGAGGGCCACTCTCTGATCCGCGAGGCGCAGGACCGCATGGAGCAGGAGAAAGGCTCCATCGAGGACTTCGTCGTCGCCGATGCGCTGTTCCATCGAGCGATCCTGCGCGCCGCCGACAACGAGTTTCTGCTGGCGATGGAAAGCGCCGTCTTCTCCGCACTGCTGATCTCCATCCGCCTCACCAACCGGGATCCGCGCGAGAACGAGGAATCGATACCGTTCCACCGCGCGGTTGCCGACGCGATCCTGGCCAGAGACGCGGCGGAAGCCGAGGCCCGGATGGAGCGCCTGCTGGCCGACACACGGCTTCGCCTTGGTGAGGGGGGCGCGCGTGAGGATGGCACGGACGGCAGCGCGCGGTCCCAGTGAAAGGGACTCTGCGCTTCTGCAAACCGCGCGCCGTCGGCGCTACGGACGCGGAATTCTCCCAACCCGGACTCTTCGCAAACCGATCCGGGGCGGAGTGGGGGCTGCCCAGCGGTGGCCCATCTTGAAGGCGTGACCTCGATGGGAGAGGTCGCGCTTGCACGCACGCATCGCCCAGATGGGCTGCACCAGAGGAGAATGGAACAATGATGACGAAAGTGACCAAGCTGTTTTCGGGCGTCGTTGCGGGCGCGGCCACGCTGGCACTCGCCGCCGGACTGGCGCCTTCGGCTTCGGCCGAAGACTGGGTGGCGCTTCTGCTGCCCGAGAACGTGAACCCGCGCTGGGAAAGCCAGGACGCGCGGTTCTTCATCGATTCGATGGCGGAGATCGCGCCAGACGTGACGGTCGAGGTCTTCAACGCCAACAACGACACCGCCGCACAGCAGCGGCAGGCCGAGCAGGCGCTCACGCGGGGCGCGGCAGTGCTGGTGGTCATCCCCATCGACGGCGAGAGCTCGGCGGTCATCGCCGATAGCGCCGCCGAGGCGGGCGTGCCCACCATCGCCTACGACCGCATGATCAACTCCGAGAACACCTCGTTCTGGGTGCAGGCCGATCTCGAAGGCATGGGCTATGACCAGGCAATGCACGTTATCGAGAACACCAAGGACGGCGACACGCTGGTGATGCTCAAGGGCTCGCCAACAGATCCCAACGCAGCCGTCATCTTCAATGGCCAGATGCGCGCGCTGCAGTCCCACTACGATGCCGGAACGCGGATCCTGGGCTATGAGAACTGGACGCAGGGCTGGGATCCGGCCATCGCCCGGCGCTCGATGGACCAGGCGCTGACCCAGCTCGACAACAACGTGCAGGGCGTCGTGTCGTCCAACGACGGCAACGCGTCCGCCGCTATCGCTTCGCTGGCCGAGCAGGGCATGGCAGGGACGATCCCGGTTTCGGGCCTTGACTGTACGGTGCAGGCGCTGCAACTGATCCTGCTGGGTGAGCAGACGCAGTCCGGCTGGCGTCCGCTGGCGGACATGGCCCATGCCACCGCCCAGGTGACGGCGCGGCTGGTCAACGGTGAGGACTTCAAGGACTTGGCCCCCAACACGGTGAAGAACGGTGTCGGCGCGGACGTGAACTTCGTCGCGGTCGCGTCCTACTCCGCAGTCGGTGAGGAAGGCGTGGCCTATGTGATCGAGAACGACACCTCGATCACGAAGGAGATGGTCTGCCAGGGCCCGGCGGCTGAGACCGCGTTCTGCTCCGGCTAGGGGTGTAATGCCCTCGGTCAGCAATGATGAGGAGGCGGGGCGTCCCGACGTCCCGCCTCACCTGCTTGCAACGGGCGTGAACAAGCGCTTCGGCGGCGTCGAGGCCCTCTGCGACGTCACCTTCGGTGTGCGCCGCGGCGAGGTGATGGCGCTGGTCGGCGACAACGGCGCCGGCAAGTCCACGCTGATGAAGATCATCGCAGGCGCGCTCAGGGCCGACACCGGCAGCTTCGCCATCGACGCGGAGCCGGTGCAAATCGCGAGCCCGCACGATGCCTCCGATCTCGGCATCCGCATCGTCTATCAGGACCTCGCACTCTGCGAGAACCTGGATGTCTCGGCCAACGTCGCGCTCGGTGCCGAGCCTGTGAAACGGGGTTGGGGCTTCCTGCCGCATTTCCTGCGCCCGCTTGACGATCTGGCGATGGAAGAAACGGCGCGGGACGCCATCGACCGGTTGCAGGTACGCACGCTGCACTCGGTCCGGGCGCGCGTCGGCAACCTCTCCGGCGGGCAGCGACAGGCGATCGCCATCGCTCGCGCGGTGGGTGCCGACAGCTCGGTGGTCCTGCTCGACGAACCCACGGCCGCCCTTGGCATCGCTCAGACCCGCCAGGTGCTGGACGTGGTGAAGCGCCTGCGCGACACCGACCACGCGGTCGTCTACATCTCCCACAATTTGCGAGACGTGTTCGAGGTCTCGGACCGGATCACGGTGCTGCGCCAGGGGCGCAACGTGGCGGTCTACGAGACTGCCCAGATTACCCCCGACGTGATCGTCGCCGCCGTGACGCGAGGTCTTGAGGAGGCAACCGCCGATGCCGCCTGAGGGTCGGCCATCCGTCGCCGGCCTCCTCGGTTTGCTCGCTTTGCGCTTCCAGCTCCTGCGCGAGACGCGCTTCGGCTCGTTCGGGCCGGTGCTGGTGGCGTTGGCGGTGATCTGGCTCTGGTTCGGCATCACCGAGCCGGCCTTCCTGAGCCCGCGCAACATCTACTTCCTGTTCATGCAGTCCGCCGTGGTGGGCACTCTGGCTGTGGGCCTGACGGTGGTCCTGCTGCTGGGCGAGATCGATCTCTCCGCCGCCGCTATGGCGGGCGTCTGCGCCGCCCTTCTGGCCGTGCTGCTGCTCGGCGGAATGCCCGCACCTCTCGCCATTCTTGCCGCCATTGCCCTCGGCGTGACGATGGGGCTTGCGCAGGGCGTGATGGTCGTCTTTGTCGGCATCCCATCCTTCGTGGTCACGCTGGCCGGGCTGCTCGGCTTCCAAGGGCTCATGCTGAAGATTCTGGGAATCCAGGGCGCCATCAACATGCGCGATCCCGCGGTGCGCGCACTGACGACCGTGGCGCTCCCCCCTGCCTGGGGTTGGGGGCTCGGCATCGCCTGCGCCCTCGCCTTCGCGGCGTTCGCGCTGCACGACCAGATGCGCCGCCGCGCCCGCAACCTGGAGGCCGACAGTGTCGCCGCGCTCTGTGGCCGCATCGCCTTCATAGCGATCCTCGTGTTGGCCGCCGTCGGCACGCTCAACAACTATCGCGGCGTGCCCCTGCTGGTCGTCGTGCTGATGGCGCTGACGGCGATTCTCGGTTGGGTCACAACGTCCACTCCCTTCGGACGATCGCTCTTTGCCGTAGGCGGCAACGCCGAGACCGCGCGGCGCGCAGGCATGAGCGTGCGCACGGTGCGCGTCGCCGCCTTCGGCATCGTCGGCCTGATGGCGGCGATCGGCGGTATCGTCGGGGCCTCGCGCTACGCCTCGGTCTCGTTCAACGCCTTCGCGGGCGGCCCGCTGCTGCTGGAGGCGATCGGGGCCGCGGTGATCGGCGGCACGTCGCTGTTCGGCGGGCGGGGCTCGGTCTGGAACGCCATCCTGGGCGCCCTGGTCATCGGCTCGCTCGGCAACGGACTCGACCTCTCGGGCGCGTCGGCCGCCGACAAGCTTATGTTCTCGGGCGCAATCCTGCTGCTGGCGGCGGCGATGGACGCGGTCTCCCGCCGGGGAGCCAATTTCACTCGCGGGGGCGGCGCATGAGCGGCCCGGCCATCTGGAGCGAGGCCGAAGCGCGTCTGCTGAACGCCCTGCTCGACGAGATTGTCCCGGCGAGCGCCGACGGGCGGGTTCCTGCGGCCGGTGCGCTCGGTGTCGCCGAGCACTTGGCCAGCAGTGCGGAGGACGACCCGGCGCTCGCCGCCCTCTTCCGCGAGGGTCTTGCGCATGCCGCGCGCCTGGCCGAAGAGCGCGGTGCGGCATTCGAGGCGTTAGACGCTGCCAAACGCATTGGCGTGCTCGAGGCGTTGGAGCGGGAGGCACCCGAGGTCTTCACGGCGCTGCTGCGGCACACCTACATGGGCTACTACAGCCGCGCGGACGTTCGCCCGCACTTCGGTCTCTCCGACCGCCCGACGCAGCCGGAGGGCTACGAGCTGCCCGAAGACGACCCCGATGAACTCGCAGATATGCTGGCCCCGGTGCGCGCACGGAGCCGCTGCTATCGCCCGACATGAGCGTCTGAAGAGTCCGGTATGAGCGACGATCCCGTCGATGTGCTGATCGTGGGCGCGGGTGCTTCGGGCGCGGCCTTCGCATGGTCGCTTCTGGGCTCGCGCATGCGTATCCTCTGCCTTGAGCAGGGGCCTTTGATCACCGATGCGGCGTTCCCCAGTCGCAACCCCGACTACGAGCTCAGCCGCTATGCGGAGTTCAGCTGCGACCCCAATGTACGGCGGCTGCCGCAGGACTATCCGATCAACGCGGAGGACTCGCCCATTACACCTGTCAATTTCTGTGCGGTAGGCGGGTCTACGATCAACTTCCTCGCGCACTGGCCGCGCCTGCACCCCTCGGATTTCCGCGCCCGCACGTTGGACGGCGTGGCCGACGACTGGCCGGTGGATTACGCGACGCTCGCGCCCTACTACGCGCAGAACGACCGCAACATGGGAGCCTCCGGCCTCCCCGGGAATCCTGCCTATCCGCCGTATGAGCCGCCACTTCCGCCGCTCCCTCTCGGTAAGCTGGGCCGGACGCTGGCGCGGGGTTTCAACCGTCTGGGCTGGCACTGGTGGCCTTCGGATGCGGCGATCCTGAGCCGCGACTACGACGGTCGCGCGAAGTGCGTCAACGCGGGCACCTGCGATTTGGGCTGCGCGACCGGTGCCAAGGCCAGCGTGAACACGACCTACTGGCCGGTGCTGTTGCGCGCTGGCGTAGAATTGCGGCCCAACTGCCGGGTACGCGAGATCACCCTGGACGAGAACGGTATGGCAAGCGGCGTGCTCTATCACGACCCGGAAGGCCGCCTGCAGCGCCAACGGGCGGAGCTCGTCGTCCTCGCCTGCAACGGCATCGGTACGCCGAGACTGATGCTGAATTCTAAGTCCAAGCTGTTCCCGGATGGCATCGCCAACCGCAGCGGCCTCGTGGGCAAGAACCTGATGTTCCATCCGCTCACCGGCATCTCCGGCGTGTTCGACGAGCCGATGGAGGGCTTCAAGGGGCCGATGGCGTGCAGCATCCTCAGCCAGGAGTTTTACGAGACCGACCCGTCGCGGGACTTCGTGCGCGGGTACGGATTGCATGCCAGCCGCTGGACCACGCCCATGACCTGGGCCCTCGGCGGCTTCGGTGTCGACAAGCCCATCGCCTGGGGCAGCGAGCATCGGCATCTGATGGACGAGGTCTATCCCTATTCGGCCGGGCTCACCGTCGTCACCGAGGACCTGCCGCGCGAGAGCAACACGGTGACCCTGGATTCCGAACTCACCGACAGCGATGGGATCCCGGCTCCCAGGATTACGTACACGGTGGACGACAACACGAAGAAGATGATCGCCCATGGCGAGGCGTGCGCGGAGGAAGCACTTCTCGCCGCCGGCGCGAAACGGGTGACGGGCGGAGGTCGCGAGGTCTGGTGGCGCGCCGGCTGGCACCAGATGGGCACGGCGTGCATGGGGAACGACCCCGCGCGCTCCGTGGTAAACGCCTGGGGGCGCTGCCACGACGTGCGCAACCTCTTCATCGTAGACGGCAGCATCTTCGTTACCGCCGGCGCGGTGAACCCCACCTCCACCATCCAGGCGCTGGCGCTCTACATCGGCGACAGCATCCTCAAGAATATCGGCAACCTTTTCGATTGATGGACGCGACATGACCAACCAGCAAAATGCAGCCGCGGCCGAGGGCAGCCTCAAGCCGGCAGAGCGTTCCCGCATGAAGATCGCCCGAATCGCCAGCCATGTGCTGCAGTACGAGATGCCGGAGGAGCTGGGATACTCCCAACAGTTCTACAACAAGCGCACCGCGCATATCGTCGAGGTCGAGACCGACGTCGGGATTACCGGCTGGGGCGAGTGCTTCGGACCGGGAACGGTGGCGCTGGCCAACCGGACCATCGTCGAGCAGGTCATCCAGCCCATGGTACTGGGCAGCGACCCGCTGGACCGCGACGCGATCTGGCACAAGATCTACAACCTGCTGCGCGATCACGGCCAGAAGGGGATGCCGTTGCAGGCGCTCTCCGGCGTCGACATCGCACTCTGGGATATCGCCGGCAAGGTAGCCGGCCTGCCGCTACACAAGCTGATCGGCGGCGCACATCGCCACTCGGTTCCGGTTTACGGCTACGGCATGATGCTGCGCCGCGAGAACCCGGCGTCACTCGCCGCGCGCTTCGCTGACGAGGCGGCCGCAATCAAGGAGATGGGCTTCGTCGCCGCCAAGATGAAGGTCGGGCTCGGACCCAAGCAGGATGTCGTGCTCGCCGAGGCGGTGCGGCGCGCGGTGGGCGATGACTTCGACTTCATGGTGGACGCCAACCACTGCTACACCACTGCGGACGCCTTTCATGTGGGACGCGCGCTGGACGAGCTGGGCGCCTACTGGTTCGAGGAGCCGGTGGCGCCGGAAGACCTCGCGGGATACGCGGCCTTGCGCGCCGGGCTAAAGGTCAACATCGCCGGCGGCGAGGCCGAGTTCAGCCGCTGGGGATGGCGGACGCTGCTGGAGAGCGGCGGCCTAGACATTGCCCAGCCGGAGGTCTGCTCCCTCGGCGGCATCAGCGAGTACCTGCGCGTGCTCGCGCTCTGCCACGCGCATTTCACGCCGGTGGTGAACCATGTCTGGGGTTCGGCCATCGCCGTCGCCACCAACCTGCAGTTGCTGGCGGCAATGCCGCCGCTGCCTGGCGGTCTCTACCCGCGCGAGCCGATGCTGGAGTTCGATACGACAGAGAACGGCTTCCGCGATGACTTGCTTACTGAGCCGCTGGACATTCAAGGGCAGGTCGCGCGTAACGAAGGTCGGGCCGCGATCCCCGATGGCCTCGGCCTCGGCGTCGAGCCCGACCGGGATTTCCTGCAGCACTTTGCGGTCTGACGGGGCCGTTCGGTCTGGCTTTACCAGAGGAGGATGTCGGAGTTGCACTGGAAGCGCGGCAGTGCTGTTGGCCTTAGCATTTCGGGTCAGCGGATGGTCTTGAAGGATCGAACATCCACCGCAGGTCGAGGGGGCGCTCAGAAGGGAACCTTGCCGCTATGATTCTTGCAGCTCTCAGCCATAGAGTGCGCGAGTTTCCAAGGAAATGCATCCTGCTCATCGGGCTTGTTGCTATCGGGATTTCACTTGAGGATCAGTGGCGCAATTGCGCATCCTAGCCGCGCTGGCATGCTGGATGCGAGCAGTGTCCACTACAGATAGTGTTTCAGTTTGAGTTAGGAGTCACCAACAATTGAGGCCCCGCCCTTTCGGGCGAGGCCACCTCGCTTAATCAGTAGAAAACTCTTCGCAACCACCTATGTAGGCGGATGGAGAGGATGATCAAGTTGACCACCTCGACCACCTCCTCAAGAGATGATGGCATCTGCCACTCCCTGTTGTTGGAGTTGAGAATCCTCCTCTAGTCGATCAAACGGCGGCCCAAGGCCGATAACAGCCTATTGCGGGCCGCCGACCTACCGCAAGCGGCAGACTTCGGACTGAGACACCACTCCACTACATGATCGGATCGCTGGCGCCGCCATGACAGGGCCGTGCCGACACTCTCGGAGGTTGATCTGTCGCAAACCTGAAGGATCGAGAATTTCATAAATTAGGTCGGATCGGGCGCCTCTCCAGAATGATCGCCCATGAGCCGGATTGGAGAGTGATCGATGATCAAGACGATACTCGCGGCTTATGACGGCTCGGACCACGCCGAGAAGGCCGTGTCGCTGGCGGGAGACCTGGCGGCGAAATACGGTGCGATGCTCCATCTCGCCAAGGTCGTGGACCACAGCCATGCGTCGAGCGACGTAGTGGAGTTCGCAGCGCAGGAGCATGTCGACAATCCCGATCGGGTCGAGGAACGCGCCGTGGTAGAGCGTGAGCTCCAACCGATCGCGGATAGACTGCACGCGGGCGGTACGGACGTGCAGTGTGTCGTGCTGAGAGGCGAGCCTGCGAGCGTGTTGATCGACTATTCGAACAACGTCGGCGTGGATCTCATCGTCATGGGGCGCCGCGGCCGTGGCCGCATGGAGGGTCTCGTGATAGGCAGCGTCTCGGCGAAGCTCACGAGCCATGCAAACTGCCTGGTCCTGACGGTCAAGTAGGGCTGATCGCGAGCGGCTCGGACGTCGGCGCTCTGAATTGCGCGCGTCGCTGGCGATCCACCAACGCGATCTCCGCACCGCGCACAGCGCCGACTCGGAGGATCGGGCTGTTGAAGCCGAGGGGGACGAAGTCCTCGTGGGTCTCGAAGCCTCCGCGCCGTAAGAGATCGAGCAGATCGACGCCGCCATCAGGAGGGTCGGGCTCGGGACCTATGGCGAGTGCCGGGTCTGCGGTGATCCGATCGGCCGGCGGCGCCTCGACGCTCTGCCTCATGCTGCAACCTGCATCCAGTGCGCGGAGTCCGCCGATAACGGGTGATGGGGCGGCCCGGCGGCCCGCCTGTCCGGTAACCGCGAATTCTACAAGGTGAAGGGAGGCTCCGGCATCGGCATGCGGGGCCATGCGCCGGCGCGTGAACGTCGTTCGTGGCCTGGCCTCTGACGGTTATCGATCGCCATTGATTGAGGTCAACATTCCAAGAGGTTGATGAGGGTAGACTTACGACTCTGAGGTTCACGCCAAGTTGGCCGGGTCCGTCGTGGGCCGGTTGCACGCAGTCCATGTCCCGATGGAGACTTGATCGGTCATCGACTAGAGTCACGTCGGGGCCGCTCAGTCAGGGTCGGTCTGCCGGTAGTGCAAGGGGGTAGCGTGGCAGACACCGACGCCATTGCCGGCGAGCGCTACAACGAGACGGTAGTGCGGTGCTGCACCGTCGCTACCGTGTTCTGGGGCGTGGTCGGCTTCCTGGTCGGCCTCTATCTCGCTCTCGAACTCGCCTTCCCCGTCCTCAACTTCGACCTGCCGTGGCTGAGCTTCGGGCGCCTGCGCCCGGTGCACACCTCTGCCGTCATCTTCGCCTTCGGCGGCAACGCGCTGCTCGCGACTTCCTTCTACGTCGTGCAGCGGACCTGCCGCGCGCGGCTCTGGGGCGGACCGCTCGCGATGTTCGTCTTCGTCGGCTACCAGATCTTCATCTGCCTCGCCGCCAGCGGCTACCTGCTGGGCTACACGCAGAGCAGGGAATACGCCGAGCCCGAGTGGTACACGGACGCCTGGCTCACGCTGGTCTGGGTG
>JAPPHR010000143.1 GCA_028820995.1 Rhodospirillales bacterium
TCGCCGCCGTCCGCGCCTACCGCGAAGGTCGCACGAGCGCGCCGACGCGCAAGCTTGCGGCGACGCCGACCCTCTATCACGTCAACGTCATCCCCACCGCGCCGTTCCTCGTGGTGCCGAAGGTCAGTTCGGAGCGGCGCGAGTATGTGCCTGTTGGATGGCTTGAGCCGCCGACCATCCCGAGCGATCTCGTATTCGTCCTTCAGGATGCAACGCTGGCCGACTTCGCGCTGTTGACTTCGGCGATGCACATGGCTTGGCTGCGCCATATCGGCGGGCGGCTGGAAAGCCGATACCGCTACTCTATCGGCCTCGTCTACAACACCTTCCCGCTGCCGCCAAAGGACGCGGACCTGTCGCGGCTGGAACCCCTCGCCCAAGCGGTGCTCGACGCGCGGGCCGCGCATCCGGGCGCAACGCTGGCCAACCTCTACGATCCCGACCTGATGCCGCCGGACCTGCGCCGGGCGCATCGGGCGCTCGACCGTGCGGTTGACCGGCTCTACCGGCGCGGAGGGTTCGCGTCGGAGCGCGAGCGCGTCGAGCACCTGTTCATGCTGTATGAGAAGATGCGCGCACCTCTTGAAGTGGCTAGGAAGCGTCGAACACGACGACGCCCACAGAATTCGACAGTTTGAACTAGCTCCGTGGAGCAGTCGCTCGGAACGTTGATTGAATACACGAGTCAGGAGAGAAAATGAACCATGATATTCCCGCCTTGTTCTACATTGGATAGCAGGTATTTTATTATGAAATTTCTGAGGGAAATCTGCGAATTCACACTAGAAAATAGAAATCGACTATGGTTTACCACTCGGCATTCTGGGAAGCAGTCTGTTTTGGGAGACACGCCTTCTTTATTTTTGTATATGCTCATATTGTCCCCAATGGAATACTGGATGACGAATAAAGATAATCCAGTCTATCGAAGGAGCGCGGATCGACGGCCGGCAGACCGCGTCCGAGTCTCCACCCAAGACGAAAAGTACGAAAATACAGTTTACGGATTCATTCGCCGACGTCGGCAGAGTGTTACAAGACCGTCGCCTTCGACGGAATCAATCGTCTCGACTGAACCCTTGACAAGCGCCGGCCAACTTTGACCGTTTGTGGCCGGCATCGCCGACGCGGGACGCATATCTTGGTCTGCTGGGGAATCGTGGACCGAACCGTCGGTCTGTTCAAGGACAATGTCTGATGGCAACTTGTAGTTTCGATCTGCATCTTCTTCCCAAGTCTCGCGCGTGAATTCGTCCTCTATATCACAGCGTTAGGAGGCATGGCTTGTCGGCTCAAATTCTGAACACTATCGGCTTGCTTTTGGACATCGTGGGCGTGATCATCCTCTTTCGGTATACCTTGCCGGACGCCATTCGCCGAAGCGGTTTGCTAATGGCCCGCAATATTGATGTCGTGGGGTCTGAGGACGAACTCACGCCCGAGGAGCGGGAGGAAGATCGGGTCCAGATGGCACAGGAGCGGAAATGGCGTAGATCGTCCGCGCGGTGGAGTTGGTCCGGCCTTCTGTGCCTTGTCACCGGTTTCTTGATGCAGATCGTCGCGGCGTGGCTGTAGCCCGCGCAAAACGGCCACCCCACCATCCCGGATGGATACCGCGCCCAGTCGAGCACTCGTTGCTTGCGCACCCAGGCCGCCAACCGCTCGGCGGTGCGGGCCGCTTCCTCCTCGCCGAGAATCTCGGCCAGCAGTGCGATCATCTCACAGGTCCGCCCCGCGCGGACCAGGTCCAGCACCGCCACGCTCGTCAATAGCGCAACCGAACCGCTTAGCTGCGCCAGTATCGACCGGTCCTCCTTGGCCGAGCCCGTCGTCATCCTCGTGTGGATGCGTTCGATCCGCTCAAGTATCTGCTGCTGCTCGCCCTCGCTCAGCACCAGCCGCGGCGGCGGGCCGATCCTGCCACCCCGGTCACGTTGACCGTCAGGTCCGCCGTTGGCGCCGGGCTGGCGGAGACGGTGAATATCGCCGGAGAGCCCTCGGTCACGGCGGAGCCGCCGGTGTCGGTGACTACCGCCGTCTGGGCCTGGGCGGCGAGCGGCGCCAGGCCGGCAAGCAGCTGCAGGCAAAGCAGCGCGGCGGCAAGGCCCCAGACGAGCCAGCGCGCGCCGGGTCAGCGCGCAGCGCGGCGGGAAGATTCAGGCGGAGAGGCTGGCCGGCGGAACGAGCGCCTCACGAGACCGGCCCCACGAAGACGCAGACGCAGACGGGGCTCGGTTCGGCTCAATTGTACCGCGATATCCGATGTGCCGCGATACCCGATGCCCGAAGGCAAGAGAGGGTCCGCTCCGTTCGCCATCGCCAAAGCCCCCGCAATCGTTCGTCGGCACCTTGCCGGGGACCGTGGCGCTGAGCGCGCGCCGCCAGCCAAGTGCCGACCGTCAACACGAAAACCGTAGCGCGGCCGCATCGCAGCGGCAAGATGCCGCTCATCATCGCTGCCCGCTCATCGCATACCAACTCATCGCCGCGCCGGTGTCGGCGGCGGTGATGCGCGCCGCGGTGACGGAAGCCCCATCAAATCGGCAACAGCCTGCCCGACCCTCTCGGCGGCCCGATCGATGTCACGGTCCCCGAGATGGGCGTAGCGCAGCGTCATGCGCGTGCTGGAATGCCCGAGCAGGCGGGCAACCACCGGCACCGGCACGCCGTTCATCACCGCGTGGCTGGCGTGCGTATGTCGCAGGTCGTGAAGGCGCACATCCTCGATGCCCGCCTCGCGCCGGGACTTGTACCAGAGCCCGAGATTGCGGCCGCGCGGCCGCAACGGATCGCGCGGCGAGGGGAACACGAACGGGCTTTCGCTCGGAGGCTGGCGTTCCAGAATGTGCCTCGCCTGTGGGCTGAGCGGCACCGTCCTCGGTCCCGTCTTGGCGTCTGCAAGGGCCAGGGTGTCGCCGCGCACCTCGGACCAGCGCAGCCGGATGATCTCGTTCCTGCGGCAGCCGGTGAGCAGCAGGAGACGGATGATGTCGGCCTGGGCCGTGCCGCCCTTCCTGTCCTCTGCGTCGAGAACCTCGTGGAGGCGGGCGATCTCCTCGCGCGACAGGAAGCGGGTCATCCTGGGCCGGCGGTTGGGCCTGATGTCCCGCGTGGGGTTGGTGTCGAAGTGGCCTCTGGCGGCGGCGAAGTTGAATATCTGGCGAAGCAGCTTGAGCGCGCTGTTGGCGTTGCCCGGCGCGGTGCGGCTCCAGGCGTCGAAGCGGCGCCTGACATCGCCGGCCTCAATGCAATCCAGCGGCTCCGCGCCGAAGGCGGGGAGAAGGCGGGCGTCGAGCAGCCAGGAATAGCTCTTCCTGGTGGTGGGCTTGCAGCGCCCGAACTGCGCCTTCTTCCAATCCCCCTCCACGAACTCGCGGAACAGGGGGACGACACGCGCCGGGCGGGCGGGCTCCTTCGTCTCCGGCCTTGCCCTCCGCTTGTGGCATTCCCGCCGCGCCTCCTCGACCGTCATGGTCGGGACCGGGCCGAGCGAAAGGCGCCTGGTACATCCTCCCGAATCCTCCAGCATGACCCAGGTCATCCCGCCGGTCGGCCGCACCCGGACCCCGAGGCCGGGCACGGCGCTGTCCCAGACGGTATATTCCCGCGCGCGGGGCCGCAGGCGCGAGACCGCCGCGTCGGTGAGCCTGCTTCGCTCCCTTGCCGGCATCGCTCAGTCTCCCCCCAGCACGTTGCCGAGGGTCTCGGCGGCCTGGCGCGCCATGGCGTCGGCGGAGTGCGTGTACTTGAGGGTGGTCTCCGGGCTGACGTGGCCGAGCAGCCGGCCGATGGCGAGCACGGTCTCGCCCTGTCTCAAGGCGATGCTGGCATGGGTATGCCGGAGGTCGTGAAGACGGACATCGGTGAGCTCCGCCTCGGCGCGCACCTCCCACCAGAAGCTGTCGAGCCAGTGCTCGCCGCACGGGCGGTCGGCGCGGGGCGACGGGAAGACCCAGCGGCCGGTCCGCTCCAGCCCGTCCAGCACCGCCCGTGCCGGCTTAGACAGCCAGACCGTCCGGGGGCCGGTCTTGGCGCCCCGGAGGAACAGCTTGCCCTCGCGGTAGTCGGACCAGCGCAGATCGAGGACTTCGCTCTTGCGGCATCCGGTGAGCAGCAGAAGGCGGATGACGGCGACCTGTCGGGGGCGCCGCAGGGCGCGATCAGACAGAACCCCGGACAGCCTGCGCACCTCCTCGTCCGACAGGAACCGCTCGCGCCCCTTCCTGCGGTATCGCTTGATCCCCCGGCACGGGTTGGACCCTTCGGGCCGGAACCCCATCCGTTCCGCCTCGCGCATGATGACGGAGAGGATCGGCATGGAGCGGTCGGCGGCGGCCGGGGTGGCGGCCAACGCGGCGAACCAGTCGCGCACCTCGCGGCCGTCGATCTCCGCGACGGGGCGCCCCGCGAAGTGCGGCAGTATCTGGTTCTTGAGGTATCCCCGGTTCACCTCCAGCGCGCCCGGCTTCCAGAGCCGCTCGTGTTGGCGGAACACGGTCTCGGCGACGGCCTCGAAGAGGGTCTCCTCGGGCCGTGCCGGGGCTGTCCCGCCCTGATTGATGGCGGCCAGTGTCCCGCTCGCGCGCGAGCGCGCCTCGTCGATGCCCACGGCGTCGAAGTCGCCAACGATCTTCCAGACGCGCTCTCCCTTGTGCTGGCAGTGAACGAAGAAGCGCTTGCCGCCTGAGGGCAGCACCCGGACGCCGAAGCCCTTGAGCTTCGCATCGCGGATGTCGTAAGCGGACTTGCGGGGTCTGAGCGCCCGGATACGGGCGTCGGTGAGGGTGGTTCTGGCCATCGATCTCTCCCGGTTGCGGTTGCAGCCGGGGAAGGAACGGGTGGCGTTCCGGTTGCCCGGTTGCAACGTTGAGAGAGAGAAAACGACCCCTATTCAATCAGTTAGCACCGCAGGTGCGCCAGGTGGAGTGGTTCGCCACGCGGAGGCGAGAGATCGCGCTGGCTACCCGTGCGGCTGACCGGAAGCGCATGATTGCGGCACTGGAGCGCGACGGCGATCCGCTGGCGCGGGATTACGCCACGGCGAGCGGGCGCGCAGCGATGGCGGCCGGCATGGCGCGTCGCGGCGGCGACTATCCGCTGCTGTCGGGGGGCGACGTGAACCTCTATTCGCTCTTCGTCGAGCGCGCGATGACGCTGGTGAAGCCCGACGGCATGGTCGGGCTGCTCACGCCCTCCGGCATCGCATCGGACAAGACGGCGGCGCGCTTCTTCAAGGGGGTGGCGACCGAGGGACCGCTGAAGGCGCTCTACGATTTCGAAAACCGGCGCACGCGCTACGACGCACCGCCCTTCTTCCCCGACGTGGACAGCCGCTTCAAATTCTGCGCCTTCGTAGCCAGCCCGTCCCCGCTCCCCAACGCCGCGCAGTGCGCCTTCTTTCTTCAGGATGTCGCCGAACTTGACGATGTCGAGCGCCGTTTCCCGCTGAACGCGGACGCGTTCGCGCGCGTCAACCCGAACACCGGCACCGCGCCGATCTTCCGCACCCGCCGTGACGCGGAGTTGACCACGGCGATCTACGAGCGCCTGCCGGTGCTGGTGGATCGCTCGTCCGGCGAGGAGGTGAAGGCGTGGCCGGTGAAATACAGCCGGATGTTCGACATGACCAACGACTCCGGCCTCTTCCGCACGCGCGCGGAGCTCGAGGAGCGGGAGGGCGCCTGGCCCACCGGCGGCAATCGCTTCGGCAGCCCGGCCGGCGAGTGGGTGCCGCTCTACGAGGGCAAGATGGTGCAGGCGTTCGATCACCGCGCCGCCAGCGTCGTCGTCAATCCCCAAAATCAGCATCGGCCTGCACAGCCCGAGCCGGCCACGCTGGAGCAGCACCAGAACCCCGAGTGGCTACCCGACCCGCAGTTCTGGGTGTTGAATAGCGAGACGTCATTCCCGACAGCGCCGCACTTGCTCGGGTTCAAGGACGTCACAGCGCCTACGAACGTACGGTCCATGATTGCTGCGCTGATCCCCGGCTCTGGCGTGGGGAACACGCTGCCCATCGTTTCGATAGATGATGAAGAGGCAGCCAAATCGGCGTTCCTCCTCGCCAATTTCAACGCCGTGCCATTCGACTACGCGGCGCGTCAGAAGATTCAGGGGCAGCACCTCAACTGGTTCATCGTCGAGCAGCTCCCCGTCGTCCCGCCGGACCGCTACGAGGCCCACCGCTTCGGGCCGAAGACGGCGGGCGAGATCGTCCGCGAGGCGGTATTGGAACTCACCTACACGGCCCACGACATGGCCCCCTTCGCCCGCGACATGTGCCACGTCGATGCCGCCGGCGACGTGCTGCCGCCCTTCGCATGGGACGAGGAGCGCCGCCTCCTTCTGCGCGCGAAGCTGAACGCCGTGTTCTTCCACCTCTACGGCGTCGCCGACCGCGACGACGTGCGCTACATCTATTCCACCTTCTCCATCGTGGAGCGCGAGGAGACCGCTGCCTACGGCACCTACCGCTCCCACGACCTCTGCCTCGCCTGGATGAACGCGCTTGCTGCCGACCAACCGGACGCGGAGATCGCGCTGTAGTCAGACCTCAGGACAGACTTATGAGTCTGTCGCAAAATAGGTTAGGCGAGTGGGTATATCGCCTGGTCGTAATTTGAGGCTGTTGCGGTGGGATCGGCCCACCCTCCTGAGTACCATGTGCTGTCTGCAAACACCGCATGACGACGACCAAGGAGTGGAGCCGTGCCCCTGCGCAAGGTGCTTTCGGATTACTGGTACGCCTCTCAACAAGAGTTGTTCCCGAGGCTGGAGAGCGAACTCAGCCCGACGGAGGAGCGCTACGAGCTCTTCTTCGCGAACCGAGTACGATCAACTTGGCGACGACCACGTGACCACAACCGGGTTAGGTCTCGCCGACCCGCTATGTCCTGTCTCCGGGGACACAGTCTCAAGTGGCATGCGAATAATGCTTCTCGCGAGCTCGCAGAAACTGTTCCAAGAATATCTTCGAACATAGTAGCGTACATACCACTCTAGGACCATTAGGAGGTTCCGATATGGACGCTTCAGTTGCCTCGGCGAACCCGCGCCTGGGCATTCTTCGCCAGGAAGTGGAAGGGACGGTATTGATTCCGTTCAAATCGCACGGCTGGTCTACACGGATAGTGCGCGAGATCGATAGTCAAGATTGCATTGAAGTCTTCGCGGAAAGAGACGCGGTGTCGACTCGGATAGCCGTGCTCTACAGCAGCAGCGGGATTTCATATTCGGACTACGGGACGCTGTCCCAGCGGGTCGAGCGCATCTTCTTCATTGGCCAACCCTACATGTTCGACTCCTTCGCCGGTGGCGCGACGGTTCCGGTTGAACCGCTCAGCGACTTCTTCCCGTATCTCGTCGAATTGAACAAAAGAGCGGCACCGGACCGATCGCCGCCCGTCATCCCACACAGAGCCGTCACCCTACGGCGGCTGACTGCTGAAAATCCCCTTGACGCCGTCATCGCACGCCTGCAGCAGTTCACGAGTGAAGGTCTCGCCCGCAAGTTGGTGAACAGGCGAGCCGAAGCAGTATGTAAGATCCTCTCCTGCGAAACGGTTGCGGCGAAGTCGACCGGCATTGCCTATTCGATGCGTAGCGCTCTCGATTACCTCGTCTCGAGCCCGCGCGAAGCACTCATCAGGAGGGTTCTCGGTCTCTACTACGGCACGATGGCGCTTGCCCAAGCGGAGATGCTGGCCTCTCCGTCGGGACCGACTGATCTTGGCAAGGTCGAGGACATGACACGATACGGTCACGGGCTCTATGCCCTTCCGGCGTCAAATGGCGGGTTTGCGGATCTTCGCGTCGGCGTCCTCAAGAGCGGATTCTTTCCGCAGTGGATGAAGTTCCTGGGGCAGGACACCAGCCGCTATCCGAACGAGAAGCCAAGAACGGAGGCCGCTCTGGAGAAACTTCCTTCCGACACGTTCTGCCTTCTCCGAGGCCTGTTCGCATCCATGCCCGAGATCGACGACCTCTTCGCCGAGGTCTTCGACGATTCCCCTGCATGGGTTTCCGTCGCCTACGACAACAAGTCCAACTTCCCGAACCTCATTCGTCACACCGCAAAGAAGTCTGGTAGCACCTATGGGCTCTTTGTCGACAGATCCGGAAAGATTTCCGCACAGAGGCTGGAAAACGCCGGCTGGCCGCTGGCGGAAATCCGCCGCGTGGATGACTTCGAGGGCTCCGGAGTGGCGTTCCGTGCCCGCGTGGACCATGCCGGTCACGACATCTGGTGGAAAGTGCTTCCGACCCATTCTTCGCCATTTTTCGGCGGTCCAACGCTCCTACTGCCGACCGTGGGTGGCATTTGTGAGTACAGGACGATTGCCGCTGCAACGTTGTATGCCCTCTCGATCATAGCGCGTTACATGCCGAGCGCATGGCGACGCATAGAAGGAGGAGACGAGGATCAGTATCTCGCTCTTGTACAGACTTCACTTGCGGTGTGGGAGCGTCTCCTGCCAGAGCACTTCCTCGAAAGCATCGCAGGAGAAAGCGTGCGCACGGCCCAGCCCGGAAGCTGGTTGGCCTGAGTGCTCGCTGGTCTTACGCCGATCCAAGCGCTCAGAGTTTTGCGAGCGACTCAGCATTCAATGTGCGGTAAACCGACACCCCACCCGTTTGACCTCCGTCCCATCGGCGATCAGGGCGTTGATGGACCTGTGTCGAGACGAGGCCGTGGGGCGTTCCAGCCGTTCGATAAACCGCCGGACGTGGCGGTCGGCGAACTGCTGCAGCACGCGCGGACGTAACTCGCGGCGGATCGCATCCTTGCGCCGGCGTACCTCGCAGGGGGCGGAGGTATGCGCGTCATGCGGGCGCGGCGAATGAAGCTCCAGTCCATGCCCACTTTCGACCAGCGTCCAGCGCAACCGCGCGAGGTCGCCCAGCACGCGGACGCAGGCAGTATACTCGTCGCGTTGGCCCTCAAGGTCTTGGAGTTGGGGAGCCAGCGCGGTCTCCGCGTCCACGAAAGCAGTGATGCGATCCTGGTCGCGAGCCGCCTGCCGGGCGAGGACCTGTCGCGAGAAGCTGAGGAAACGTCGTTCAGCCAGTCCCTCAAGACTGGGTTCCAGCGGGATGATCATGTCATCGGCGGTATGCTTTTATGTGTCATGGCCCGGAAGGAGGATCCCCGTGCTCGCTGGTGTGCCCAGCGCCTGTCCCGCAGTGATCATCAATTTGTCCAAGCTATAGATTGCATTCGCCCCGCGGTTGCTCGCAACGGCGAGGTGTAGCGCGTCCCCGGCCCTCAGACCCGTCTCGAAATGTGTAAGCCACTCTCTGGCCCGATCGAAGTCGTCGCGGCTCGGCAACAGGACGACAAAGGACTCGTCGATCATCGCTTCGAACCGTGAACCCGCCATGCGCGCGGCCGCGGCATCCAGATTGCCCATGCGAACCTCTCTGGCGAGCAGCGAGGCGAACTCCACCCGGGTCCAATGGCTGACCGCCAGATCGTCTGCCGGCAGGCCCCCGAAAAATGCGGCGATCGGTTCGCTGGTGGCCTCCGGCAGGATGAGGGGGACGAGAAAGCTGGTATCGAAATAGAGCATCCGAACCGACTGCCGACCTTAGATGCGCTCTTCCCGGGCTTCGCGCAGCAGCTCGGCGACGGGACGCCGCAACCGTGGCATGCCCGCCCGAAATCCCGCCAATTCCTGCAGTGGCAGCGCCTGCCTGGGTCGGGCGGCCGCAGAGAGGTGCGCCACGGCCTTGCCGCGACGGGTGATGAGCACCTCTTGCCCCGCCTCGACCCGGTCCAGAAGTTCGCTGAGACGCGCTTTGGCTTGAGCCAGATTGACAGTGACCATGACGACCTCATGTGGTCATGAAGTTGGTCACATGATAGTGTTCCTTGCGCGGTCAGGCCACAGGTTTATCGAGAGCAGGTTCATCGAGTGCGGCCCCAGCGGGCGCCGACCTCACCGCGAAAGTCGTGTGCTTGGCTCCTCGTTCATCGGTGAGCAGTTCGTCGCGGCAATCCCAGAGAACCAGTCTACCCGGACCGCGCTGACCGAGTCAGCAGCGTGTCTCGTTGCCGCGACCGGCCCCGCTCCCCGAGATTATGCTCTCTATACCCTGTCCTGTTCCATCGGGCGTATTGGTCATGAGCGTGCGGAACCCCCCGACGGTGGGTACCTTATGCTCGAATTCCCGTCTGGCCCCGCACTGGAACGCGAGCGCCTGCCTTGCCGTATCGGCATAGCTCGGCGCATGGTTCGCGATCACGGCCACCAGCGCCTCGCTCGCCTCCGGCTCCGGCCGGTTTGCAATGGCGTGGATTGTACGCTCGATGAACGCGCTCGCTTCCTGGGGATCGTTCCAGCCTCCGCCCGTTTGTCCGCTTCCGCGCTTCTGCACCATCCGCGGCCAGCACGTGCCGAATACCTCGACGACGAACAGGAGGGAATCGAGCGGTGTGTCGGCGAAGCGCAACATGCTCCCTATCTGCTCCCGGACGTACTCGATGAAGTCCGGACTGGTTTCCGCCGCCTCGAGGAGCGCCTGCCTGCTGCCATTCGGATCCAGGACGCAGGCCACCGACAGCCACACGAGCTTCGCGCGCTCGTCCGGATGCACCCTTTCGCGGCAATCGACGATCATCTCGCGCACCGCGTCGCGCGGGGCGTTCTCGATCGCGCAGGTCATCAGTTCCGTTAGCGCGTGCCCGTTGAGCTCGGGGTAGGAGCGCAGCCACTCGAGCGAGAGCCGGCCGGCCAGTCCGTCGGAGCCGACCCCAAACTCCACGTCGAGGCGTTCCAGATCCTCGATGAATTCCCTGTTGCATACGAGCTGGGGCTCGATGCTCGTCCGGAAATGCCGCTCCGCATCCTCGATGCCCCTGAATGCCGCAGCTTCCAGGTCGGAGCCGATGTCGATCTGTCCGCCGGGTGCGCTCTCCGGCGCACGGTGCCAGGCCATGCAGGCGGCTTCGAGTGTCGACCGTTCGACCGTGTCGAGGGGGAGCCCCCGGCGAAGCGCCACGTCGATGCCGCAGATCAGCGGCGCCTCGGCATCGTACTCGCCGCCCGCAATGTGGATTTGCGCAATGGCCGAAGCGCGGGGCAGATCGTCGCGTCGGAGCACGGCGACGAAGCCGTCGAGCACCTTCTCGCTCAAGTCCTCGCCGAGAAACTCCCGCAGACGCTCGCCGGGGGCGAGCGAAGCGTCCCGGCTCACGCGTAGCGGGGCGCCCTCCCGTTCTTCGAGACCTTCGAACCGGCCCAGATAAACGGCAGCCGGCAGCGCCAGAACCCGGAAATCCCCGGCCGCGATCCTGCCGGCCTGCCCGGACAGCGTGTCACGGTGACGCCGATCGTCGGCCTGCTGCGTTCCGCCGGTGCCGGCTTCAACTCCCTCGTCTGCCACGTTCTTCTCGGCACGTGCACGCTCCGCCGATTCTTTCGAACCGGCAGCAGTCTCGCCTTCGCCGCTCGCCTCGTCGGCAGCCCGCACGCGCTCCCCGCCGGCTTTCCAGCGGGGCGACCTGGCAAACTCAAGGACCTCCCGCCACGTCTCGGGATCGATGGAGCCGTTCTCCGAGCGAACGCGCAGCGTCTCCAACAAGCTGTCGAGATCGTCCTTCACCGGATCGAGACCCAGCCCGGTCTTCTCCAGGTCCCGGCACGTCATCCAGACACCTCCCTGATGGGGTGTCATCAACACGTGCTGAATCACAGCCGCGCGCAGCGTCCCGTCGCTGCGGAACACTGCCGCCAGCTCTT
>JAPPHR010000106.1 GCA_028820995.1 Rhodospirillales bacterium
TCGCCATCGGCCACATCGCCGAGGTCGGCGGCATGGTCCCCGGCGGCTTCGCCGGCGAGGCGACGGAGATCTTCCACGAAGGCGTGCGCGTGCCGCCGGTGAAGATCATGAAGCGCGGCAAGGACGTGGACGCGGTGTGGAAGCTCATGCTCGCGAACGTGCGCACGCCCCGCTACAACTACGGCGACCTGCGCGCGATGATCGGGGCGCTGGACCTGGGCGAGGCGCGCCTGAAGGAGATGGTGGCGAAGTACGGCCGCGACCTCTGGCGCGAGACCTGCCGCGATCTCATGGACTATTCCGAGCGCCGCATGCGCGCCGAGATCGCGCAGTTCCCCGACGGCCGCTACCACTTCGAGGACACCGTCGAGAACGACGGTATCGAGGACAAGCCCTATCAGCTCAGGGTCGATGTCTTCGTGCAGGGCGACGAGCTGATCGCCGACTTCTCGGGCACCGACGGCCAGGCCAAGGGGCCGATCAACGCGACCCTCGGCGTCACCTGGTCGGCGACCTACAACGCGCTCTTCCACATGACCGATCCGTCGATCCCCAAGAACTCGGGCTGCTTCCGCCCGATCAAGATCGTGGCCCGGCCCGGCACGGTCGCCAATGTCAACTACCCGGCGCCCGAGGTCGCAGGCAACACGGAGACTCATCCCCGGCTCGCGCTGATCGTCATCGGCGCGCTCGCCCAGGGCGTGCCCGAACGCGCCATGGCGGCCGAGAGCGGCACCGGCGGCAACTTCGTCTTCGGCGGCCACCACCCGGACTACGACGAGTACTTCGCCTGCTACGATCTGATCTCCGGCGGCTGGGGCGGGCGCGACTACGCCGACGGCAATGACTGTGTGATCGCGATCAACGGCAACTGCCGCTTCAACCCGGTGGAGGTGTTCGAAACCCGCTTCCCCTTCCAGGTCGAGGACTTCGCGATGACGCCGGATTCCGGCGGCCCCGGACGGCATCGCGGCGGGCTCGGCTATCGCAAGACGTTACGCACCCTCTCGGCCGAGATCACCGCGAGTCAGTGCACCGACCGGCATCGGATCAAGACCTGGGGCCTCCTCGGCGGCCAGGAGGGTGCGGTCGGCGCGACCCTGATCCGCCCCGATGGCCGCGATGATTGGCGCCCGGTGACCGAGACCCACGGCAAGGCCTCGTCTTCTAAATACGCCAACATCCGGCTGCGTCCGGGCGATCGCGTGCGCCTCATCGTCCCCGGTGGCGGCGGCTACGGCGAGCCCAGGGAGCGCGCGCCCGAGGCAGTGGAGGAAGACCTGGCGGAAGGCTACGTCACGCCGGAGGCCGCGCGCCGCGATTACGGCTACGCCGCGGACACTTGAGGCCGCCGAACGGCTGCTGTCACCGAGCGGGAATCGCGTCGTCGAAGAAGCGCAAGACCTGCTCGTCGATCTTTGGCAGGAAGGCGCGCCGGTCAAAGCCGGCCGGGTCCCGCCCTGCAGCGCCGACTTCATCGACCATGCTGGCCGGGAACGGCGCGATAAAGGCGAAATGGTGGGCGTCCGGATGGGTGACCAAGGTTGCGTTGTCTCCCATCAGGGCCGCGATGTTTTCAGCGTGCCAGGGCTCAAGCAGAACCCGGTCGCCGCCCAGCCGATGAATCTGCGCCGGCACTTCGACGTCTGAGAAAGCGCCGTCTCCGAAAATTGCACCGACTGGCGCGACGGCCACGACGGCAGCAACCCGCCAATCGCTGAGGTCCGGAATCGGTTTGTCGGCGTGCCCATCGGGCCGGCCGTAGTCGCAGAATGCCGGGTTCTGCGCGCGACGCTCGGTGCAGTGCCGGGCGAGGACGCTCAGGTCCGGCCTGCCGCCGATCAAGGCGAGCACGGTGTAACCGCCGGCCGAGTGCCCCATCGCCCCGATCCTTGAGGCGTCGATGTGTGGGCCAAGCGCTGCATCGCCGAGGACCCGATCCAGCACGGCGCTAAGCTGGCGCGGGCGCCGGCGCCAATTTTCCGATGTGCCGCTATGGCGTCCGTCGCGCCAATTGTCGCCGGCATGCTCCGGCGCCGCGACGATGTAGCCGCCCTCGGCAAGACGGATCGCCGTGCCGCGGTGGTTCAGGCGGCCACCCCCGGTCCCGTGCGATAGCAGGACGAGGCCGTAGCGCCCTTCGCGCACCTGCGCGTCGCGGGTTGCAGACATGGAGAACGGGCCGACGACCGTCCGACCAGCCGGTGCCTTGGCGGGATACCAGAGCGCGGTGACCATTTTCTCGCCATCAACCTCGACAACGATATCGCGAAAGCCCACCCCCTCGGCCTGCGCATTCGCAACGGCGAACACGACCGCGAGGGCGGCAACGACGAGAAATTTCATGGGCCGCATCCTGCCATAGCGCGCCGCGCGGCGGATACCGACCCAACTTGAAAACGTCATGCTCGCCCGATGTCCTGTCGTGCTGCGGGCGTGCTTGCGCGGCGGACTTTTTCGGCCACAATCTGCAGGGCGCATGAGCCGGGAATCGATGGAGTATGACGTGGTGATCGTGGGCGCGGGCCCCGCCGGGCTCGCGGCCGCCATACGCCTGCGTCAACTCGCCGAGGAGTCCGGCCGCGAAGTCACCGTGACCGTGCTCGAGAAGGGCTCGGAGGTGGGCGCCCACATCCTGTCCGGCGCCGTCTTCGAGCCACGCGCGCTGGACGAGCTGATCCCCGACTGGAAGGAGAAGGGCGCGCCGCTCAATACGCCGGCACGAGCCGACGAGTTCCGCTATCTCACGGCGAAGGGCGGCATCAGGATGCCCGGCGCGATGCTGCCGCCGCAGATGCGCAATCACGGCAACTACATCATCAGCCTCGGCAATTTGTGCCGCTGGCTGGGCCAGCAGGCCGAGGAGTTGGGCGTCGAGATCTATCCCGGATTCGCCGCCGCCGAGGTGCTCTACCACGAGGATGGCAGGGTCAAGGGCGTCGCCACGGGCGACATGGGCATCGCCAAGGACGGTAGCCAGAAGGCCGGATACGAGCCGGGCGTGGAGCTGCACGCGAAGTACACGCTGTTCGCCGAGGGCGCGCGCGGCTCGCTGACCAAGCAGGTGGTGGAGCGCTTCGACCTGCGCGCGCGCTCGGACCCTCAGACCTACGGCATCGGTTTGAAGGAGCTATGGGAAATCGAGCCCGGCAAGCACAAGCCGGGCCTGATCCAGCACAGCTTCGGCTGGCCGCTGGACAGCCGCACCTACGGCGGCTCCTTCCTCTATCACTTCGACGAGAACCTGGTCTCCATCGGCTTCGTGATCGCGCTGGACTACGAGAACCCGCACCTCTCGCCCTTCGACGAATTCCAGCGCTTCAAGACGCACCCGCGAATTCGCTCCGTGCTGGAGGGAGGAGAGCGGCTGGCCTACGGCGCGCGGGCGATCAACGAGGGCGGATACCAGTCGATCCCCGAGACCGTCTTCCCCGGCGGCGCGCTGATCGGCTGTGCCGCCGGCTTCCTCAACGTGCCCAAGATCAAGGGCAGCCACAACGCGATAAAGAGCGGCGCGTTGGCGGCGGAAGCAGCGTTCGCCGCGCTGGGCGAGGCCGATGACGGCATCAGGCCGCTCGACGCCTACCCGGCCGCGCTTCGCGACTCATGGGTGGTCAAGGAGCTCCGCCAGGTCAGGAACTGCCGGCCGGCATTCCGCTGGGGGCTCGCCGTCGGCACCGTGGTCAGTTTCATCGAGCTCTGGTCAGGCGGCGTGCTGCCCTGGACGCTCCACCACGGCCAAGACCACGAGAGTCTGAAAAAGGCGGCCGATGCGCCGAAGATCGCCTACCCGAAGCCCGACGGTGTCGTCTCCTTCGACAAGCCGAGCTCGGTCTATCTCTCGAACACCAATCACGAGGAGGACCAGCCCGCGCACCTCACGCTCAAGGACGACGGCGTGCCGATAAGCGTGAATCTCGCCCTCTACGACGCGCCGGAGCAGCGTTATTGCCCGGCAGGCGTCTATGAGATCGTGGAGGATGCAGGCCCGCCCCGCCTGCAGATCAACGCGCAGAACTGCGTCCACTGCAAGACCTGCGACATCAAGGACCCCACGCAGAACATCGAATGGGTGGTGCCCGAAGGCGGCGGCGGACCCAACTATGCCAACATGTAGCGGAGCGGAAGGGGTGCCGGGGCGCTGGCGGCGCGGGCGCGGCCTTCGTCGCCGCGTGATCGTTTGGCTGCGGATTGCGTGTGCGGCCGGTCTGATGGGAGGAATCTGCGCCGGCGGCCCGGCGACTGCCGATGAGCAATCCACCCCCTTGCCGCCAGAGCCCTCGGCCAGCGCCTACCGGGAGAACGGCTCGCAGATCGGCGACTATCTCGCCGGGCGCTACGCTCATGCCCGCGGCGACTATGCGGCAGCGTCCCAGCACCTGCAGCGGGTCCTGGATACGGATCCCGACAACCCCGCCCTCCTGCGCCGCACCGTGACCCTGCTTGCTGCCGAGGGGCGGATCGAGGACGCGGCCGCATTCGCGCAGCGCCTCGTGGAGGTCGCCAGCGGTGCGCGGTTGGCTCCCTTCCTTCTCGGCCTGCAGGACGCTCGCGGCGGCGACTACGCGGGGGCTCTGGACCGTATCGACGCGATCGACCGTGAGGGCGTCTATTCGCTCTTGCTTCCCCTCGCCGAGGGGTGGCTGCACGCCGGTGCCGGGGCGGACGCGGCAGCACTGGCGGCACTCGCACCGCTTGCGGAGCGCGACGCCTACCGGCCCTTCTACCTCCTCCATGCCGGCCTGATGCACGATCTCGCGGGTCGCGATGCAGAGGCCGAGGCTCTCTTGCGGGAGGCCGTGGCGATTTCCGGCGGCTCGCACCGCCCGGTGGCGGCGCTCGGCAGTGTTCTGATGCGGGCCGGGCGCGCGGTCGAGGCCCGCGCCGTCTACTCGGAATACCGTGCTCAGAATCCGGAGAACATCTGGGTCGAGCGGGCGCTTGCGGCTGCCGATGCCGGCATGTCGCTGCCGCCGCTCGTCCATGACGCGCGCGGGGGACTGGCCGAGGCCCTGCTCGGCACGGCTGCCGCCCTGCCGCAGCGCGACAACGGCGACGCCGCCCTGATCTATGCGCGCCTCGCCCTGTTTCTCCACGGCGAGCTGGATCCCGCTCGCTATCTGATCGGCGAAATTCTGGAAGAGACGGAGCGACTGGAGGCCGCAGTGGACGCCTATCGCTCTATCCCCGCCGGATCGGACTACGCTTGGGCCGCGCAGCTTCGTGCTGCGGCCGACCTCACGGACCTCGACCGGCACGACGAGGCGATCGCCGCGCTGCACGCGATGATCGACGAGCGGCCCGAGCGCATCGACGCAGCATCCGCGCTCGGCGACGTGTTCAGGATGGATGAGCGCTACGATGAGGCCGCCGACGCCTACGACGTCGCGATCGGGCGGATTGCGGCGGTCGAGTACCGCCACTGGCGCCTGTTTTACGTGCGCGGCATCGCGTTCGAGCGCCTGGGCGAATGGCCCGAGGCCGAGGCCGATTTCATGCGCGCGCTGGAGCTGGAGCCGGACCAGCCGCTGGTTCTCAACTATCTCGGGTATTCCTGGGTGGAGCAGGGGCGCAATCTCGAAGACGCCAAGACCATGATCGAGAAGGCGGTCGAGCTCAGGCCCGACGACGGCTACATCGTCGACAGCCTCGGCTGGGTGGCTTACAGGCTGGGCGACTTCGAGGAGGCGGTCTACCAACTGGAGCTGGCGGTCGAGCTGGTGCCGGGCGATCCGATCATCAACGACCATTTGGGCGATGCCTACTGGCAGGTGGGCCGGCTGAACGAGGCGCGGTTCCAGTGGCAGCGCGTGCTCACCCTCGAGCCCGAGGACGAGCTCGCCGCCCAGGTCCGCCGCAAGCTCGCGAACGGACTCTCCGCCGGGGCGGAGGCGGACGACGCAGAATAGAGTGCCCGCGGGGATCCGGGTCGGCGCGCCGGCCAAGCTCAACCTCTATCTCCATGTGACCGGCCGCCGCGCCGGCGGCTATCACGAGCTGGACAGCCTCGTCACCTTCACGGCGCTGGCCGACACGCTGGAGATCGCGCCGGCGGAAACCCTCGACCTCACCGTGACCGGGCCGTTCGCCGATGCCTTGGACGGCGGCGGCAATCTGGCGGGGCGGGCAGCGATGGCGTTGGCGGAGAGGTTGAGCCGACCCGCCGGCGTGCGAATCGCGCTCGACAAGCGCATTCCGGTGGCCGCCGGTCTCGGCGGCGGCTCGGCCGATGCGGCTGCCGTGCTGCGCGGTCTGGCACGGCTGTGGGGGCTCGGTGCCGAGCACGCGGGCACACTTCACGAGACCGCGCTCGGCCTCGGCGCCGATGTGCCGGTCTGCTTCGAGTCGCGTGCTGCCAGCATGGCGGGCATCGGCGAGGCGTTGAGCGTGCCGCCGCCGCTGCCGCCCTGCGCGGTGCTGCTGGTCAACCCAGGCGTGCCGGTGCCGACCGGGCCCGTCTTCGCGGCGCGGCGCGGGCCGTTCTCCGCCGCAAGCCCCATCGACGAGGCCCCGCAGGACGCGTCGGCGCTGGCCGCGCTGCTGCGCACCCGGCGCAACGATCTGGAACGGCCCGCCCTGGAGCAGGTGTCCGAGATCGGCCTCGTGCTGACGCGCCTCGCGTCGGCGCCGGGCTGCCTGCTCGCCCGCATGTCGGGCTCGGGCGGCACTTGCTTCGGCCTGTTCGAGGACGAGGTGGCGGCAGCCGGCGCGGCAGGCGCCATCGCGCGCGACCATCCGGCCTGGTGGGTGCAGCCGACACGGCTCGTCCACGACGGCAGCGCGGCGGAAGTCGTTGCGGCCCTCGCCGAGGAGTGAGGAAGACGATGACGGAATCGGATCGCGCAAGCGAAAGGAGGGCACGGGAACGGCAGCCGACGGCCAGGGATATCCAGGCCCTGCTCGCCTTCAAGCCGATACTCTGTGCGGATGACTTCGTGCCGATCAGGGAATGGGTTGGTGGCGGGAAGGAAGATGGCGCCGTGGTCATCCCTTATCCAGAATACGATCAAGCCGTCCGCGACTTCGTCGACACCATCGTCAAAGACGGCTGGATGGACAGCGGTTACGTTCCCGCGCAGGTGGAAAAGCTGATCGAAAGCGAGAGGGCGATCGAGCGGGCGACCCTGCCCCAGATGCGGGCCATGCTGACCTATTTCGTGCGGGGGGAGCGATTCTGCGACGGCTGGTGGGGCCACATGATCGAGAAGGGGTATATCGGCCGAATTCTCGAGCGTCTCGCTGAACTCGAAGGGGAGCTGGACGACGGGAGAGGACGCTCAAGGCGGTAGGCGCACCGTCTCCAGCCAGTGCGACTTCACGACCTGGGCGACCGAGACCATGTCGTCGAAGGCCGACGGCTTGACCATGTAAGCGTTCGCGCCGAGCGCGTAGCTCGACGCGATATCCCGCTCCTCGTCCGAGGTCGTCAGGATGACCACCGGGATGCTATTCAGCTCCGGTTCATCGCGCAGCCGCTCCAGCACCTCGGTGCCGTTGATCTTCGGCATGTTGAGGTCGAGCAGGATCAGGCTGGGCCTGGGCGATGCCGCCGGATCGGCGTAGTCGCCCTCCCGCTTGAGATAGTCCATCAGCTCGGCGCCGTCGTGAACGACGTAGAGCGGGCATGTGATCTCCGCCTTGCGCAGCGCCTTCTCGGTAAGCAGGCAGTCGCCGGGGTCGTCGTCCGCCATCAGGAGGACGGTGCTGTCCGTGGTATCGGGCCTCGCCATCCTCCTCCTCCGGGCGTCTAGGAGCCGCCGGCCGTGCCGGCCGACTCCGCGGCTGCGGTGACAAGGCGCAACGCCAGGGACGGAAACGCCGCCACTGCGCCGGCGAGCGCGCCGAACTCGATCGGCTTGGTGACGAACGCCCGCCCGGCCTCTCCGGCGGCGGGCAGGCCCGAGAGTTCGGCCTTCGACGCGCTCAGCACGACGACGGGCAGGTCGTGCAGCGCCGGCGTGTCAGCGATTTCGGCGAGCACCCGATGCCCGTCGATCTCGGGGCTGTCGAGGTCGAGAAGAACCAGGTCCGGGCGCGGCGCACGCGCGCCGGCGCCGAAGATGTGCCGCCCGTGCAGGTGGTCTATCAACGCGGCGCGGTTGGTGACGTAGGTCAGCGGGTTGCCAAGGCCTGCGGCCTGCAGCGTCTTGGTCGCCTCCAGACAGGCCTCGGGGTTGTCGTCCGCCATGACGATGACCGCAGGCTGCGGCTCGTCGCCCGAGTCGGCCGGCGTCGTCAGCTCGTAGCTGCAGCTCTTGAGCCGCAGCACCGCGTCGTGCAGCTTGGCGAAGGTCACCGGCTTCACCAGATAGGCATAGGCGCCGAGGTTGTAGCTGCCGGAAATGTCCAGGCTGTCCTCCGAGGCCGTCAGGATGACGATCGGTATCTTCCTCAGCGCGGGCCTCAGGTTGATCTCCCAGAGCGAGTCGAGCCCGGCCATGTTGGGCATGTTGAGGTCGAGCAGGATCAGGTCCGGGCGCGGCGAGGAGGCGGGCTCGGCGAACTTGCCGCTTCGCCCGAGATAGTCGAGCAGCTCCTGGCCGTCCTGCACGAAGCGCAGCTCGTTGGCGAGCCGCGCCCTCTGCAGCGTCTTCTTGGTCAGCAGGCAATCCTCGGGATCGTCGTCCGCCATCAGGATGAGGACCGGCTTGGTGGCTGGCGCGGTGGTCATCGCTCGCTCACCGGGGTTGCCGCCGCGGCAGGGTCACCGTGAAGGCAGCGCCCTCGCCGGGTGTGCCGGTCGCAGTAATCCGGCCGTGATGGCGCAGGACGATCTTCTCGCAGATGGCGAGGCCGATCCCCGCGCCCTCGTACTGGTGGCGTGCGTGCAGCCGCTTGAAGGGCTGGAACAGCTTGCTGCCCAGCGACGGCTCGAAGCCGATTCCGTTGTCCGACACGACGATGGTGTACGCGGGCCCGGGCGTCGCCACGAGCGGCTCAGCCTGCTCCGCCATCCGCACGGTGACGCGCGGCGCAACGCCAGGCCTGCGGAATTTGAGCCCGTTGCCGACGAGGTTGCGAAAGAGCTGCTCCATCTGGGTGCGGTCTGCCTCGATGGTGGGCGTTGCGGCGACCTCCACCTGGCCGTCTGCCTCCTCGAGCGCGACGGAGAGGTCGGAGAGCACGGTATCGAACACTTCGGCGAGCGCAAGATCCTCGAAGGGTTGCGCCCCCGTGGTGACGCGGGAAAGCGCGAGCAGGTCGCTCACGAGCGTCTGCATCCGGGCCGCCGCGTCGGTCATGAAGTCGATGTACTGCTGGCCTTCGTCGTCGAGGTTCTCCCGCTTCTCGTCCGCGAGCAGGGCGCCGAAGGCCCTGATCTTGCGCAGCGGCTCCTGCAGGTCGTGGGAGGCGACGTAGGCGAACTGCTCCAGCTCCTCGTTGGAGCGGGCGAGATCGCGGGCGTGGCGCTCCAGCGCTTCCTTCGCCTGCTTCTGCTCGGTGATGTCGCGCACGACCCCCATGATCCGCACCGGCGTGCCCGTCTCGTCGCGCACCAGGATGGAGCGGACCGCGACGGGGAAGATCGACCCCTCCTTGCGGATGTACTCCTTCTCGTATTCGTCGGTGTAGCCCCGCGACATGAGCTGCCGTTCGACGATCTCGGCCTCCATCTCGTCCCAGCGGGCCGGTGTGAGCTGCTGATAGGTCACGCCGATGAGCTCATCGAGGTCGTAGCCCAGCATGTCGAGGTAGGCGGGGTTCGCCTCCTCGATCGGTCCGTCCAGGCCGACGAAGACCACGCCGTCGTGGCTCAGGTCGAAGAGCCCGCGATAGCGCTTCTCGGAGGCCTTGAGCGCCTCCTCCTGCTCCTTCAGCTCGGTGATGTCGCGGACGATGCCCATGAAGCGGACTGGCCGCCCGTCGAGGTCCCGCACCAGGATGGTGCGCAGACTGATGGGGGCGATGGAGCCGTCCTTGCGCACGTACTCCTTCTCGTACTCGTCCGAGAAGCCGCGCTGCATCACCTGGGTCTCGATGATCTCCGCCTCTCCGGCGCGCCACTTTTCCGGCGTGAGGTCCTGGTAGGTGTGCGTGGTGATCTCGTCGCGGCCGTAGCCGACGAGGTCGAGATAGGCCTGGTTCATCTCCTCGATGTGGCCTTCGAGGTCGACGAACACGATCCCGTCCCGGCTCATCTCGAAGAGGGAGCGGAACCTGTCCTCCGAGGTGCGGCCCACGTCGCGGGCGCTCCTGGCTTCGGCGAGCGCATCCTCCAGCAGCGAGATCTGCTGCTTGAGCGTCTGCCCGGCGTCGTCGGAGCGGCCGCCCGTGGCTGGCTGGCCGGCGGGCCGCGCTTCGGCCGTCTCAGCCGTCATCGATGAGGTCCTCGGCATAGGCGAAGAGCGCAGGCATGCCGCCGGTGTGGACGAAGACGACGGTTTCGTCCGCGCCGACGGCGCCGCGTTTCACATGATCGATGAGACCGGCCATGGCCTTCCCCGAATAGACGGGGTCGAGGAAGATGCCTTCGGTCCCGGCCACGAGCTTGACCGCGGCCCGCGCCTCGGGCGAGAGCACGCCGTAGTCCTCGCCGATGTGCTCTTCGTCGGCGACGAAGTCGCCGGGCTGGATCGCGAGATTGAGGTCGAGCGCCCGCGCCGTCGCGGTGGCGACCCGCGCGATGTCGAGCTCCCGCGGCTCTTCCCAGCGGATCGGGCTGATCGCCGCCACGCGCGCTCGGCGGCCCAGCGCGCGCAGGCCCGCGATGAGGCCCGCCGGCGTGTTGTTGGCGCCGCAGATGAAGACCTGGGTGGGATCGATTCCGGCGTCGTCGAACTGGGCGTCCAGCTCGATCGCGGTGCCGACGTAGCCGAGCGCTGCGAGCACCTGCTGGTCGAGGGCGAAGGGCGCGATCACGAAGGGGCGCCGGCCGGCCGCCTCGAGGGCGCGGGCCTTCTCATCGAGGAGCGGCTGGATCTTCTCCATGCTGTCGATATCGACCACGGTCACGTCAGCGCCCATCAGGCGGTCGAGCAGCAGATTGCCCTGCACCCTCGGTCCCTTGACGCCGTGGATCAGCACCAGCGAGACGGCGAGGCCGTTCCTGCATGCCGCCGCGGTGATCTGCCGGCACCAGTTGGACTGCATGTAGGCGCCTGCGACCACGGTGTCGGCGCCCGATTGCAGGATCTCGGCGAAGGTGAACTCCAAGTGGCGCGTCTTGTTGCCACCGAAGGCCAATCCCGTGAGGTCGTCCCGCTTGATGTAGAGGGCGCGCACGCCGATCGCGTCCGCGAGCCGGGGGCAGGGGTCGAGCGGGGTCGGCAGATGCGCGAGCGACACGCGCGGGTGCGCATCGAGTCTGGCGGCGAGGTCCGCCCTCGTCACCGCAGCCTCCGTACGTTCCTCAGCAACCGCCATGGCGCTCCCCCGCCTGCCTTTCGGCCATCCTATCGCCGCCGGGAAGGGCCGGGCAACCGAGGGCAGTCGCCCCCAATTCTCGCGGGCTGTACAGTGCCATTGCCGGTGTACTAGCATCGCACATCGCTACGAGCGCAAGAGACGCACAGGGGAGATACCGATGACCAAGACGACACGGCGCAATTTCCTGAAAG
>JAPPHR010000152.1 GCA_028820995.1 Rhodospirillales bacterium
CCACCAGCACCATGAACTCGCCGACGAAGCCGCTGGTCCCCGGCAGGCCGATCGCGGCCAGCGTGAACACCATGAGCACGAAGGCGTAAATCGGCATGCGGTGCACCAGTCCGCCGTAGTCGGCGATCTCGCGGGTGTGGGTGCGGTCGTAGACGACGCCGACGCAGAGGAAGAGCGCGGCCGAGACGATGCCGTGGCTCAGCATCTGGACGATGCCGCCCTCGATGCCCTGGGCGGTGAAGGTGAAGATGCCGATGGTGACGATCCCCATGTGGGCGACCGAGGAATAGGCGATCAGCTTCTTCATGTCCTGCTGCATGAGCGCGACCAGCGAGGTGTAGATGATCGCGACCACGCTCAGCGAATAGATGAAGGGCACGAAGAAGGCGCTCGCGTCCGGCAGCATCGGCAGCGAGAAGCGGAGGAAGCCGTAGCCCCCCATCTTCAGCAGGATGCCGGCGAGGATCACCGAGCCGGCCGTCGGCGCCTCCACATGGGCGTCGGGCAGCCAGGTGTGGAACGGCCACATCGGCAGCTTGACGGCGAAGGACGCGAAGAGCGCGAGCCAGAGCCAGGTCTGCACCGCCGGCGCAAAGTGGTGAGAGAGCAGCATCGGGATGTCGGTGGTGCCGGCGTCGAGATACATGAAGAGGATCGCCAGCAAGAACAGCACCGAGCCCACCAGGGTGTAGAGGAAGAACTTGAACGCCGAGTAGACCCGCCGCGCGCCGCCCCAGATGCCGATGATGAGGAACATCGGGATCAGCTGCCCCTCGAAGAAGATGTAGAACATCACGAAATCGAGGGAGCAGAAGACGCCGACGATCAGCGTCTCCATCACCAGGAAGGCGATCATGAACTCGCGCACGCGCGTCGCGATCGCCTCCCACGAGGCGAGAATGCAGATCGGGATCAGGAACGTGGTGAGGATCAGGAAGAAGATGGAGATCCCATCCACGCCCAGGTGGTAGCCGATGTTGTGCTCCGGCAGCCACGGCACGAACTCGACGAACTGGAACTCGGCCGTCGTCGTGTCGAAGTCCGCGACCAGCACGACCGAGAGTGCGAACGTGACCACGGAGGTCCAGAGCGCCACGTGCCGGGAATTGGCCGCGATCTGCCGCTCGTCGCCCCGGATCAGCAGGATGAAGAAGACACCGACCAGCGGCAGGAAGGTGACGGTGGACAGGATCGGCCAATCGGTCATGCCGCTACCTGCCCGCGATCAGATACCAGGTGACGATGGCCGCAAGCCCGAGCAACATCGCGAAGGCGTAGTGGTAGACGTAGCCCGACTGCAGCTTGACCGCGCGCCGCGCGATCGAGAGCGTGGCGGCGGCGAAGCCGTCCGGCCCGATGCCGTCGATCACGGCGCCGTCGCCCTGCTTCCAAAGGTTGCGACCGAGGTACTTGGCGGAGCGCACGAAGAGGATGTCGTAGAGCTCGTCGAAGTACCACTTGTTGAGCAGGAAGAGGTAGACCGGCCGCGCGCGGGTGGCGAGCAGGCCCGGAAGCTCCGGCCGCAGGACGTAGAAGAGGAACGCGCCGGCGATCCCGAGCACGCCCACCGCCATCGGCAGCGCCTTCACCCAGAAGTCGACGTGGTGCGCCTCTGCCAGCGCATTGTGGATGGGCAGGACCAGGATCGAGGTGCCCCAGAAGTCGATGTCGGTCGCCACCATCGGCAGCATCAGGTAGCCGATCACGACGGCGCCGATGGCGAGCCCCACGAGCGGCACCCACATGACAGCCGGCGCCTCGTGGACGTGCGCCATCACCTTCTCGTCGGCGCGCGGCTTGCCGTGGAAGGTGAGGAACAGCAGACGCCAGGAATAGAACGCGGTCAGGAAGGCCGCCAGGATGCCGAGCCCGAAGGCGTACATGCCGAGCCCCGTGTGCGAGGCGAAGGCGGATTCCAGAATGATGTCCTTCGAGAAGAAGCCCGAGAACGGGAAGATTCCGGCGAGCGCCAAATTGCCGATCCACATCAGCACGTAGGTCACGGGGATCATGCGCCAGATGCCACCCATCTTGCGCATGTCCTGCTCGTCCGACATGGCGTGGATCACGGCGCCCGCGCCGAGGAAGAGCAGCGCCTTGAAGAACGCGTGCGTGGTGAGGTGGAAGATGCCGGCGCCATAGGCAGACACGCCGCAGGCGAAGAACATGTAGCCGAGCTGGCTGCATGTGGAATAGGCGATAACCCGCTTGATGTCGTTCTGCGTGATCGCGATGGTCGCCGCGAAGATCGCCGTGGTGGCGCCGAAGAACGTCACCACCGAGAGCGCGATCGGCGCGTATTCGAAGATCGGCGAGAGCCGCGCCACCATGAAGACGCCGGCGGTCACCATGGTCGCGGCGTGGATCAGCGCGGAGACCGGCGTCGGTCCTTCCATCGCGTCCGGCAACCAGGTGTGCAACAGAAATTGTGCCGATTTCCCCATGGCGCCGACAAAGAGGAGGATGCAGGCGACCTCCAGGAAGTCGAAGGAGTGGCCGAGGAAGGTAAGCTCCGCATCCACCATCCCGGGCGCGCCGGCGAACACGGCGTCGAACGAGATGGTGTCGAACATGAGGAAGATCGCGAGGATGCCCAGCGCGAAGCCGAAATCGCCCACCCGGTTGACGATGAAGGCCTTGATCGCCGCCGCATTCGCCGACGGCCGCTTGTACCAGAATCCGATCAGCAGATAGGAGACGAGGCCGACGCCCTCCCAGCCGAAGAACATCTGGAGGAAGTTGTCGGCGCTGACCAGCGCCAGCATGAAGAAGGTGAAGAGCGAGAGGTAGGCGAAGAAGCGCGGCACGTGGGGGTCGTGCGCCATGTAGCCGATGGAATAGACGTGGATGAGGAACGAGACCACGCAGACGACGAAGACCATCACCCCGGTCAGCTCGTCGAACCTGAGCAGCCAGTCCACGTCGAGATCGCCGGAGGCGAACCAGTCGAAGAGGACGATGGTCGCCGTCTCGCCCTGGAGCACGACCTGGACGAAGACCACGATCGCCATCACCGCGGCGACGCCCATCGCGCCGCAGGTGACGAGCTGCGAGCCGCGCGCGCCGAGCACCCGGCCGAACAGGCCGGCGATCACCGCCCCGAAGAGCGGGAGGAAAATGGGCGCGGCGTAGTAGAGCACCGGCCCTCAGCCCTTCATCACGTTGACGTCCTCGACGGCGATGCTGCCGCGATTGCGGAAATAGACGACCAGGATGGCGAGACCGATCGCAGCCTCGGCGGCCGCGACCGTGAGCACGAGCATGGCGAAGACCTGGCCCACCATGTCGTTGAGGAAGGTCGAGAAGGCGACCAGGTTGATGTTGACGGCGAGCAGCATCAGCTCGATCGCCATCAGGATGATGATGACGTTCTTGCGGTTGAGGAAGATGCCGACGACGCCGAGGGTGAACAGGACCGCGGCCACGGTGAGGTAATGGGTCAGTCCGATTTCCATGTCCCCTCCGCGCCCGGCTCGATGTCGGTGACCTGAACGGCCGTCTTCGGATCGCGCGCCACCTGATCGGCGATACGCTGGCGGCGCACGTCGGCACGGCGCCGGTGGGTCAGCACGATGGCGCCCACCATCGCGATCAGGAGGATGAAGCCCGCGCCCTGGAAGAGATAGGCGTAGCGCGTGTAGAGCACGTCGCCCAGCGCCTGCGTGTTGGTGACCGCGTCAGCCGGTGGCGTCGGCGACGCGACATTGGTCGGCACCTCGATGTCGATGGCGCCGGATGCGAAGACCAGCACCAGCTCGGCGAGCAGAATGATCCCGATGACGCCGCCGATGGGCAGATATTGCAGGAAGCCCGCGCGCAGCTCCGCGAAGTTGATGTTCAGCATCATCACGACGAAGAGGAAGAGCACGGCGACGGCGCCGACGTAGACGATGATCAGGATCATCGCCAGGAACTCGGCGCCCATCATCACGAAGAGCCCGGCCGAGTTGAAGAACGCCAAAATCAGGAACAGCACCGAGTGAACCGGGTTGCGTGAGGCGATCACCATGACGCCCGCCCCCACCGTCACCACGGCGAGGACGTAGAACATGATCGTCTGGATGATCATCGTGCCGTGGTCCCGCTTGACTTACCGTTCCGCTCCTGCCGAACCCGGCTCAGCGGTAGGGTGCCTCCGCGCTGAGGTTGGCGGCGATCTCCCGCTCCCAGCGGTCGCCGTTATCGAGCAGCTTCTCCTTGTTGTAGAGCAGCTCCTCGCGGGTCTCGGCGGCAAACTCGAAGTTGGGGCCCTCGACGATGGCGTCGACCGGGCAGGCCTCCTGACAAAAGCCGCAGTAGATGCACTTCACCATGTCGATGTCGTAACGGGTGGTGCGCCGGCTGCCGTCCTCTCGCGGCTCCGCCTCGATGGTAATCGCCTGCGCGGGGCAGATCGCCTCGCACAGCTTGCAGGCAATGCAGCGCTCCTCGCCGTTGGGGTAGCGCCGCAGCGCGTGCTCCCCACGGAATCGCGGGCTCAGCATGCCCTTTTCGTACGGGTAGTTGAGCGTCGCTTTGCGCTTGAATATCTGCTTGAAGGTCACGCCAAGCCCGACCGCCAGCTCGGTGAGGAGCAAGGATCGTACCGTCTGCTCAATCGCTGGCATGGCGACCTCCTTGTCGGCGCCGGGCGCGGCCTTAGCACAGGCCGCCTGCCGTCGCCAGAGTGACCTACCTCGGCAACCAGTCGAACGCGTGCAGCGCGCCCGCAACGATCACGACCATGGCGAGCGATGCCGGCAGAAACACCTTCCAGCCGAGCCGCATGAGCTGATCGTAGCGGTAGCGCGGCAGCGTCGCGCGCGTCCACGTGAAGAAGAAGACGACGACCGCCGTCTTCAGCAGGAACCAGACCACGCCGGGAACCGCCATCAGGGGCTCGACATGGAACGGCGGCAGCCAGCCGCCGAGGAACAGGATCACGCTGAGCCCGCTCAGGAGGACGATGTTGGCATACTCCCCCATCATGAAGAGCAGCCAGGTCATCGACGAGTATTCCACCTGGTAGCCGGCCACCAGCTCGCCCTCGGCCTCCGGCAGGTCGAAGGGCGTGCGGTTGGTCTCGGCCAGCGCGGAGACGAAATAGATCACGAACATCGGGAACAGCGGGATGAAGAACCAGAGCCCCCGCTGCGCCTCGACGATGGCGTTGAGGTTGAGGGAGCCGACGCAGAGCAGCACCGTCACCAGCACGAAGCCGATGGAGACCTCGTAGGAGACCATCTGCGCGGCCGAACGGAGCGCGCCGAGGAAGGCGTACTTCGAGTTGCTGGCCCAGCCCGCGATGATGATGCCGTAGACGCCGAGCGAGGAGACGGCGAACAGATAGAGCAGGCCGACGTTCAGGTCGGCGAGCACGAGATGCTCGTCGAAGGGGATCACCGCCCAGCCGATGAGGCCAAGGCTGAAGGTGACCATCGGCGCCAGCACGAAGAGCATGCGGTTGGCGCCTGCGGGAACGATGGTCTCCTTGAAGAGGCACTTGATCCCGTCCGCCACCGGCTGCAACAGGCCGAACGGGCCCACCACGTTCGGCCCTTTGCGGAGCTGGATGGCCGCCCACACCTTGCGCTCGAAATATGTGATGAAGGCGAGCACCAGCATCAGCGGCACAACGATCGCAAGGATGTACCCGATGGTGAGGAACAGCGGGTAGAAGTAGGTGCTCCAGACGCCCGCCTCAGCCATCGGCGCGGGCCTCCTCCGCTGCCGAGACGAACGCCGCGCTGCATTCGGCCATGGTGGCGGAAGCGCGCGTGATCGGATCGGTCAGATAGAAATCGCCGATGGGGCTCGCGAAGGAAGCCTCGTCCACGGCGCCATCGGTGCCGAAATCACCCCAGGGTGCCGGCGTGATCTCGTCGATAGCGGCGAGCGCAGGCGCCCGCTCGACCATCCGGGCACGAAGCTCGTCCAGCGTGTCGTAAGCGAGCGGCTTGCCGAGATGGGCCGAGAGCGCGCGCAGGATACGCCAGTCTTCCCTGGCCTCGCCGAGTGGTGCGGTCGCCGGATAGGCCCGCTGCGGCCTGCCTTCAAGGTTTACGTAGGTGCCGTGTTTCTCTGTATAGGCGGCGCCCGGCAGGATCACATCGGCGATCCGTGCGCCCGCATCGCCGTGGTGGCCCTGATAGACGACGAAGCAGTCCTCGGGCCGCGCGAGGCCCAGCTCATCCGCGCCGAGCAGATAAAGCAGGCGGATCGAGCCCTCGCACGCGCCCTCGCAGATCGCCGCCGTATCGCGCCCCCCCTCCCCCGGCACGAAGCCGAGGTCGAGGCCGCCGACGCGCGCCGCCGCGGAGTGCAGCACGTTGAAGCCGTTCCAGCCGTCGGACACCATGCCGCTCGCGTCCGCCACCGCCCTGGCGTGGGCCAGGACGGCAGCACCGTCCGGCCGCGCGAGAGCCCCCTGGCCTACGATCAACATCGGCCGCTCGGCCATCTTCAGAACGTCGGCAAAGGCATGCCCCCCTTTCGCGAGGGTGGCCAGGCTCTCCGGCCCGTCGCCCAGGTGGTGATAGGGGTAGGTCAAGTCCACCTGCGGGCCGATGACGCCGACCTTGAGCCCGCCCCGGCGCCAGCGCTTGCGAATGCGCGCGTTGACCAGCGAGGCCTCCCAGCGCGGGTTGGTGCCGATCAGGAGGATGGCATCGGCCTCCTCGATCCCCGCGATGGTGGAATTGAAGAGGTACGAGGCACGGCTGGTCGGATCGAGCTTCGCACCGTCTTGTCTGCAATCGAGATGGGGCGAGCCCAGCACCCCCATCAGATCGGCGAGCGCCGTCATCGCCTCGCAGTCGGCCATGTCGCCCGCGAGCGCCGCGATCTGGTCGCCCTTCAGGCCCTTGGCCGCCGAAGAGATCGCATCGAAGGCTTCGGCCCAGCTCGCGGCTTCGAGCGCGCCGTTGCGGCGCACGTAACAGCGGTCGAGGCGGCGCCGGCGCAGACCGTCGTAGGCGAAGCGGCTCTTGTCGGAGAGCCACTCCTCGTTGATTTCGTCGTGGAGGCGCGGCACAACCCGCAGCACCTCGGTGCCGCGCGCATCTACCCGGATGTTGGAACCGACCGCGTCGAGCACGTCGACGGTCTCCGTGGTGTGCAACTCCCACGAGCGGGCGACAAAGGCATAGGGCTTGGAGGTCAGCGCGCCGACCGGGCAGAGATCGATCATGTTGCCGCTGAGCTCGGAGGAGACCGCCTTCTCGACGTAGGTGCCGATTTCCATGTGCTCGCCGCGGAAGACCGCGCCGAATTCCTCGACGCCCGCGATCTCGTCGGCGAAGCGGATGCAGCGCGTGCAGTGGATGCAGCGCGTCATGATGGTCTCGATCAGCGGCCCGACGTCCTTGTCGCGCACCGCGCGCTTGCCCTCGTCGAAGCGGCTGAAGTGGCGGCCGTAGGCCATGGCCTGGTCCTGCAGGTCGCACTCGCCGCCCTGGTCGCAGATGGGGCAATCGAGCGGGTGATTGATGAGCAGGAACTCCATCACCCCTTCCCGCGCCTTCTTGACCTGCTCCGTGTCGGTGCGGATCACCATGCCGTCCGCCGCCGGCATCGCGCACGACGCGATCGGCTTGGGCGAGCGCTCCATCTCCACCAGGCACATGCGGCAGTTGCCGGCGATGGAAAGCCGGTCGTGGTAGCAGAAGTGCGGAATCTCCTTGCCCGCCTGCACGCAGGCCTGCATCACCGTCGAGCCGGGCTCGACCGTGATCTCGGCGCCGTCGATGGTAAGCGTCGTCATCGGTTGCGTCCTCAGGCCGCTGCTGCGGCGGTAGCGGCAGCGTCACCGCCGACCTTGGCCGCGAGGATGCGCCGCTCGAGCTCCGGCCGGAAGTGGCGGATCAGCCCCTGAACCGGCCACGCGGCCGCATCGCCCAGAGCGCAGATCGTGTGCCCCTCGATCTGGCCCACCACGTCCCACAGCAGGTCGATCTCTTCGACCGACGCCTCGCCCCTGATGAGGCGCAGCATGACCCGGTACACCCAGCCGGTGCCTTCGCGGCAGGGCGTGCACTGGCCGCAGCTCTCGTGCATGTAGAAGTGGGAGAGCCGGGCGATGGCCTCGACCACGTCGGCCGACTTGTCCATCACGATCACCGCCGCCGTGCCGAGGCCGGACTTCTCGGCCATCAGCGAATCGAAGTCCATCAGCACCTCGTCGCAGATCGACTTCGGCAGCAGCGGCACCGAGGCCCCCCCGGGGATCACCGCCTGCAGGTTGTCCCAACCGCCCCGCACCCCGCCCGCGTGCTTCTCGATCAGCTCGCGCATGGGGATGCCCATTTCTTCTTCCACGTTGCACGGCTGATTGACGTGGCCGGAGATGCAAAAAACCTTGGTGCCCGTGTTCTTGGGCCGGCCCAAACCGGCGAACCACTCCGCGCCGCGCCGCAGAATGGTGGGCACGACCGCGATGGTCTCGACGTTGTTGACCGTCGACGGGCAGCCGTAGAGCCCGACCGCCGCCGGAAACGGCGGCTTGAGGCGGGGCCGGCCCGGCTTGCCCTCCAGGCTCTCGAGCAACCCGGTCTCCTCGCCGCAGATGTAGGCGCCGGCGCCCCGGTGCAGGTAGACGTCGAAGTGCCAGTCGGTGCTGCACGGGTTCCTGCCGATGAGGCCCGCGTCGTAGGCCTCGTCGATCGCCGCCTGCAGCGCGACCGCCTCGTCGTAGAACTCGCCCCGGATGTAGATGTAGGCGGCATGCGCCCGCATGGCGAAGCCGGAGAGCAGACACCCCTCGATCAGCTTGTGCGGATCGTGGCGCATCATGTCCCGGTCTTTGCACGTGCCGGGCTCGCTCTCGTCGGCGTTGACCACGAGGTAGTGCGGGCGGCCGGGCGCTTCTTCCTTCGGCATGAAGGACCACTTGAGCCCTGTCGGGAAGCCGGCGCCGCCGCGCCCGCGCAATCCCGATTCCTTGACCTGATCGATGATCCAGTCGTGGCCCTTGGCGATCAGCGCCGCGGTGCCGTCCCAATCGCCCCGCGCGCGGGCGCCGGCCAGGCCCTGGTCCTGGATGCCGTAGAGGTTGGTGAAGATGCGGTCGGAATCGCTGAGCATGCTCAAAGCTCGGTCAGTGTCGTCGGGCCGGAGGAAGGCGCAGAGGTCTGGCGGCCGGTCTGCGGTCCCGGCGAAGGCGGGTCCCCGGCCTTGCAAGCGCGCAGGATTTCCTTCATTCGCGCCGGGTCGAGGTCCTCGTAGAAGTCATCATTGATCTGCACCATGGGGGCGTTCACGCAGGCACCGAGGCACTCGACCTCGGTCAGCGTGAAGAGGCCGTCCTCGGTGGTATCCCCCAGACCGACGCCGAGCTCATCGCGGCAGGCGTCGCGGAGCGCATCGGAGCCGCGCAGCCAGCAGGGCGTCGTGCGGCAAAGCTGGACGTGGTAGCGGCCCACCGGCTCCAGGTTCAGCATCGTGTAGAAGGTCGCGACCTCGTAGACCCGGATCGACGCCATGTCGAGCAGCCCGGCGACGTGCTCCATCACCGCCTGGGAAATCCAGCCGCCGTTCTGACGCTGGGCCAGATCGAGCAACGGCAGCACCGCGCTCGCCTGGCAGCCGGCCGGATACTTGGCGATCACGGCATCCGCCTTGGCCCGGTTCTCGGGCGTGAAGGCGAAGGTCCCGGCACCGTTGCCGGCCTTGTCCGTCACCGGTCGATCTCCCCGAAGACGATGTCCATGCTCGCGAGGTTGGCCACCGCGTCCGCCAGCATGTGGCCCTTGCTCATGTGGTCGAGAACCTGAAGGTGCGCGAAGCCGGGCGCCCTGATCTTGCAACGGTAGGGCCGGTTGGTGCCGTCGGCGACGAGATAAACCCCGAACTCGCCTTTCGGCGCCTCCACCGCCCGATAGACCTCTCCGGCCGGCACGTGGTAGCCCTCGGTGTACAGCTTGAAGTGATGGATCAGCGCCTCCATCGACTCCTTCATGACGGCTCTGGAAGGTGGCGTGATCTTGTTGTCCTGAACCTTGACCGGCCCTTCCGGCATCTTTTCAAGGCATTGCGCGATGATCTTGACGCACTGCCGCATCTCTTCCATGCGGACGAGATAGCGCTCGTAGCAGTCGCCGTTGCTGCCGACGGGCACCCCGAAGTCGAGTTCGCTGTAGACCTCGTAGGGCTGGTTGCGGCGCAGATCCCAGGAAACGCCGGAGGCGCGCAGCACGGACCCGGTCAGCCCCCAGTCGAAGGCCTCCTGCGCGCTCAGGATGCCGATGTCGACCGTCCGCTGCTTGAAGATGCGGTTCTCGGTCAGCACGTTCTCGATGTCGTCGATGACCTTGGGGAAAGCCTCGTTCCACCCACCGATGTCGGAGAGCAGGTCCGGTGGGAGATCGTAGGCGACGCCGCCGGGGCGGAAGTAGGCGGCATGGAGACGCGAGCCCGAGGCCCGCTCGTAGAACTCCATGGTGCGCTCGCGCTCTTCGAAGCCCCAGAAGAAGGGGGTCATCGCGCCCACGTCGAGCGCCATCGTGCAGATGTTCATCAGATGGTTGGCGATGCGCGAAATCTCGCTGTAGAGCACGCGTATGTACTGCGCGCGCTCAGGGATTTCGAGCCCGAGCAGGGCCTCCACGGCGAGCGCGTAGGCGTGCTCCTGGTTCATCGGCGCGACGTAGTCGAGCCGGTCGAAATAGGGCACGGCCTGCAGGTAGGTCTTGTACTCGATCAGCTTCTCGGTGCCGCGGTGGAGCAGACCGATGTGCGGGTCCGCACGCTCCACCACCTCGCCGTCCATCTCCAGCACCAGGCGCAGCACGCCGTGCGCCGCCGGATGCTGCGGCCCGAAGTTCACGGTCATGTTGCGGATCTGACGCTCGCTCATGACTCGTGCCCGTCTTCGCCGGCCTTCTCATCGCCCGGCAAAGGGTAGGTTGCCCCTTCCCACGGGCTCAGGAAGTCGAAGCGGCGGAATTCCTGGGTGAGCTTCACCGGCTCGTAGACGACCCGTTTCTGCTCACTGTCGTAGCGCAGCTCGACGTAGCCGGTGAGCGGAAAATCCTTGCGCAGCGGATGGCCGTCGAAGCCGTAGTCGGTGAGAATCCGGCGCAGATCCCGATTGCCGGCGAAATGGATGCCGTACAGGTCCCACGTCTCGCGCTCCCACCACCCGGCGGACGGATACACGTCCGTCACCGATGGCACCGGCTGGTCTTCGTTGACGCCAACCTTGAGGCGAATCCGCCGATTGTGGCTCATGCTGAGCAGGTGATAGACGATATCGAAACGCGGGTCGCGCTCCGGATAGTCGACGCCGCAGAGATCGGTGAGCTGCTCGAAACGGCAGCTGGGATCGTCTTTCAGGAACTTGAGGACGCGGACCACTTGGTCGGCACGCGCATCGACCACGAGCTCATCGCGCACGACGTCCGCCAAGTGCACGTAGTCGCTCAGACTGCTCGCGATGTAATCGCCGAGGTCTCGCAGGCCGGCCGTGTCCATGCTCTCGCCCGTTCTAGACACGCGCGCTAGCGCGCGATGGTCCCCGTTCGCCTGATCTTCCGCTGCAGTTGCA
>JAPPHR010000036.1 GCA_028820995.1 Rhodospirillales bacterium
AGATTCTGGTCAGGCCGCAGGGATATGCGACCCTCGTCGAGGAAGGCGGGGCGAACTTCAGCGGGGGCCAGCGGCAACGGCTGGAAATCGCCCGCGCGCTGGTGGGTCATCCGACGTTGCTCATTCTGGACGAGGCGACCAGCGCCCTCGATGCCGCGACCGAGGAGTATGTGGACGACGCCTTGCGGCGTCGCGGTGTCGCCTGCCTGATCGTGGCGCACCGCCTGAGCACCGTGCGGGATTGCGACGAAATCATCGTGCTCGACAAAGGCGTCGAGGTGCAGCGCGGCACGCACGACGCGCTGATCGCGGACCGGGACGGCACGTATCACAAGCTGGTCAAGTCAGGCTGATGCAGGTCGCGAGGCCGGCATACACATCGTTAGCCGAACTCGCCGCGTGCGCCGGTGCGTCGGTGCCCTGCGCCGGCAACCTGCCGGTGAAACTCGACGACCCGGAAAGCGTCTGGTTCATCGATCGGGGCGCCGTCAATCTGTTCCTGGTCGAATTCAAGGACGGGGTGGAGCAGGCGGCGCCACAGCATCTGCTGCGCCGCGAAGCCGGCTGGCTGGTGCCGGGCGTCGCACCGGATGAACGAGACAATGACGACGACACGACGCTCAGCCTGATTGCCAAGGGATCGCCGGGCACACTTCTGAAACGCCTGCCGGCATCCCTGCTGTCGGAGGTCCGTCCAGAAGAGATGGCGGAACAGACCGATACCTGGCTGACCGCCATTACCGACACGCTTTCGCGCTTTGCGAGCCACCTTCCGCGTCCGACTGCACTGGCGGAACCCGCTCTGACGCAGACCCTGGCCCCGGGTACGCTCTCCGTACGGCGCGGCGTGGTATGGGTATCCGAACCGCCGCGCGGCGCAAGCCTGTTCATGGGTATTCTCGACCAGGCGGAATTCGCGGGGACAAGCGGCGCACACGAAGCCCTGATACCGCTGACCAGAACAAGCTGGCTCACCTTGTTCGACGAGGCGGTACTTTCTGGCATCTCAACAGAAACTTTGGCGCAACAAGGAAGGGTGTTGCCGGCGCTCGCCTCGTTTCATGCGGTTGCCCTCGCCCTGGAACGCCTCAACCGCCACTTGGCGATCGTCGATGATGCGAATCTCGAACGCGCACGGACGATCAGCCGCCGCACGGCCGAGAGAGCCGCGCGGCAGCGGCTCTTTAACATCTATGACCTGCCGATCGACCGGGATGCCGATGTCGAGGACACGTCTCTGGTGGATGCCCTGCAAGTCATCGGCCGCCATGAAGGAATCGATTTCAAGATTCCCGAGCGCTCAGGCCCCTCCGACACTCCGATCGGCCTGGTAGACATTCTCGATGCGTCCGGCGTCCGCGCCCGGCGTGTGCGATTCAAGGTCGAGGGCAACTGGTGGCGCGGCGACAGCAACGCCTTGCTGGCATTCCGCGCCGGGGACGGCCAGCCCGTCGCGCTGCTGCCGGGAAGGTTAGGGCGCTACCGGGAAATCGACCCCGTCAGCAAGCGCGGTGTCCGCATGACGGCGGAGCGCGCCGGCGTGCTGGCGGACGAAGCGTGGATGTTCTATCGGCCCTTGCCGTCGGGGACCGTGAAACCGGCAGACCTGCTGAGAATCGCGCTGCATGGATCGGCCGCGGATCTGGCGCGGCTGGTGATCGCCGGGCTTCCGGGCGGCCTGATCCAGCTGCTGCCGGCATTCGCGCTCGGCTTCGTTGCGAGTGAGGTCACGGCGGGCGAAAGCGCCGGAACACTCTATGTCGTGGCCGTGGCGCTGGCGGGGTTCGGCCTGCTCGGTGCACTGCTGTACATGCTTCAAAGCACGGCGATGATGCGGCTCGAGGGGCGCTCGGCATCGCGGGTCGAGGCTGCCGTCTGGGACCGCCTGATGCGCCTTCCGCCAAGCATCCTGCACCGCCAGCCAGCCGGCGATCTGGCCATGTCGGGAATGACGTTCCAGAAACTTCGCGATGGCGTGCAGGGAGTCGCTGCCGACAGCCTGCTGTCGATCGTTTTTCTGCTACCGGTTTTCGGCGTCATCTTCTTCTACGATGCGACCCTCGGGATCATCGCCCTCGTCTTCAGCCTGGCTTCGCTGCTGATCACGGTCGTCCTCGGGTTGCGCCAGATTGCGCCTCACGGGCGGATGATCAGCGCAGCACGCCGCGTCGCCGGCCGGCTGTTCCAGATCGTCGGCGGCATCGCCAAGCTGCGCGTGGAGAACGCGGAAGGGTCGGCGTTCGCCATCTGGGCGCGGGATTATCGCGAGCAGAAACGCGCGGAGCTGGAACTCGATGCGCTCGAGGGGCACTCGCGGGCATTCGGCGCCGCGCTCCCGTTCATAGCCGGTGGGGTACTGCTTTTCTCGGTGGTGGCAGTGGGCGAGCGGACCGTTCCGGTGGGCGACTTTCTCGTCGTTTACATCGTCTTCATCGCGTTCCAGTCCGCCATCGCCCGGCTCGGCGAGTCCTTCGGCACCGTTGCCGCTATGCTGCCGGCGTTCGATCAGTTGCGCCCGCTGCTCGCCGCAGTTCCCGAAGCCGAGGTCGGAGGAGAGCCGGTCGACCATCTGGGCGGCGAAATTCTGTTCGACCGCATTTCCTTCCGCTACGGCCCCGACGGCCCGCTGGTTCTCGACGATGTCACGCTTCATGCACGTCCTGGCGAATTCATCGCGATTGCCGGCGAGTCCGGTGCCGGCAAGAGCACCCTGTTCCGGCTCGCGCTCGGAATCGACCGGCCAACCGCCGGCGCGGTCTATTACGACGGGCGCGATCTGAGGCACCTGAACCTGAAACAGGTGCGCCGCAGGATTGGCGCGGTGCCGCAATCGGTCGGACTCCATCCCCAGGATCTCTGGGACAACCTGGTCGGTCACCATGACGGCGTGGCGACCGAGGACGTCTGGAAAGCGGTCCGGATCGCCGAACTCGAAGACGAGATCAAGGCGATGCCCATGGGCATGATGACCATGGTCGGCACCAGCGGGACCGTGCTCTCCGGCGGCGAGAGTCAGCGCGTCACGATCGCCCGCTCGGTGATCGGCAGCCCGCGAATCATGCTGTTCGACGAGGCGACCAACTGGCTGGATAACGAAAGCCAGGCCAAGGTCATGCGGAACCTCACGGCCCTGACCTCCACCCGGGTGGTCATCGCCCACCGCCTGTCCACGCTGGAACAGGCCGACCGCATCTACGTGTTGCAGGCCGGAAGAGTGGCACAAAGCGGCTCATTCAACGAACTCATGGAGGTCGACGGGGTCTTCAGGGAACTGGTCAAGAGGCAGATCGCCTGATCCGACTATGCTGATCCCTGGGAGACACATTGCCGACGATTCCCCGCCGCTTTCCTCCAAGAGCGCTCGCGAATTAGCGGCGGCAGTCCCGTGAGCAAGAGCGCCGCAGCAAGAGAGCAATTCGCGACGCGGTTTGCGGAACGGGTGCTCGCGGCACGCTGGATCGTCATCTTGACGACGGTATTCCTGGTCGCGGTCGCGGCAGTCGGCATGACTCGGCTCGAGTTCTCCGCCAACTACCGCATCTTCTTCGACGAGGACAATCCGCAGCTTCTGGCACTGGAAGCTCTGGAGAACACCTACGGGAAGAACGAGAACGTCGCGTTTCTGATCGTTCCGGAGGATGGCGATGCCACGTCGCAAGATGCACTCGCGGCCGCCGTCTGGCTCACCGAAGCCGCGTGGCAGACGCCATATTCCAGGCGCGTCGACTCGCTCGCCAACTTTCAATACACGACCGCCGACGGCGACGACTTGTATGTGCGGGATCTCGTCGACCCGCAAGAGCGGGCGGGAGCCGACGCGCAGTCGCGAATCCGGGATATCGCTCTAGCCGACCCGCGCATCGCAGGCAGCATTCTGGCCCGGGACGGGCATGTCAGCGTCGTCAACGTCACCGTCGAGCTGCCGGAAGAGGGCCTGTTGGATGCCGTGGCCGAGGTGGTCGAGTTCGCCAGATCGGTCGCCGTGGAGGCAGAGGAACGATTTCCCGGCATAGACCTTCGCCTCGTCGGCACGGTCATGGTCAACCAGACCTTCGTGGAAGCCTCGATCGGCAGCCAGATGGTCTTCCTGCCTGCGAGCCTTCTGCTCATGGCCCTGATCCTCGGCGTTCTTATCCGGCGCTGGTCGGGGGTGGCGGGGACTGGGTTGGTCATCGTCTTTTCCATTCTCGTGTCGGTGGGGCTCGGGGTATGGGTCGGTTTGCCCTTTTCCCCGCCCGTCTCCCCGGCGCCGACCATCGTGCTGATGATTGTCGTGGCGAACTGCGTGCATCTGCTGGTGGCTTTGCAGCAGCGGCTGCGTGCCGGGGATTCCAAGCGCGATGCCATCGTCGAATCGATCCGGCTCAACCTCCATCCGGTGTTTCTGGCGAGCCTCACGACGGCGCTCGGATTCCTGAGCATGAACTTTTCCGAAGTGCCGCCCTACCGTCATCTGGGTAACTTCGTTGCCATCGGTATCGCCGCCTCCTTCATTCTCTCCGTCACCTTTCTGCCGGCCCTGCTTTCCCTGCTCCCCATTCGTGCCCCGAAGAACCGCCGGTTGCTGCCGGCCGTGCTTTCTCTTCTTCCTATCCGTGCCGCAAAGGACAGCCGGCTGCGCGGGCTCACGATGAACCAATTCGCGGAGTCCGTGCTGCGCCACAGAAAGGCGATATTCCTGGGATGGGTGGTGATCGTGCTCGGGTTGAGTGCGGCCATTCCGCGCAACGAGCTCAACGATGTCCTGGTTCATTTCTTCGATGAGAGTGTCGAGTTTCGGCAGGACACGGACTTCATGGACGAGCACTTGAGCGGCAATACCCTGCTCGAATACTCGCTGGAAGCGGCTGACGAGGGCGGTGTCACCGATCCCCATTTCCTCGCCGATGTTTCGAACTTCGCCGAGTGGTACCGGGAGCAGCCCCCCGTACGCCACGTGGCGGCCATCACCGATACGTTCCGCCAGCTCAACCAGAGCATGCACGGCGACGACCCGGCCGCTTACCGGATTCCGGAAAGCCAGGAGCTGGCGGCTCAATATCTGCTGCTCTACGAGCTCTCGCTGCCGCAGGGTCTGAACCTGAACAATCAGATCGACAGATCGAGATCGGCCACGCGCGTGACGGTGTCGGCGGAGACGCTTTCTTCGCAGGAGGTGCTGGACCTGAACGCGCGCGCCGAGGCCTGGCTGGCGGAAAACGCGCCGCATGTAGCCGGCGTCAACAGCACCGGTCCCGCAGCGCTGTTTGCCTACATCGGGCAGCGCAACATCCGCGCCATGTTGATCGGGACTGGGGTCGTGCTCCTGGCCATCTCCGCCATTCTCCTGTTTGCCCTGCGGTCGTTGCGGCTGGGCCTGATCAGCATCGTTCCCAATTTGATTCCCGCCGCGCTGGGCTTCGGGGTCTGGGGGTTGACGGTCGGGCAGGTGAGCCTCTCGCTATCTGTCGTGGTGGCCATGACTGTCGGCATCGTCGTGGACGACACGGTGCATTTCCTCAGCAAATACCGTCGCGCGCGGCAGGAATTCGGCCAGGGATCCGAAGAAGCGGTGCGTTACGCTTTCGACACGAGCGGCCGGGCCCTGTTCACGACGACCGTCGTGCTGGTGGCCGGTTTCCTGATATTCGTGTTTTCTCCGTTCGTCCCCACCGCGCAGGTTGGGGTCTTGACCGCGGTCATTATTGCCTTTGCGCTCATCGCCGACCTGACGCTCCTGCCGGCGCTGCTTACGGCGCTGGACCGGAGACCTGCGAAGCGGGCCGCGCCTGTGCCCCAGTGACCAAATTCCGAAGCCAATTTCCACATAGGCGAGCCGGTACAAACTGAAGTTAAGTCCGACATAACCATAACATTAGTGCGGCAGCATCATATCAGAATTGCACACTTCGAGGGCTTGAATGACTGACATGTTCGTGTTACAGCAGCGCGCCCTTGTAATAGGGACTTTCTTAGTGAAAAGGAGAAATGCAGATGAGAAGTGGCGACGAGATGCTGCAGCAGATCGTCGAGAAGTCTGCCCTGGACTCGGATTTCAGGCAGCAGCTTCTTGCGGATCCAAAGAGCACCATCTCCGAGGAATTGGGCATCACGATTCCCGAGTCGATGACGATCCAGGTCCATGAGAGCGACATGCAGACGGTGCATCTCGCGTTGCCGCCGGACCCGAACATCTCCGAGGAGCAGCTCGAAGCGATCTCGGCCGGCCTGTGCTGCTGCTGGTAAACCCGATGGTCGGCGCGTAGCCGATCGGAAGCGGAGCAATCCAAATCCGCGTACGTGGACTGCTTGAACTGCCCCCCTCTCCGAACGCCGGGGGGCACGTTCGTTTAAGGCTGATGTCTAAGTCGACACCGCTCCGGAAAGCACCATGAACACGTAGGCCTTCGCCTTATGGAGCTGATTTTCGGACATGACCAGCTTTATATGGTGAATTCCGCGAAGCAGCACATAACGCCCGGACTTCGCAAAAAGCATTGTGGGTTTCGAAACCCAGTCAGCAAGCTCCGTAAGCTTCTCCGGAACGACCAGCTCCTCGTGGCTTAGGGCCTTCAGGAACGGATCCCAATCGGTCAGGCCGTCGAGCCAATAGCGAGATTCTTTCGTGTATCTCTGCTTGACGATGAGCGTGAGGCCGAGAGTCGGACCGACGCCTCCTTCCCCCACGTCGATGTTCACCCCAACCCTGACGATGCTTGCGCGTTCCTTGAAGCGTGCGATGACAGAGTCGACAGCCGCAGTCCTGCCCGGCCAGCCCGTGTCTTCAAGATAGGAACATGTTTCCTGGCCCGATTTGAAGCCCATGATCGCAAGGCGGATCGTCCGTGAGCGAGACGGGAACACGCCGAACGAATCCATGCGCGTATCTTTCGGCTGTGCCCGGTAAACGCGCTCGACGTGTCCCCGCTCGGCGTCAGTCATCTCCCAGCCAACGCAGGAAAGGAGGGCGTCAACGACCATGGCGACATCGTCCGCCTGACCGCGGGCGCCGATAATGGGGCGTTCGCCGGGCCGCAGAAACATGCCCGGGAGCGAACCCGCGCCGTCCTGTGCCGAGCCGATGTCGAATTCCAGCATCAACTTGCGGCCGACAATGTCGCGCAGAGGCGAGTCCGCGCGATCCATTTGACTGAACAGCCGCGCGATCGCCCCCGCAGTCTCATCCGACCGGTCGGTCCGCGCGCGCTCCTGGAAATACGCCGCCGGTCTGGTTCCGCTCGCGAGCGAAACACCGAAGTCCGCCTGCGGCTCGCGCGCATGCAGCGGCAGCTCGAAGCCGAAGGGAAGGGCGCCCATCGTGATGGGAAGCGTCCCGGCGCAGCCGACTATGTCCTCCCATTCCGGATCACCGATAAGGATCGGCGAAATCCCGTTTCGAAAGTGCCCGAGCAGGTCGCCCATGGTGCCGCCCTCCTGGGCGAGACGGTCCTGAGTCAGCGTGATTGCCTCGTCAATTTCCATCGGTCTCCTCAGGCGATGACGGGTGCGGGGTTCAAGTCGGCTTCGGCGAGAGGGTGCTCGCGGCAGCCCATGCTGACGGGCACGTCGTAGAGGCGCCCAGGCGCAAACCGGGCCCAGAAGTGGCGCATGCCCGGCACGACGACCCGCGCTACAGGCATGCCGACGTCGGGCCGGGTCTGATCCAGCACCAGGAACTCCATGCTCCTGGCTTCGATGAGCGCGCGGCACGTTTTCACATCGTCGCGCGTGTCCGTCGTTTCGATCACCGGATAAGTTGAAGCCGTGCAGAGGGGCGCGTCTGCCGCCGGCGCCAGCCAGGAGCAATCGGCCAGTCGAGCGGTCTTCCACCACCAAAGCGCCAGCGGATCGTCGATCATGGGCCGGCCGTCGCTCTTGCCGGGTTGCGGCAGCCAGGTGAGGCACTGGTTCAGTTCGCAAAGCGCACGGAGCGCTGCTACGCGCGGGTCGGCGTGGGCACCGGCGCCGTAAATGATGTCCTCGGTCTCGGCGTCCAGTCTGCGTGAGAGCGCGACGAACGTGGGAATTCCGATGTCGGAGGTGACGTCGAGCATCCAGAGCTCCCGTTCGTAGCGGGCGTACTGGGCCGAGGCCGCTGCGAGGTAAGCGTCGTCGAAGCTGGAAAGATCGACCGCCGGCGCGCGCAGCCGGTTGTACCACCAGATGGCGAACGCATCGCGCTCGGCCAGTTCGTAGAAGCCTTGCACAATGGCTTCTGCCAGGGTGTTTCCCGCGGCGCAGCCGTTGGAATCGGCGATGAGGTCCGCGGGGCCGCGCTGTTCGGCCGGCATGCTGTAGAGCATCGACGTCGGCAGATAGCGATGCCGCTGCTGCGTGAGAGACCACACGGGTGTCCACTCGATTTCGGCGTCGGGGTCGAGGCGCGGCGGGACGATGTTGTAGGGGTGGCCCTTCGCGTTGATGCTCTCCGCGTTATCGAGCTGGTTGTCGCTGAACAACTGCGCATCGTTGGGGTGGATTGCCTCTTCGCTCTCGGCAAACGCGGCGAATCGCCTGCGGACACGAATCTCGTCCCCGTGAAATGCGCCCGAATAGCGCTCGACCGCCTCGCAGAGGGCGCTGACCTTGGATTGCTCCCGCGTGCTGCCCTTGCCGGCGCTCTTGCTGCGCAGACTGCGCCTGAGCGAGCTCAGGCTCCGGCTTCTCGTGGCAAGATTGCTGCCCGCCCAATAGACGTGCAGCCAGGGATCGGCCTCATCGGTCGTGCGCGACAGCCAGGTCACGACGCCGCTGATCGGGCTCACCAGGTGGCGGTACTTGGCCAGGGTGGCCTCCGGCGCCACGGTGCGCGCGCCGCCGCTGTTGCGATGGGCCTTGGGACTCGCCTTCAGACAGAGGGGAGCCGGCGGCCGGTCCGGCCGACGCAACGCCTCGTCGCCGCAGGCCAGGCACTGCGGCCGGCGCATCACCCGATGCTGTGAGCTTGCGAAGGTGCCGACGTTCAGCGCGATCGCATGTTCGTAGATCGGGGCCGCCCGATCCAGCACCAGCCACTTGACGATCTCCGCCGCGATTAGCCCGTAGAGCGCTTCCAGCACCGCGGGTTCTGCCGCGAACGGCTTGAAGGCGGCCTCCTCGCCGGCAATGGTGCGCAAGAAACTGTGGACTTCCCGGTGGCCGCGCAGGCGGTGAGCCAGGCAGTCCCAGCAGGGTCCTTGATTGTCCGCGCGAAAGACGGGGCCGAACAGCGCCTCCATGCCGCGCGGCCGCACCAGGATCCACGGCACTCCCGCCTCCAGCTGGCGCCGGTTCACGTCCGCAAGGTGCGCGTCGAGATAGTCGTCGCAGACGATAACGGTGAGCGCGGGATCGCCAGTCCCCACACGGGCGCCGCTCTCCTCCAGACGCCGGATCAGCCGGCCGTCGTCTCCCGCGACTGCGATGCGCGATTCCGCCAGCCGTTGCTCGACCCAGCGCGGCGATGCACCGAGCGACGACCAGTAGGCCGCCCGGCATCGGTCCATGCCATGATCGGCAGAGACGACGTAGCCCTTGGCAGAGAGCCCAACGACGGCCGAAAGAACGTCCGCGGCGGCATGCGCGCCCTCGAGGGCTGCGACGATCTCGTCCTGCGCGTGCCGGCCGTCGAGCAGCGGCAGCAGATCGCCATAGAGCTCGCCGTGCAGCAGGGTGTTGAACGATTCCGAAACCAGCAGCGTCTGCCGTTCGCCGATATCGTGGAACTGCAGGTGCGGGGCGAGCGCAGGACGCGTGACGGAGCCCCGGTCCGCCGCAGTCGTTCTCGTCAATATCCCGCGCCGGAGGTTCGTGTCGGTCTGCGCCGTCATGCGCGCGAAAGAAGCGTATCGATCCGGGTGGCTGCGCGGGATGCGGCCTCAGTGACAGCCGACTGCAGCGCAGCGAAATTCTCTTGCCCGCAGGCGTTCGCAACGAGAGCCTTGGCCTTTGGCCCTGCTGCAGCCACGTCAAACCCTTCCTTCCCGATAAGCTGCGTGATGCCCTGCAAGTCGCGCCACAGGGCCGCGGCCTGCGCTAGCGGCTCGGCACCTGCGGCAGCAAGCAGCGCTGCAGCAGTCGGGGCCGGATCGTCGAGGCCGGCTTCGGCATTCGTCAACTGAAGGAAGCGCGCGGCCCTCTCGACTTCGTCCAGCCCGCCGCGCATGCGGGCGTATGCGGACACGCCTGTTTCGGCGGGGTATTCCACCGGCTCGCGCAACCGGGCGATCAGTGAATCGTTCGCGCCGAATTCGGCGAGGACTTCGCGCCGTGCTTCGGCGAAGCGGCGGCCGATATCGGAATCGCCGCACTCGTACACGCAGCGCGCCCTGGTGAGCGGGGGAATTCCGCCGGGAGCATGATCGCTGCAACGCTCGGCCAGTTCGGAAAGCGGCAGCGCGAAAAGGGCCTCCGACTGGGGCGAAACAGGCGAGAACAACAGACTGTCGCGCGCCAGGGCGGTCAGAGTCTTTCGGAACCGCCGGCACAGGCGCTCGTTTTCGCCGGTCCGCCGGCCGTCGTGGACGAACAGCATGTCGATTGCGACGCCGGGATAAGCCTCCCGGCTTGCGAGATCGCCCAGGACTACAGCAGCGACCCCGCCTTCCCGCAGCGGTCCGGCCCGGTCGACAAGGTCCGCAACCACGGCGGCCAGCGCCGTGGAAATTGCCGCTTCGGCAAGATTGGAGAGCGCCGTCCTCGCCTCGGCCGCAGACAGGTTTCCGCGCACGACGTGCATGCCGATCTGGAATGCCTTGTCGTTCGACCAGTTTCGTACGATCTCGGCGGCTTCCTTGGCATCGGCCATCGGCAGTTCGGAGACCCGGTCCTTCAGTTCCGCAACGCCCATCTCGTGCGTCCAATAGAGTCTCGCGAGCCCGCGCCGCGCGATCGTTTCGTATTCCCGATCCGGTCCAAACCCCTTGGGCAGGTCGAGATCGGTGAACTCCCGGTCCTGCAGGTTATCGAGGAGCTCAGGATTGCGTTCGATCCATTTGGCGAGCCGCGGGGCGGCGCCGAAGATTTCGGCGATTGCCTCGAAGGCGTCGGGCCGCGCTGCGGACAGTCGACTGTCGTAGGCGCTCCAGTCCTCGATCTCCGGGTAGAAATGCGCGCGCCATTGATCCACCAGCGGATCCATCTTCTCGAACCAGCGCCTCGGCCGCAGCACGATGTTCATCATGTCGGCGTAGGTTCCCGGCAATACCGGCGATTCGTCGGGACCAAGAGCCTGGAGCAGAGGATACTGGCGCGATGCCGCCGCATGATGATCAGCGTGGCGCTGCATGTTGAAGAACATCCAGTTGCTGAACTTCCAGTCGGCGCTC
>JAPPHR010000002.1 GCA_028820995.1 Rhodospirillales bacterium
CGTTCAACAGCTCCGACACGCTGGCCATGCACATGTACAACGAGTCCTTCAAGAAATACCTGATGGGCTACGGCAGCGCGATTTCGGTGGTCCTGTTTCTGATCGCGCTGACCATCGTCCGCCTCTACTTCCGCCAGCTGCGCAAGGTGGACGAGCTTCATGGCTGACCTTGCGCTCGTCGCGGAGCCGGTCAAGCGGTTCAACCCGTGGCCTGCGGTGATCTTCATCGCGCTCGGGGTTCTGGCGCTGCTCTTCCTGGCGCCGACCGCCGGCGTGCTGCTGTCCTCGATCAAGACCACCCGCGACATCGCGCTCGGCCAGCTGTGGACGATCCCGTCCCAGCTGTTCTGGGGCAACTACGCCGAGGTGCTCGCCAATCCGGCGGTCCACCGGTACTTCCTCAACACGCTGCTCGTCACCGCGCCTGCGACGGTGGCCTCCATCGCGCTGGGCTCGCTCGCCGGCTACGTGTTCGCCAAGCTGCCCTTCCGCGGCAGCAACCTGCTCTTCCTCGTCATCGTCTCGGGCATGTTCTTCCCGCCGCAGGTGATCCTGATCCCGCTGTTCCGGCTCTTCAACGCCCTGGATCTGATCGACACGCTCTACCCCATCGTCATCATTCATACCGCGATGGGCATCCCCATCTGCACGCTGCTGATGCGAAACTTCTTCGCCACCGTGCCGAATGCGCTGCGCGAGGCGGCGATCCTGGAAGGCGCGAACGAGTGGCAGGTGCTGACCCGGGTGGCGCTGCCGCTGAGCCTGCCGGCGCTGGCGGTGCTGGCGACGCTCCAGTTCACCTGGATCTGGAACGACTTCCTGTGGCCGCTCATCTTCACCCAGTCCGACGAGAAGCGGACCATCATGCTGGGGATCGTGAACCTGCAGGGGCAGTACTCGGTGGCCTGGGGGGTGCAGGGCGCGCTCTCCCTGATCGCGAGCCTGCCGACGCTCGTGGTGTTCCTGTTCTTCCAGCGCTACTTCATCAAGGGGATGACCATGGGCGCGGTGAAGGGCTGACCATGGCGGAGCTTTCCCTGCATGGCGTCTCGAAGAGCTTCGGCTCGGTGCTCGCCGTCGACGGCGTCGATCTGGGGATCGCGCACGGCGAGTTCGTGGTTCTCGTCGGGCCCTCGGGCTGCGGCAAGTCCACCCTGCTGCGGATGATCTCGGGCCTGGAGGGCGCGAGCGCAGGCCGCATCCTGATCGGCGGGCGCGACGTGACGAACGTGGCGCCGGCGAAGCGCGGGGTGGCGATGGTGTTCCAGTCCTACGCGCTCTTCCCTCACATGACGGCGGCGCAGAACATCGGATTCGGGCTCAGGCTCGCCAGAGTTCCGAAGGCCGAGATCGCCCGGCGCGTGGCCGAGGTCGCCGAGACCCTTCAGATCGAGCCGCTGCTCGGGCGCTACCCGCGCGAACTCTCCGGCGGGCAGCGCCAGCGCGTGGCAATCGGGCGGTCCATCATCCGCGACCCGCAGGTCTTCCTGTTCGACGAGCCGCTCTCCAACCTCGACGCCGCGCTCAGGGTGCGGATGCGGCTCGAGATTGCGCGTCTGCGCGACCGTCTCGATGCCACTATGGTCTACGTCACCCACGACCAGACCGAGGCGATGACGCTGGCCGACCGGATCGTGGTGCTGAACCACGGGCGGATCGAGCAGGTCGGCCCGCCGGAGGAACTCTACGATACGCCCGCCAACCGCTTCGTGGCCGGATTCATCGGCGCGCCCGCGATGAACTTCATCGACGCCGCGATCGAGGCGGGCGAGGGAGGAGAGCCGCAGGTGCGCTTCGGCCCGGTATCGCTGCCGACAGGCCGTGCGCACGATGTGGCACCGGGGCCGGTCACGCTGGGCGTTCGCCCGGAGCACCTCTACATCGCCACGGAGAACGAGGCGGACTTCCGGGGCCGGGTCGAGATCGTCGAGAAGCTCGGCTCGGAGTCGCTCGCCTATCTCCAGACGAACTTCTCCGCCGAACCGGTTACCATCAAGCTCGCCGAGCACCCGGCCCTCCACCCCGGAGATGAGCTCCCCGTCCGCGTAGCACGCGAGCGCTTCCACCTGTTCGAGGAGACGGGGGCCGTTCTCTAGGTCCGCCGCGTGAGCGTGCGGGCCACGGCGTCGGCCCAGCGGGCGCGGGCGGGGGCGGGATCGCCCTGGGGCGAGAACCGGCGGCCCGGGGGGCGGGGGGCGTCGGCCGGATCGGAGAACGCGCCGACGCCGAGGCCCGCCAGCACCGCCGCGCCCCAGGCCGTGGTCTCGGTGACGGCCGGGCGCTCCACGGTGAGGCCCACGACGTCGGCGAGGGTCTGGGCGAACCAGTCGTTCGCGCTCATCCCGCCGTCGATGCGGATCAGCGCAGGCTTGAGGCCGTCGGCGCCGGCCGCATCCAGCAGGTCGGCGGTCTGGTGGGCCGCAGCCTCCAGAGCGGCGCGTGCGAGGTCGGCCGGGCCCGTGTCGCGGGTGAGGCCGAAGAGCGTGCCGCGCGCGTCCGCATCCCACCAGGGCGCGCCCAGGCCGACGAAGGCCGGCACCATGATCACGCCGCTCTCGCCCGCCTCGTGCGCCAGCGCCTCCGTCTCCGCCGCGTGGTCGATCACGCCCAGCCCGTCGCGCAGCCATTGCACCGCCGCGCCGGCGACGAAGACGGCGCCTTCCAGTGCGTAGGTGGTCTGGCCGTCGAGGCGGAGCGCGACGGTGGTGAGCAGCCGGTGGCGCGAGGCGACCGGCTCGGCGCCGGTATGGGCCAGCAGGAAGCAGCCGGTGCCGTAGGTGCTCTTGACGTCGCCGGCTTCCAGGCAGCCCTGGCCCAGCGTCGCCGCCTGCTGATCGCCGGCCATCCCGGCGACCGGCACGGGCGCGCCCAGAATGTCCGTGGTGCCGAAGCCGTCGGCGTTGCCGCGCACCTCCGGCATCACGGATTCGGGCACGTCGAACAGCGCGAGCAGCTCCGGGCTCCAGGCACACGCGTGAATATCGAAGAGATTGGTGCGCGCGGCGTTGGTGGTATCGGTCGCGTGGACCCTGCCGCCGGTGAGCCGCCAGACGAGGAAGCTGTCCACCGTGCCGAAGGCGAGGTCGCTCCGCTCGCGCGCGCCGGGCAGTTCGTCGAGCAGCCAGGCGAGCTTGGTCGCCGAGAAGTAGGGGTCGATCAGGAGGCCGCTCCGCGCGGTGACGAAGGGCTCCCGGCCGTCGGCGCGAAGCCGCTCGCACACGGGCGCCGTCCGCCGGTCCTGCCAGACGATGGCGTTGTGCAAGCAGGCGCCGCTCGCGCGGTCCCAGAGCAGCGTCGTCTCGCGCTGGTTGGTGATGCCGATGGCGGCAGGCAGGGCGTCGCCGGCCGCTTCGCGCAGCACCGCGACGCTGGCCTCCCAGATCTCTTCCGGGTCGTGCTCCACCCAGCCGGCCGCCGGGTAGATCTGGCGAAGCTCGCGCTGCGCCGTCCTGAGCGGCGTGCCGGCGGTATCGAACAGGATCGCGCGGGTAGACGTGGTGCCCTGGTCGAGGGCGAGAAGGAGCGGGCCGGATGCCATGGCGGTCATGCTATCCCGCATGTCTCTCCAGGGTCACGGCCTGTCCGGCGCTGGCCGTGCTCGAACAAGAAACTATATGTTCACCCATGGGCCAATCTCAGGTGAGTGCGAAGGGTTCCGGGCCGCGCACGGTCGACCTGCTCGTCATCGGCGGCGGCATCAACGGCGCCGGCATCGCCAGGGACGCGGCGGGGCGCGGCGTCCGCGTGCTGCTGTGCGAGCAGGACGATCTCGCCGCGCACACCTCGTCCGCCAGCACCAAGCTGATCCACGGCGGGCTGCGCTACCTGGAGCACCGCGACTTCCGGCTGGTGCGCGACTCGCTGCGCGAGCGCGCGGTGCTGCTGCGCAACGCCCCGCACATCATCTGGCCGCTTCGCTTCGTGCTCCCGCATCACGCCGGGCTGCGCCCCTGGTGGACGATCCGGCTGGGCCTCTTCCTCTACGACCACCTCGGAGAGCGCGGCCCGTTGCCACCGTGCGCGAGCATCGACCTCCGCCGGCACGCGAGCGGGCGCGCTCTGCAGGGCCGCTATCGCCGGGCCTTCGAGTACTCGGACTGCTGGGTGCAGGATTCGCGGCTGGTGGTGCTGAACGCCCGCGATGCTCACGCGAGGGGGGCGGAGGTCCGCACCCGCACCGCGTGCGTCTCGCTCGCGCCGAGCGGCTCGGGCTGGGCGGCGGTCCTCGCCGACCGGGCGTCCGGCGAACGCGTCACCGTCGCGGCGCGGGGCGTCGTTAACGCGAGCGGCCCCTGGGTCGGCCGCATCCGCGCGCTCGCAGGCGGCGCCGAGGCGAAGCACAGGGTCAGGCTCGTCAAGGGGAGCCACATCGTGGTGCGCAGGCTCTTCGACCACGATCACCCGTACATCTTCCAGGCAGGCGACGGCCGCGTGCTGTTCGCGATCCCGTACGAGGAGGATTACACCCTGCTGGGGACGACCGACGTCGAGTTCGAAGGCGCGCCCGGCCGGGTCGAGATCGCGCCCGAGGAGGTCGACTACATCTGCGCCGCCGCCAACGCCTACTTCGCCACCCCCGTCACCCCAGGCGACGCGGTGTGGACCTACGCCGGCATCCGCCCGCTGATCGACGACCACGCCGAGAACGCGAGCGAGGTCACCCGCGACTACGTGCTGCACCTCGACCCGGCGCCGGCGCCGATGCTCTCGGTCTACGGCGGCAAGCTCACGACGTACCGCAGGCTTGCCGAGCAGGCGGTGGACATGCTGGCGGGGCCTCTCGGGATCGGCGGAACGGGATGGACGGCGCACGCGCCTCTCCCCGGCGGCGACATTCCGGGCGCAGACATCGGCGCGTTCACCGCGCAATGCGGCGCGCGTTATTCATGGCTGCCGGAGCGGCTTCTCCGCCACTACGTGCGCCACTACGGCACCGAGATCCATGCCCTGCTTGCCGGCCGCAGCAGCACGGGTGACCTCCGCGAGCATTTCGGGGCCGGGCTCTACGCAGCGGAAGTCGCGTATCTGGTGGAGCACGAGTGGGCGCGGACCGCCGAGGACATCCTGTGGCGGCGCACCCGGAAGGGGCTCGGCGTCTCCGCAGGCGGCGCAGACCGGCTGCGTGCCTACCTTCGGGCCGGGTGCGGCCAACGCTGATGCTGGGGGAGAATACGGGGGCTGTAACCGGTCGTTAGAAGTGGGCCCGATCGTCGACTGCGGCCTCGTCGAAACCGAAGTAGGCCTCTTCAAGCTGGTCGTCCGTGAGCTCGCTGCTCTTGCCCTCCAGTTCGATCTGGCCTCGCCGCATGATGTAGACCCGATCGCTGTTCTCCAGCGCGCGGTGCGTGCTTTGTTCGACCACCAGCAGGGTTATGCGCTGTTCGCGCAGGGTCCTCAGGGTCTCGTACACCGTGTCCACGACCATGGGGCCAAGGCCGAGCGAGGGCTCGTCGAGCAGGACCAGGCGGGGATCCGTCATCAACGCCCGAGCGATCACAAGCTGCTGCTGCTCGCCGCCGGACAGCTTGCCGCCGGGTGTCGAGAGCTTGTCACGCAAGAACGGAAAGATGCTCAGCATGCGCTGGAAATCTTCCTCGATGCGGGAGCGGTCGCGACGCATCTGGCTGCCGAGCCGCATGTTCTCCTCGACGGTCAGTTGCGTGAACACGTTCCGGCCTTCCGGCACGAGCGAGAGGCCCATGCGCGCGATATTCTCCGGCGAGTGGCCCGAGATCGAGCGGCCCTCCAGCTTGATGCTGCCCTCCGTGGGAGTGAGCGAGCCCGCAATACTGCGCAGCGTGGTCGATTTGCCCGCACCGTTGGGGCCCACGATGCAAACCATCTCGCCTTCGTCCACCCGGATCGTGACGCCGCGCACGGCGCGCACGCGGCCGTAGCGGACATGGATGTCTTCGACTTCAAGCATCTTGCGGTTTCGACCCCAGATAGGCGCGGATCACGTCGGGATTGCTTTGAATATCCCCCGGCGGGCCTTCGGCCACCGACTGGCCGCTCTCGATCACGTGGATGCGGCCACAGACTCCCATGATCACGCGCATGTTGTGTTCGATCAACAGGACACCGCAGCCGAAATCTGCCGGGATACGGGCGATGAGCTGCATGATGTCGTCGCATTCGGCGTCCGTCAGGCCGGCGGCAGGCTCGTCCAGAAGCACGAATTGAGGTGCGCTCGCGAGCGCCCGGCCGATGCCCACGCGCCGCTCGTCACCGTAGGGCAAGGTATCGGCAAGGTCGTACGCCTTGTGCTCGAAATTCATCCATTCAAGGATGTCTACGGCCCGTTTTTCGGCTGCGCGGCGCGAGAGCCCGTGGCCCACACCGGCGATTTCGAGATTCTCCAGTACCGACAGGTCTCGAAACAGGCGGACCGCCTGGAAGGTGCGTGAGAGCCCCGCACGGCCGATCCGGTAGGGCGGCCAGTCGGTGATGTCGCGGCCGCTGAGAGTGACCCGCCCGGCCGTCGCTTTTTGAAAGCCGGTGAGCACGTTGACGAGGGTCGTCTTGCCCGAACCGTTCGGGCCGATGAGACCGAAGATCTCCGTCCGGTCGAGCGAAACGCTGAGCCCGTCAAGTGCCGCCAGACCCTCGAAATGCACGGAGATGTCGCGCGCCTCGAGGAGTTCGCCGTTCGAGCCCTTTGTTGCGGCCTCGCTCATGTGACGTTACACGCCCCTCGCTGGCTTTCAGGCATGGCTCAGTCGCCCGTCCGCGCTTTCCCGGCGCCCGTCTCCAGCGTTCGCGACCGGCCACCGCGAATGGGCTTGGGCGGGCCGAAGGGCCAGGGTATCTCGCGTCCGCCCATGATGCCTGCCGGTCTGAAGATCATGATCGCCAGCATCAAGACGCCGAGGATGACTTCCTGAACGCCCAGCGGCAGCTGAATGAGCGTCGAGCCGATCTCCGCGCCTTTCTCCATCTGACGGAAGATTTCCGTCGCCGCCGTGATGACGATAACACCCACGACCGCACCCGCCAGCGAGTTCTGCCCTCCCACGACGAGCATGGCGAGCGTGATGAACGTGAGCTGAATCCAGAAGGCGTTGACGGTGAGTATGCCGAGGAAGTGGCCGTGAAGCACGCCGCCGATGCCAACGACGAAGCCGCTCAGCGTGAAGGCGATGACGCGCTGAATGTAGACGTTGACGCCGAACGCGCGCGCTGCCACCTCGTCCTCGCGCGAGGCGCGCAACGCCAGTCCGAAACGGGATATCTGGTAAATGTAGGCAATGGCCATGACGACCAACGCCCAGTAGAAGACGACCCACATATCGACATACATCGGCAGCCCGATAATCGAGCTGGTACCCAGCGTGACCCGCTCCCAATTGTTGTAAATGGTGTAGCCCATGGCCATCGCCGCAAACGTGGCGATGCTGATGGCGATGGGATTCGTGCGCATGATGGCGAGCGCGAGGACGAAGGCAACGGCAGCGGCCAGCAGCGCGGCGAGAATGAGTGACACAAAGGGATCGAGCTGTGCCTCGATCAGGAAGCCGGGCAGGCCCGGCAGGGTGAATCTCTTCAGGTTGGGCAGAAGAGTCATCCATGCCGTGGCGTAGGCGCCGATCATCATGTAGACGATGCTGCCGAAGGAAAGAACGCCCGAATTGCCCATGAAGATATAAATGCCCACGACGACGATCAGCTTGATAAGGCCGTCGGCGACCGTGCGCTGCATGAGAATGCTTCCCGAAGCATCCACGACAACGACGATGATCAGCAATATGAGAGCCAAGGAGGCAAAGGGCCAAAATCGGCGCAGTTGCTTCTCGATCGGTCCCATGGCTTGCATCTAGACGCGTTCCCTGACGGCTTTGGTCACGATCAGACCCTGCGGCCGGAATATTAACACCAGGATAACGAAGCCGAAGACAAACGCGTCGCGTGTCAGCTTGTAGTCATCCGGAAGCACCGTCTGAAGAGCAGTGCTCATCACGCCGACCAGAAAGCCCCCGGCCGCAGCGCCGAACAGGCTGCCCATGCCTCCGATCACCGTCGAGATGAAGGCGATGATCACCAGATTGAGGCTCATCCGAAAGCTCAGCACACCGGTCTGCGTGATGAAGATGAGCGAGACCACGGCAGCCAGCAGGCCACTGATGGCAAATGCCAGTGCGATCACGGTGTTAGCCCGCACGCCCAGCAGCCGCGCCGTCTCGAAATCCTCGGCGGCCGCGCGCATCTGCACGCCGTAAGCGGTGCGCTTCAGGAACAGCGCGAGGCCGCCCAGCAGCGTGATCGCCGCGCCGATTGCGACGAGTTGGATTGCGGGAACGCGCAGTCCCACAAACTCGATGTGCTGGGCGAGCTCGATGCCGACATTGACGGCCTTGGGACGGCCCGTATAGATCAAGATAATGATGTGCTGAAACACGTAGCTGACCGCGAAAGAGGCGATGAGCAAGCTCGCCATGTTCGCGCCCCGCAGCGGGCGGAACGCGATGAACTCGGTCAGGAGTGCGATCACAATAACGATCGAGATGATGGCCGGTATCAGGAAAAATGCCGGCCAGGTGCCGATAAACGGAGTCGCCACGACGGCCGCTGCCGGCACGATGAGCGCATAGGCGCCGATGGTTATGAAGTCGCCGTGCGCAAAATTGATCAGCCTCAGGATTCCGAATATGAGCCCGATCCCGAGCGCCGTCAGGGAATACATGCTGCCGAGACTTATGGCGTCGATGGCAATCTGCAGGACGAACGTCATGACGCCAAGTCTGCCACTGTTACGGGTGAACGCGCTCGCGTATCGGCTCGGTCAGTGAATGTCGGACTGCGCCGCAAGGGCGTAAGGGACCGCGCGTGCCTTCGGATCGCTTCCGGTTGGGGAGGGAAGCAGCCGCTCTCCACGCCTTGGGTCCCGGACGGGGCCACGGTAAAGAGATGAGGACGAGGCTTGCTCCGATGGCTGCGGAACGAGCCCCGTCCTCCGATTAAGGCGCTATCCGATCAATCCCACGCCTTCAGCTTGCTGATGTCCCAGGCTTTCTCTGCCCGGAACTTCTCGATGAACTCCAGATGGCCTTTGCCCTGCACCTCGAAGAAGGTGAACGGCCGGCGGTTCTGGATGTGCGTGTCTGCCGTCCATGTGGTGGCGCCGATCAGGAGAGGAACGTCCGTGAAGGTCTCCATCGCGCCGACGATCGACATCGGATCGTCGGTGCCCGCCTGCTCGAGCGCCTTAACATAGGCCTGCACCATGCTGTAGCCGAGGTAGACGTGCGAAGAAGGCGGCATCTCGCCGTACTTCGCCTCGTAGCGCTCCAGGAACACTTTCTCCTGCGGCGTGAAGTTCTCCGGCGAGAACACGTTGCCGTGCGTGCCGTGGTAGTAGTTCTCGAGCCCCGGCACGGAGTCCATCCAGAACTGCCCCGCAAAGGACTCCGACGTCAGCACCGGCGTCTCGATTCCCGCAGCCCTGATCTGCCGCAGCGCAGACGCGCCGCCCGGGATGTAGGAACAGATCATCATGACGTCAGGCTCCGGATCGATCTCCTTGTACGCGGTGATCTGCGCGGCGATCGAGGGGTCGTCCTGCTTGAAGACATCCTGGCCGACCAGCTCGGCGCCTTCCAGCTCCTGCCAGCGCTCATTGAAGCCGATGCACAGCGACTTGTCGTACTCGATCGAGTTGTCGAGCAGCGAATAGGCGCGGCGCCAGCCCTGGCGCGCGTGGCCCCACTCGGCGAGCACATAGCCCTGGGCATTGGCTGCCGTCGACATGGTGAAGATCGTCGGGCCGATGCCCTGAACGCCGATCTTGGGATCGGACCCACACACGGAGACACCCACGATTCCCGCCGCTGCATATTGCAGGGCCGCGGGGCCACCCATGTCGTAGTCGCACGAGAAGGCTGCAAACTTGGCGCCGCCTTGGACCACTTCGGCACCACACTTGGCGCCCTGTTCGCGGTCCGCCTTGGTATCGCACATGATGATTTCGAGTTTGCGGCCGCCGAGCACGCCCTTGTTCTCGTTGACCTGCGGAACGCCCAGAGTGTCCGCGTCGATGAGCTGACCGGCATTCACGTCTTCGACGGCGATCTCCATGGCTCTCTGCGGTTGGCCGTCGTAGGTCAGCATCCAGTTCGAGAAATCCAGGGCCTGGCCGATGATGATCGGGTCGCCCTCGGCGTTAGCCTTTTGCGGCCCGGAGAGAGCGCTCAGCGTAAGCACCAGGGCCAACGCCGAAATCAGAACGGTTATTTTTCGCATGGTCTCCTCCCTGTGTGGCACGTCTGTGGGCTATGTGATTCTTGAGTATTATTGCCGCAGCCGTGCCGCCAACACGGGCGGGATGCAACGGCGAGACGCGTGCCACGTCTGTTATGCCGCCATTCTGACGGTTGCCGGCCACGGTCGGCAAGGGAAAACCATCGGGGAGCCTGCCACTCTCGATGGTCTGCCGTGGCCCGCCCGCCGCCGACCCCTGGCTGAGATCCAGCATCGTCCGGACAACTCCGGAAACGTCCGCCAAAACGAGTGCGCACAGACAGTTCGACTGTTGCGCTCCAATGAAGTTGGAGGTGGGCACGGGCGGCGAAATGGGACTAAACTGGGAACATCTGGTCATACGAGGCCGCGATGCACGTGTCCCTTTCTGCGCCCGCCGAGCTTGCTCTCGACCTCGCGCGCCCCTGCGTCGCCGAAGGCCGGGCCGAGGGGCTGGCCCGTGGCGTGTGCCGTCTGCTCGACGCCATGGGTGTCTGCCCGCTCGTCGAGGTCCCGCTCGGCTCGGGCCGCCGCGCCGACCTGCTTGGGCAGGACGGCAGGGGCCGCTTCACCATCGTCGAGATCAAGAGCGGGCTCGCCGATTTTCGCGCCGATGCCAAGTGGGAGGACTACCGCGGCCATTGCGACCGGCTCTACTTCGCCGTGGGCAACGCGTTCCCGCTCGACGTGCTGCCGGCCAACGTCGGCGTGATCGTCGCCGACCGCTTCGGCGCCGAGATCAGGCGCGAGGCGTCGCTCGAGCCCATGGCCGCGGGGCTCCGCCGCAGGCAGGCGATCCGTTTCGGCCGCATCGCCGCCAACCGCCTGCGCTTCTTCCACGAGGAGCCGGGTTAGCTTCCGCGCCGCCGCGCGCCGTGCTAAAAGCCGCTCCGCTTGGGGCGTAGCCAAGTGGTAAGGCAACGGGTTTTGGTCCCGTGATCCCAGGTTCGAATCCTGGCGCCCCAG
>JAPPHR010000048.1 GCA_028820995.1 Rhodospirillales bacterium
AGAACCTGCGCGAGATTCCGCTGGCGGTGCGCGACTGGCACGCCGAGCATGGCCGACCCCACTAAGACCCCGTGACACCCCACCGCCGTTAGCACCGAGTCTCCGATGGCCGAGCTTTCCGACATCGCCAACGTGATCATCCGCGACGAGATCGAGGAGTTCCTCGAGCGCCCCGACGAGATCGAGCGCAACGTTGCGCTGTTCGCCCGCGTTCGGCCTGAGATGCAGGACATCGCCGCCGCGCTGATCGAGGGCGACAATCACACGGTAGACGCGCTCACCGCCAAGGCCCTGGAAGAGGGCACCGAAGCGCTGGAGATCATGGACGACGGCCTGATCGCAGGCATGGGCATCGTCGGCATCAAGTTCCGCGAGAACTTCATCTTCGTGCCCGAGGTGCTGGCCTGCGCGCGGGCGATGAAGGCCGGCATGGCCCATATCGAGCCGATCCTCTCGGCCTCCGGCGTCGAGCCCATCGGCACCGTCATCATGGGCACGGTCAAGGGCGACCTCCACGATATCGGCAAGAACCTCTGCATCATGATGCTGGGCGGCGCGGGCTTCGACGTGGTCGACCTCGGCGTCGATACGTCGGAAGACGAGTTCATCGCAGCACTCGAGGAGCACGGGGCGCCGATCATGGGCATGTCGGCCTTGCTGACGACGACCATGCCGAACATGGGAAAGACCATCGAGGCGCTGATCGACGCCGACCTCCGCGACGACGTGATGGTGATGGTGGGCGGCGCGCCGGTGACCCAGGAGTTCGCCGACGACATGGGCGCGGACGGCTACGGCAAGGACGCGCTCTCCTGCGTGGCGCTCGCCAAGAAGCTGATGGAAGAGCGCGGTTAGGCGAAGCCGTTGCCGAAGATCAGCCAGCAGGACTACCAGAAGCGGCTCGACCGGCTCACCGAGATTTTCTCGGACATCGTGAGCCATGCCGACGCGCAGGCCACGCACCGCTGCCCGTACCGCGATGCGCGGGACCGCTGCACGGCCGCTTTCTCCTGCGGCAACCAGATCGCTGCTGCGGAAAAGGGCGAGCCCGCCACCTGCGGCCACGACGGCACTTTCGACTACAGCCTCGCGTGGGAAGCCGACCCCGCAACCCTTGAGCGCGCCCGCAAGCAACTCGATCGAGTCAAGCGAAGCGCCGCAGCGCGACGAGAGGGCAAGCCGCTGCCGACCGGGCCGGGCACGGTTTCCCACGACGGCAGGACCGAGCCGCTCGCCGTCGGCATGACGCTCTTCGATTGCGCCGACGAGCTTGCCGTCGAGGTGCCGACCTCGTGCCTTCGCAACGGCCGCTGCCACGAGTGCGTGGTCGAGGTCAGCGCGGGCGAGGACGCGCTCTGCGCCCGCACCGAGGCGGAGGGCTTCCTGCGGCCCCCCTACCGCCTCGCCTGCCAGGCGCTGGTCGAGCGCGACGATATCGACGTGGCGTTCGCGCCGCTCCGCCGCCGCCCGCGCATCCTCGTGCGCGCCCATGCCGATGCGGCAGCCTCGCCGGCGGCGTTCGATCCCCTCGTCACGCGGCGGGGCGACGAGGTGCTCTACGACGGCGCCGTGGTGGATCGCTACCGCGAGCACATGCTCGGGCTCGCGGTCGATCTCGGCACCACGACGGTGGTCCTCGACTTCGTCGATCTCGAGACGGGGAAGAGCGTGCACAGCGCCGCCTTCGAGAACCCGCAGGCCTTCGGCGGCAGCGACGTGATGAACCGCATTTCCTACGACCGGGACGACAAGGCGGGCGAGCTGCAGAAGGCCGCGGCGTCCGCCATCAGCCGCGCCATCGTGGACGGCTGCGCCCGGCTCGGGCTCGGCCGCGAGACGATCTACGAGATCGTCGTCGCGGCCAACCCCACCATGCGCGACATCCTGTTCAAGCTCGACGTGCAGGGCATCGGCCAGAAGCCCTACAAGTCATCCATCGAGCACGCCTTCCTCGCGGGCGAGCGCGCGAACACGGCGCTGAGCGCGCTGGCCCGGCGGCTCGGCCTCCGCGCCAACCGTGAGGCGCGGGTCTACGGACTCCCGCTGATCGCGAGCCACGTCGGCGGCGATGCGGCAGCCGCCCTGGTCGCGTTGGAACAGGGGTTCGCGGAGGCGGAGACGGTGATGCTGGTCGACATGGGCACCAACACCGAGGTGGTGGTCAAGCACGGGGGACGCATGCTCGCCGCCTCCTGCCCGGCGGGGCCCGCCTTCGAGGGCGGGCTGGTGCGCTACGGCATGCCGGCCTGCGACGGCGCCATCGAGACGGTGCGCCTCGGCGCGGACGGCGAGGCCGCTTACGAGACCATCGGCGGCAAGCAACCGCTGGGCCTCTGCGGTTCCGGCCTGATCGACCTGCTGGCGGCGCTGAGGCGGGGCGACGTGCTCACCGCCAAGGGCGTCTTTACCGCCGACCGCAAGCAGAAGGATATGACCGTCGTGCCGGAGCACGGCATCACCTTCTCCAAGGAGGACGCCAGCAACCTCGGCCAGGCCAAGGCCGCCAACTATTGCGGCCAGTACATCGTGATGCGGGCGCTCGGCGTCGGTCCCGCCGAGGTCGAGCGGCTCTACCTCGCCGGCGGCTTCGCCAACTACGTGAACGTCCGCAACGCCCAATCCATCGGCCTGCTGGCGCCGGTCCCGGAGAAGCGCGTCGTCAAGGCGGGCAACGCGGCGGCACGCGGGGCCCGCGCAATCCTGCTCTCGGGCACTCGGCGCCGGGCGCTCGAGCGCGAGGTCCAGGCCATCGATCACATCGAGCTCGAGACAACGCCCGACTTCTTCGATCTCTTCGTGGACGGCTGCCAGTTCAAGCCGATGCCCGCACACCTCGTGCCGGAAGGAACCGCCGCATGACCGCTGCACCGCCGCTCATCGTCATCGGCGAGAACATCCACTGCACCCGCGTGGCGCTCCGCAAAGGCAAGCGCATCGCAGACCGCGACGGTGCCGAGGTCATCCTCTACCGGAGCGCCGACGGCGAGGAACGCGCGCTCCCCGTCACCGAGGAATCGAAGCGGACCAAGGACTACGAGGAAGGCCGGGTCAAGCACGTCCAGGTCGCCATCGAGACCGCGATGGAGACGGCTGCCGGCGATCCGGCCGAGGGAATGCGCTACATCGAGGCGCTGATCCGCCACCAGGAGCGCGCGGGCGCAGCCTTCCTCGACCTCAATGTCGACGAGATGTCGCCCAAGCTCAGCGTGCAGACCGGCGCCATGGCGTGGCTGGCCGCGACGGTGCAGGACCTGACGGACCTCCCGCTCTCCATCGATTCCTCCAGCGTGGACGTGATCGGCGCAGGGCTGGAGGCCATCGCACCGGCCAAGACGCGCCCGATGCTCAACTCGGCCTCGCTGGAGCGGCTGGACGCCCTCGACCTCGCGCGGGAGCACGACTGCCGCGTGGTGGTGACCGCCGCCGGCGAGCGGGGCATGCCGAACGGCGCCGACGAGAGGGTGGCGAACGCCTCGCGCATGGTCGAGGCGGCGCTCGCCAGGGACTTTGCCCTGGGCGATCTCTACATCGACCCGCTGGTCTTCCCGATCTCCGTCGATTCCACGTTCGGCCATCACTGCTTCGATGCGATCCGCGCCTTGCGGGAGCGCTTCGGCGGCGACGTCCACATCACAGGCGGCATGAGCAACGTCTCCTTCGGGCTTCCGGCCCGCAAGCTCTTGAACGAGATGTTCGTCCTGCTCGCGGTCGACGCCGGTGCCGACGGCGGCATCCTGGACCCGGTGGCGAGCCCGCCCGAGGCGATCCTCGCCATCGACCGCGCGGACCCGGGCTACAAGCTCGCCGAGGACGTGCTGATGGGGCGGGACGAGCACTGCATCGCCTACATCCGCGCCTGGCGGAAGAGCAGGCGCAAAGCCAAGTGAAGAAGAGATTTCCATGCCCGAGCCCGAACGCCCGCCGCAAATCGAGCCTGCGCTCCGCACGCTCGCCATGCCCGCCGACGCCAACCCCAACGGCGACATCTTCGGCGGCTGGGTGCTGGCGCAGATGGACCTCGCGGGCGGTGTCGTAGCGGCGCGCCGCGCCCGCGGACGCCTGGCCACGGTGGCGGTTGAGGCGATGCGCTTTCACGCGCCCATCGCCATCGGCGACCTCGTGACCTGCTATGCCGAGGTGGCGAAGACCGGGACGACCTCGATCACCGTCGCCATCGAGACCTGGGCGCGGCGGAGGCGCGGCCCCGTCGAGGTGAAGGTCACCGAAGGCACCTTCATCTACGTCGCGATCGACGAGGACGGCCGCCCCCGTCCGCTCCCCGACGACACGGCGGATAGCTGACGCCTCCTGCCGTGGTAGATAACGGCGCTTGCCGCTGCTCCCTCCGCGTTTTGTCCTCAGGTGCTATGACCACGGCCTGTCCATCGGCGCGCGTAGCTTCTCCTTCTTGATCGAAAGACCTATGACCGCGGGAGGCCGACGAAGCCGAACACCGCGCCGGCCGGACATCTATCGAGCAGAGGCCCAGGCTCTGGACGCCCGGGTTCGTCACCTGCCCAGCAATACCGGGATCTCTTCCGCGCGACCGCAAACCGCGAACCGTAAAGGAATGAACGGCCCGCCCCAGCCGACCGGGAACCCACCGGTCCGCCCATGCATTTCAATAGCATATTTGATAGAGCATATTTGGTATGTTCGTTCTTATGGCGCCTCTCAACACTCTCCCAGATTCTGCGTATCTGTGGCGACCGCCAACACGCGGCCAGTGCCGCGAAATCTTACTTGACCCCCGACCTGGCTGGCGCCTCGCGACCCTCTTGTCGGCGGCCAGCAGCTTGGCCCGTGTGTCACGGACGTCCACCCGCATTCTTCACCCCGGCGCGCACCTCCGACACCTCCCCCTCAGGGGTACGGAATCTCAATCCCCCAGAGCCTTCGCACTTTCCATCTACTCCCCGCCGAAGTACACCGTACTTTCATCACTATGCAAAGAAGAAGGTGGAATCTTCAACCACCAAATTCCTCTATGTGACAATCCTGATGTAAATCGAACTAATTCTTCTCAGCCGACACTTGGCCATATTTGTAGGACACCCTACTCCATATTCTTTACGAAGATTGCTCGTGTTTCAAGAAACACGTCAACCCCGCATTCAGAGCACGGCTTTCCAATATGATTGCTTCCGAAGCATATGAGCGGCACCATCAAAGGCTCTTCATTGCAACTCGTTTGCTCTGGCTCTCGATGATAGGCGGCCAGTGCTATTGGTTCTATAGCATGTACATACGTGCGCCTGTCATTTTCGATGGTTGTAGCTGGTATACAGCGGACAGAATGTCTTTCACCAGTTCTATTACTGTGATCATCTCTCTCCTTTACAGCGTCGTGGTTGACCGCAACCATCATCGATTGATGTCTGAGTGGCAGCGCGCGGGAATACTCAAAATTGATGCTACCAAATGGAAAGACATAAGATTGCATTTATCTCGTACTCAACTCAAGACTACGACATTGGCGCTTGGATCGATCGTCGTCGTCATGTTCGCAGGGTTTGGTTGGGAGTATTATTTGCGGGAAGGAAAGTTTGAGAATACTTATACCTATGTTTGTAACGGCACAAAACTTCAGTTAAAGGGAGAGGAGAGTCTCGCACTCCATATAGAGTTCTTGGTTGCAACTGCTGTCGCCGTCCTCCTCATAGGTTTACGACTGGGTCGTCTTGTGACGCACGGCCTTTTGGGTCAAGCCTTGCGCAGACATGAAATCCAAATTAATCTAGTAGTAGAGCATCCTGACCGTACTGGCGGATTGGCGAGAATTGGAGACTTCTACTTGTTGCAGTGTTTTGTTATAGTTCCGGTGGCGGCATGGCTCAGTGTTTGGTTATATTTTGTTCCGGAACTGGGAAGATATGAGGGTTGGCTTCCACTCCTTTACCTGACGATTCCGCTTGTTGCCGCGTCGTTTATTGCGATTTTTTGGTTGCCTATGTTATCCTTCAGAAGTGCGATACGAGAGTGGAAGCGCGAGTACGTCGATCACAAGCTGGAAGAGAAAATCGACAAGATGCTTAGTTTGACTCGTGCTTTCGACTTGAGTGCCGACGATCTGGTGCGCCGTCGCATTCTTGTCGACTACGTACACAGTTTGAATAGTTTGCCAGACTGGCCGGTTTCCCATGAAACTCGAAGAAGGTTCTTCGCCATTTCCCCTATTCCAGCGCTTTCTCCACTCTCCAGTTACGTTGTTAATTTGCTGTGATGGCAAGAGTTATTACTTGTAAAGTAATACCAATATGAATGAATGACTGTTCGTGTTGGCAAGATCGAGCAAATCTCTGTCTGCGTACATCGGTCATTAGTATCGAACAAGATGTAAAGCGGAAATCGGTTATGGAGTCTAAGCACTCATTGCTTGGGGATGTTGCAGCCCGGGTGGCGTAAACGCACCCAAGAGTGGGCGAGGCGCTGCCCGCCTTTCATGCCTCTCGACCGGATGGCGCCTCACACACCATGACCGTCGTGAGCAATGCGGGCGGTCTACCGCCGCGACCCGTTCCGTCAGGAGGGGACGCTGACGGTGGGATCGTGGGCCGGGTCGAGGCCGCGGATGATGACGCAGGGCATCGGCGCGGTGCGAAGCGCCTTGCATGCCCGCTGGGCGTCGCTCTTGTAGAGCCCGAGAAAGCGTGCCCGATAGAGGGTATCGCGGCCCACGGCGCTCTGTTCCAGCGTCGCCATCGCGTCGCTGAGCAGTGGCGCACGCGCCGATGCCCGGCGCATGGCGATCTGGGCCGCGGTGACCGACTCGTAGGCGCCCACCTGGATGCCCCAGGGGCGCGCGGTCACCGAGTCCTCCCTGAACGCCTTTGGCGAGGATGGGGTTTCGGGCGCGTCTGCGGGCGTCGCAGCCACAGTTGTCTCTGTCCCCGGCTTGGCAGGCGGGGTGTCCGGAGGCGGCGGGCGCAAGGCATCCAGGGCCGGCGCCGCCTCTGCACTTTCGATCGTCTCCGCCGGCGGCGCAGCGGCTCCCTCCGCCAGTTCCTCCGGCGTGGCTGCGGCAACCATGATTGCGGCGGGCTTGAAGCGCGGCGACGGCGCGGCCAGGCCGGAACCTGCGGGCGGCCGGGGGATGCCCGCGTAACGGACGCGGCCGCGCTTGGCGTCGCGCTCGGCGATCCGCGTGAAGCCGAGGTCTAGAAGATTGGCCATGTGGCGATTGCGCGAGCGCGCGGTCTTGCCGCCGAACACGACCGCGACGACGCGCCGCCCGTCGCGCTCCGCCGACGCCACGAGGTTGAAGCCCGAGGCCCGGATGTAGCCCGTTTTTATGCCGTCCATGCCGCGATAGCTGCCGAGCAGCTTGTTCGGCGAGCGATGCACCCTCCCGCGGTAGCGGAAGCTCTCGTCGTCGAAATAGTGGTAGCGGTGCGGGAAATCCCGCATGAGGGCGCGCGCGAGCTGCGCCATGTCGCGCGCCGTGCTGCGCTGCTTCCGATTGGGCAGCCCGGACGCGTTACGAAAGGCGGTGCGAGACATGCCGAGCGCCTTGGCCTTCCGGGTCATCTTCCTGGCGAACTCGACCTCCGTTCCGCCTAGCGCCTCGGCGACCACGACCGCGATATCGTTGGCCGATTTCACCGCCAGCGCCTTGATCGCATCCTCCACGCGGATCGTGGAGCCTGCGCGCAAGCCCAGCTTCGACGCCGGCTGGCCTGCCGCCCGCTTGGACACCTTGAGCTTGGAGGTGAGGCTGAGCCGCCCCTCGTCGATCGCCTCGAAGAGCAGATAGAGGGTCATCATCTTGGTCAGCGACGCCGGATACCTGCGGATGTCGGCGTTGCGCGAGCGCAGGACCTCGCCGGTTTCGCCGTCTATGACGATGGAAGCGTAGCGCGCCTCCGCCGTCTCGGTGGCGAAGACCTGGGACATGACGAGGACCGAGAGCGCGAGCACGAAACTAAGAACGACCGAGCCCGGCCGCGCGATTCTTCTTCTTTTTTGCCGCGCGTCCACGTACGCCCCGCCGCCCCGCCGAATCGACACAGCGTTCCATATGGGTTCAAAGAGGCCCGTCCGTCAAGCACGGCCTATGGAGAAATGTTCGGAAGTCGTTGATTCGGCGCAATCTCTGGTCGAGACCGAAGGCCCTCAAAAGTCCGGCGGATCGATGCCGCTCGTGCGCAACTGGGACGCGAGATCGTCCTTCAGGCGCTGCAGGGCGGCATCGTCGGCCGCCTCGCAACGGGCCACCAGCATCGGCTGGGTGTTGGATGCCCGCAGCAGCCACCAGCCGGCGGCGCTCTCGGCCCTGACCCCGTCGATGCCCGTGAACGGTGCCCCGGCGGCGCTGAGCCGCTCGCCGATCTCGTCGGCCACCTGGAACTTGCGCTCGTCCGGACACGGGAATCGCACCTCGGGCGTGCTCACCGGGCAGGGCAGCTCGGCCCTCAGCGCGGCAAGCGAGCGCCCCTCGCCGGCGATCAGCCGCAACAGACGGAGAGCGGCGTAGAGCGCATCGTCGAAGCCGTAGTAGCGGTCCGCAAAGAAGATATGTCCGCTCATCTCGCCGGCAAGCGGTGCGCCGATCTCCGCCATCTTCGCCTTGATCGGCGCATGCCCTGTCCGCCACATCAGCGGCGTGCCGCCGAGGCGGGCGATCTCGTCGAACAGGACCCGGCTTGCCTTGACGTCGCCGATGACGGTGGCGCCCGGCCGCTCACGCAGCACCTCGCGCGCGAGCAGAGCCACGAGCTGATCGCCCCAGAGGATCGCGCCTGTCCCGTCCACGACCCCGATGCGGTCGCCGTCGCCATCGAAGGCGATGCCGAGGTCGCAGCGCTCGGCCCGTACCGTGTCGATCAGTTGAGCCAGGTTCTCGGCCACCGTGGGGTCGGGGTGGTGGGCGGGAAAGGTTCCGTCGACCGCGGCATTCAGCAAGACGTGACGCCCGGGGAGACCGTCGGTGATCGCGCCGAGCACCGCGCCGGCGGCGCCGTTGCCGGCATCCCACGCCACCGCAGGCGATCCCTCGCCGGCCTCGGCGAGGAGGCGCGCGACGTAGGCGCCGGCGATATCGGCCTCCACCGCCTTGCCCGTGCTGCCCAGGGGAACGCTACCGGCGGCAGCCGTCTGAGCCAGCTCGTCGATGTCCGGTCCGAAGAACGGCCGGCCGCCCAGCACCATCTTCACGCCGTTGTAGGCAGGCGGATTGTGCGAGCCGGTGACCATCATGCCGCCGTCGCTACAGCGCTCGTGAACGGCGAAATAGAGCATCGGGGTGGGGCCGACGCCGATGCGGAGCACATCGGCACCGGCGTCCGTCAGGCCCTCGACCAGATGGGCCTCTAGGTCGGGCGAGCTCAGGCGGCCGTCGCGCCCGACGCAAATCAGCGGCGGCCGATCGGCGGCCGACCGGCGGCGCGCAATGGTGGCGAAGCCTCGGCCGATGGCGGCCATGTCGGCCCCGGTCAGCGTCTCGCCGACGATGCCCCTGATGTCGTACGCACCGAGGATCGCCTCATCCAGCGTGCGGCCACCGCTCACGGCGAAGGCGCGATCCCGCGCAGGAAGGATAGAAGGTCCTGCCGCAACTCCGGCCGCTCCAGCGCGCACGCGACCGTCGCCTGCAGGTATCCGGCCGGGCTCCCGCAATCGAAGCGCTGGCCGGTGAAGCGCACGCCGTGAAACGGCGCGTCCCTCGTCATCGCGGCCATGGCGTCGGTCAACTGAATCTCGCCGCCTGCGCCCGGCGCCTGCGCGGCAAGCCGGGCGAAGACGGTGGGCTGCAGAACGTAGCGGCCGATGAGCGCGAGCCGCGACGGCGCCTGCGCAGGGGCGGGTTTCTCCACCATGCCGGAGAGCGTGACGGTCCGCCCCTCCTCGGCCGCGACCTCGGCGATCCCATAACGGCCGGTCTCGGCCTGCGGCACCTCGGCAAGCGCCACGACGTTGCCGCCCGTCCGCCCGTGGACCTCGACAAGCTCCGCGAGACACGGAGGGTCGCCCTGGAGCAGCTCGTCGGGGAGCAGCACCGCGAACGGCTCGTCGCCGACCAGGGGCCGCGTGCAGAGAACGGCGTGGCCCAGGCCCAGCGGCTTCTCCTGCCGGGCGAACGCAGCGGCGCCGGGCGCGAGCACGGCACCCGCCGCGAGCGCCTGGGCCGTGTCGTCATGGCGTGCCGCCAGATGCGCGTCGAGCTCATCGTCGCGCTCGAAGTGGTCCTTGATCGTCGCCTCTCCCCGCCCCGTGACGAAGACGAACTCCTCGATCCCCGCAGCCCGCGCCTCGTCCACCGCATACTGGATGAGCGGCTTGTCGACCACGGGCAGCATCACCTTGGGCACCGCCTTGCTCGCAGGCAGAAACCGCGTGGCCATGCCGGCGACCGGGAGCACGGCCTTTCTCACTGGTTGCGGCATTGCGGGGGCCTCGCCTCGCTGACCGGGGGCGGTGGAGGCGGATGTGTGCCACGGTGCCGTCAGTGCGGCAAGACGTACGCCTCAACCGCCGAGCAGCAGCTCCTTCGCCTGATTGATCTTGGCCGCGAGGTAGTTGGAGCCGCCGTGATCGGGGTGGAGCTTGCGCATGAGAGTGCGATGCGCCTCCTTGATCTCCTCGGTGCCGGCGCCGGGCGAGAGGCCCAGGATCTCGTAAGCCTCCTCGCGGGTCATCGGCGTGCGGCCGGCACTGGCGCTCTGGCGCTTGCGTCCCCAGCCCTGGCCCGCGCCGTCGGCGGTGCTATGCGCGCGCTCGGCCCCCGCTTCGGCGCGTTCGCGCCAGTCGGGCCCCAGGGTCCGGTCGAGATAGGCCTCGAGCAGCCGCCGGCCCTCGTCGTCCCTCAGGCTACACTCGCCGAAGAGGTCCAGGAGCTCGGGCTCCGTGAGATCGTCGAGCCGGCGCCCGGCATGGCGCCCCTGCAGCACCGAGCCCTCCATCTCTCCGCTGTCGTGATCGAGCGTCATGCGGAGATACGGGGTCTCGACGTCCGAGCGCTGGCCGGCCGAGGGATTAGGGTTCATCCGGCCGGCCGCCATGCGGCCTATGAACCAGGGCAGCCCGGTGAGCGCGAGCGGAAGGAAGGCGAGGTGCGTCTTGCCGGTCACGCCCAGGAAGATCGTAGCCGCCGCGCCTGCGGCGATGAAGCTCCACTTGACCCAGCGTGCGAGGTTCGAGGGATTGGCCGTGGCGAACCAGCGGCTGAGGAACACCACCAGCACCAGGAGTCCGAGCC
>JAPPHR010000076.1 GCA_028820995.1 Rhodospirillales bacterium
CGCACCAGCAGCGAGCCGATGCCGACGAGCCGGCCGTGGCGGTCGATCAGCGCGCACCCGCCCCAGTTGGGATGCGGCGGCGACGTGAAGATGGCCTCGTCGAGCACGTATTCCCAATAGCCGGCAAACTCGCGCTTGGCGGTGACGCGGGAATTGAGGGAATGCCGCCGGCCGCCTTCGCCGGCGACGATGGCGAAGTCGCCGACCTCCAGCGCGGCCGAGGAGCCGATCTCGAGCGCAGACACGTTGAAACGGCCGAGTGCCTGCACCAAGCCAAAACCGGACTCGAAGTCGTAGCCCAGCGCGTGGCCCGCCAGCACGCTGCCGTCGCTCGCGGTCAACCAGACCGATTCCGCCTCGGCAATGAGGTAGCCGATGGTGAGCACGAGACCGCTCGCGCTGATGAGGACCCCGTTGCCTGTCCGCTCGGTCCCCAGGATTCCGGCGGTGAACGCGTCCTCCGGGATCGTTGCGCGCAGGCCCACAAGAGCGCCGAGCGCGCCTTCGAGGTCGAAGGACACCTGCTCCGGCTTCGGCTGCGCCGAGAGAGGAATCTCCCAATCGAACTCGTCACTCATGCCCTTGCCCCTGGATTGCCCGGCAAAACTATCCCGCCCCCGCCGCACCCTGGCAAGGGCGCCATCGCTTCGGTGGGGCCGTGGGCGGCGGGCGCTCACTCAGGCAAGAGGCCGTCCGGGAGCAGCATGTCGAAGGGGATGCCGTTGACGGTGACGGCGCCGTCGCGGCGCAGGTCGATCTCGTAGGCGTAGAAGGGCTCGTCCGTGCCTTCCTCGAAGACCGGCCTGCCGAGGCCCTGGAGAATGATCAGCGACGCCACTGCGTCTTCTTCGCCCTCTGCCGCGGCGAGCGCCATGAGGGTGCTCAGGCCCCGGACGCGGGCATCCATGCGCCCGATGACCCCGAAGACGCTGGCCGGCTCAATCAGCAGGCGGCCCTCGGCGCGGAGCTCGTAGGACGGTGCGACCACACGAAGCTCCCGCAGCGCGAAGGCTGAGTCCGCCGCATCCAGATGGGGGAGGACGGTGTCCGCGATCGCCCCGGTCCGGGGCTCGCCGGTGCCGTCCCACTGGGACGACGCGGTGAGCGCCTCCGCGATCCCGCGAAGCGGCAATCGCTCGAGCGCGATGTCGATGGTGGCAGCAAAGGGCAGGAATGCGGGCGGGATGTCGTCGATGGCGTCGGCGCCAAGCAGGACGTCTGCCACCGCGATCCGCATGCCGAGGTCCGTGAGGTCCTTTCGGCCATCCAGATCGGCCCGCCACTCCAGCCGGCCCAGCGACAGCGTGCCGCCGGCGCTCAGGCCCGTATCGTCGCCGGTCGCCGTCAGGTCCCGCAACACGACCGAAAACTCGGATCGCCCCCAGCGCCCGTCCAGGAGGGGCGTCAGAACGTCGGCGAGCGCCGTCGGCCCGCCCATGCCGCCCGTGAACGCGCCGACGTCCCCACGCGTCTGCAAGATCAGATCGCGCTCGAAGTCCTCGAAGCCGCTCGCGGCGTCGAGCCGCCCCAGGGTGAAGCCCCTGCCCCGGAGATCGGAAAGACCGAGGGTGGAGCGCCCGCCCCACAGGCCATCGGCGCCCTCGATCAGCTCGTCCTCGACGGCGAGCGATCCGAGCGTCATCGTCTCCCCCGCAGCGGACCCCGTGCCCTCGTGCAACCGCAGGTTCCGGGCGTTGGCCTCCAGCCTGGTCGTGATCTCCAGATCCGACCGCCAGGTGCCGGAGACCGTGCCCTCGCCGATCGTGAGCCGCTCCGGCCCCTTGTCGATCGCCGCAGGCAGCGGGACCCTGAAGTCGTAGGCCGTTTCGCTCCGGGGCGTCACCGCGACGGTGAGGTCGCCGAGCGCCCACTGGACGAGAGGCGCGGACGGCTCCATCAGGCGCGCGCCGGGGAGGTGGACGGTGACGGTGCCGTTCTCCTCCTCCGCCCACATGGGCGCATCGAGTGTGAGCCGGATCGTCCGGGAGCCGGATCCGAGCCGCTCTTCCAGCCAATCGGCGATGGCGAGCACGATCCGCCCGGCCGTGCTGCCGGGATCGCCCGGTGCGACGGGGATGGAGCGCGCTTGCGGCGCGGGCGCACCTTCCTCCAGCGCGGCAAGGGCGGCCACGGCGGGCAGGACCGCACCGGCAAGGGCGAGAACGCAGACCAGACCGGCGGCTGCCAGGGCCCGTCTTGCGCTCTCCATTCTCCAGGCCACGGCGATCAGTCGGCCCGTGGAATATCTTCCGTCGGCGTCGTGATGGACGTGTAGAGGTCGGGGCGCCGGTCCCGGAACATCGGCCAGGCGCGGCGGGCGTCGAACACGCGCGCTCGGTCGAGGGTGGCGAAGATCGTCTCGTCGCCCTCGTCGCCCGCCTCGGCCAGCACCTCGGAATCGGGCGCCACGATCATGCTGCGCCCGCCGAAGGTCCACTCGCCCTCCAGCCCCACCTTGTTGCAGGGCGCGAAGTAGACGCCGTTCTCGAAGGCGCGGGTGCGCATGGTCTCGCGCCAGCAGGCGACGGCGGGCGCGGCGAAGGGAACCACGATCAGCTCGGCGCCGTTGACCGCGGCGCATCGAGCGGACTCAGGGAAAAACGTGTCGTAGCAGATGTTTATGCCAACCCGCCATTCCCCGATCCTGAACACGGGAAAGTGCGAGCCGTAGCGGAAGTAGATCTTCTCCAGGCTGCGCACCGCCGCCGGGTGCGCCTTGCGGTAGCGCCCGAGGATCTCGCCCGCAGGGTCGATCACGATGGCGCTGTCGTAGCAGATGCCGGCGGATTCTGCCTCGAAGATGGTGGCGACGATGTGGATGCCGTGCTCGCGCGCCTTGGCCCGCATGGTCGAGATGGCGATGCCGTCGGCGCTCTCCGCCTCGTCGATATGGCGATAGTCGCGGTACTGAAAGACGTAGGGGTGGTTGAAGAACTCCGGCACGACCACGAGGTCGGGCAGCTCCGCCGCAACCGCCCGGTCGATGTAGCCGGCGGCGCGGGAGACGTTCTCCGCGTGGTCCGGCGTGCTGTTCATCTGGATCAGGCAGAGTTTCATCGCCCCCTACTCCGTGCTATCCCGCGTCCAAGGCGCGGCCCAGCGTAGCGCGGAAATCCCGAGGCGGCCATGCGCCGGCAACGAAAGGGACGGACCCCATGAGCGAGGGTGTACTGACCACCGCCGTCGTCGGCAGCTACCCGCAGCCGGAATGGCTCGTCGACCGGGACAATCTGGCGAACCGCCTGCCGCCCCGCGTGCGCGCCCAGGAGATGTGGCGCATCCCGCCAGAGCATCTGCAAGAGGCGCAGGAGGCGGCGACGCTCGTCGCAATCCGGGATCAGGAACGCGCCGGGCTCGACGTCATCAGCGACGGCGAGATCAGGCGCGAGAGCTACTCCAACCGCGTCGCCACGGCACTTGGCGGCATCGACAAGGAGCGGAGCGGCACGCACATGGACCGCACCGGGAACCCCGCGCCCGTGCCCCTCATCTCGGGCCCGATCCGGCGCGAGCGGCCCATAGAGGTCGACGACGTCAAGTTCCTGCGCGCCAACACCGACCGCATCATCAAGATCACGCTGCCTGGCCCCTTCACCATGACCCAGCAGGCGGAGAACGCCTACTACCCGGACGACGAGAGCCTGGCGATGGACTATGCGGACGCCGTCAACGAGGAGATCAGGGACCTCTTCGCCGCCGGCGCCGACATCGTGCAGCTCGACGAGCCCTACGTGCAGGCCCGGCCCGAGGCCGCGCGCAGCTTTGCGGTGAAGGCGATCAACCGGGCGCTGGAGGGGGTGGAGGGCAAGACCGCGCTGCACCTCTGCTTCGGCTACGCGGCCGTGATCAAGACGGAGAAGCCCAGCGGCTATTCCTTCCTGCCGGAGCTGGAGGCGACGGCGGTCGACCAGATCTCCATCGAGGCGGCCCAGCCGGGCCTCGACCCGGCGATCCTGGCCCACCTGCCGTCGAAAGAGATCCTCTACGGCGTGATCGACATGAACGATCCGGAGGTCGAGCGGCCGGAGACGGTGGCCGCCAGGCTGCGCGAGGCGCTCAGCGTCGTGCCGGCGGACCGCCTCGTCGCCGCGCCCGACTGCGGCATGAAGTACCTCGCGCGGCCGACCGCCTTCGGCAAGCTCAAGGCGATGGTCGAAGGCGCCGCCATCGTCCGCCGCGAAGTGGCGGGGTAGCGGCCCGATCCCGACCTTGCCGTTCCCTCACATCGTCATGCCCGGACCTGTTCCGGGCATCCACGCTCTTTGTCGCTGCCGCAGGAAAACTCGTGGATGGCCGGGACAAGCCCGGCCATGACGTGAAAGGAATATCGTGCGACAGCGCACAAGGGTCTTCTACGTAAACCAGGCTGGGATTACGCCTCTTGCGCATCTCCCTCGTTGCGGGTGGCGAGGGCGACCATCGCGTTGAGCAGCACATCGCAGCCGGCGGCGACATCGGCCTGGGTCGCGGCCTCGATCTCGTTGTGGCTGATGCCGTCCTCGCAGGGGATGAAGATCATGCCGGTGGGCGCCACGCGCGACACGTAGACCGCATCGTGGCCGGCGCCCGACGTGATCGGCCGGCTCGCGTAGCCGAGCGCCTCGGCCGCGCCCTGCACGGCGCCCACACAGGCATCGGCGAACTTTATCGGCGGCGAGTGCCAGATTTCGTCCACCGTGATCTCGAGCCCGCGCGCGGCAGCGATGTCGTCCGCATGGCGCCGGGCTTCGGCGGTCATGGCCTTGAGCGTGTCGGGGTCGGGGTGACGCAGGTCGATGGAGAAGTAGACCGAGCCCGGAATGACGTTGCGGGAATTGGGGCTCACCCGCATGACGCCGACGGTCGAGCGAGCGTCCGGCGCGTGGTCGAGCGCGATCCGGTCGATCGCGTCGACCAGCTTGGCGGCGCCGACAATGGCGTCCTTGCGGCGCTCCATCGGCGTCGTGCCGGCGTGGGATTCCATGCCCGTCACGGTCACGTCGAACCAGCTGATGCCCTGCACCCCCTGCACGATGCCGATGATCTTCTCCTCGGCTTCGAGGATCGGCCCCTGCTCGATGTGCGCTTCGAAGAAGGCGCCGACCTCGCGCCCGCCGCATTCCATCTCGCCGGCGTAGCCGATGCGCTCCAGCTCCTCGCCGATGGTCTTGCCGTCGACGTCCGCACACGCCAGGCCCTCCTCCAGCGTGAACGCGCCGCCGAAGACGCCCGAGGCCACCATCGCCGGCGCGAAGCGCGAGCCTTCCTCGTTGGTCCAGGCCGAGACCTCGATGGGCGCGTCGGTCTCGTAGCCGAGGTCGTTGAGGGTGCGGATCACCTCGAGGCCCGCGAGCACGCCGTAGATGCCGTCGAACTTGCCGCCCGTCGGCTGGCTGTCGATGTGGCTGCCGGTCATCACCGGCGGCAGCGAATCGTCCCTGCCGGCGCGACGGGCGAAGATGTTGCCCATCTTGTCGACGCTCACGGTGCAGCCCGCCTCCTCGCACCACTGGACGAAGAGGTCGCGCGCCGCCTTGTCCACGTCCGTGAGCGCGAGCCGGCAGACGCCGCCCTTCTCCGTCGCCCCGATCTTCGCCATCTCCATGAGGCTCGCCCACAGGCGATCGCCATCCACCTTGAAGTTCCGCACCGTCCCGCTCCGTCGCTGTCGTAGGCCGCTAGGTGTCTATTATAGAGCGCGTTGGCAATCGCAAGGGGGGAGAGAGCCGGGCCATGGCTGGCGCCACACCGCCGCATGTCCTGCCCGATGTGCTGGGCCCCGGTCTCCGCATCGTCTTCTGCGGCTCGGCGGCGGGGGCGGCCTCGGCGCGGGCGGGCGCCTACTACGCCGGCCCCGGCAACCGTTTCTGGCCGACGCTCCACCGCGTGGGGCTGACGCCCCGCCTGCTCGTGCCGGCGGAATTTCGCACGGTGCTGCACTACGGCATCGGCCTCACCGACATCTGCAAGACGGAATCGGGGGCGGACTCCGCCCTCTCGGCCAAGTCCGACGATGCCGCGGCCCTCGCCGCCAAGATCGCGCGCTACCGGCCCGCGGTGCTCGCCTTCAACGGCAAGCGCGCGGCGCGCGTCTTTCTGGACGCCAAGACCATCGCATTTGGCACGCAGCCGCAGCGCATCGGCGAGACCGCGATCCACGTGCTGCCGTCCACCTCGGGCGCCGCGCGGCGCTGGTGGGACGAGGCGTTCTGGCGCAGAGTGGCGCAAGCCGCACGCACGGCTTGAGGGAGGGCGCGATGGCGATCGGCAGCGAGACCATCAGGCGGCTGAACGAGGAATGCCAGGGCATCCCGCTCGCCGACGAGCGGGTCGCCGAGCTCCCCGTCGAGCTCGGCCAGCTCCACGCGGCGGTCGAGGCCGCGCGGCCCGACCACGACTTCGACCGGCTTCCGGCTTCCTTCGAGCAGGCGCTGCATGCGCTGAGAGCCAGCGACGGCGGTGCGGAAACGAACGCCGGCACGGCTGCCGCGCCTGACGCTGGCGGCGCCGCAGCCAGCGGGGCGGACGAGATCGCGGCCATGAGCCTCTGCGAGGCGGCGGACGCGGTGGCGACCGGCGATCTCTCCGCCACCGATCTGGTGGAAGCGGCGCTCGCGCGCGTCGACCGGCTGGACGGCGCGCTTCACGCCTTCATCCGCCTCGATGCCGAGGACGCGCTGGCCCGGGCGCGGGAGACGGACCGCAACCGGGGCAGCGGCGGGGCGGCGGGGCCGCTCGCGGGCGTGCCCATGGCCCACAAGGATATGTATTACCGCGCCGGCAAGGTCTCGTCCTGCGGCTCCCGGATCAGGCGCGAGTTCCGCCCGGCCGCGACGGCGACCGTGCTCCAACGCCTCGATGCGGCGGGCGCCATCGATCTCGGCGGGCTCGCCATGGTCGAGTTCGCCATGGGGCCCCACGGCTTCAACGCGCACCTGCCGCGCTGCCGCAACGTCTGGGATTTCGAGCGCATCCCCTGCGGCTCGTCGTCGGGCTCGGGCACGGCGGTCGCCGGGCGCCTCGTGTACGCGGCGCTCGGCTCCGACACCGGCGGCTCCATCCGCTGCCCTGCGGCGGCCAACGGCGTCGCCGGCATCAATCCCACGATGGGCCGCGTCAGCCGCTTCGGCTGCATGCCGATGTCGTGGTCGCTGGACGTGATGGGGCCGCTCGCGCGCACGGTGCGGGACTGCGCCCGCGTGCTCGGCACGATCGCGGGCCTCGACGAGAACGATGCCACCACCAGCCCGGAGCCGGTGCCGGACTACGAGGCGACCATCGAGCAGAGCGTGCGCGGCCTGCGCATCGGCATTCCCGCCGGCTACTTCGACGAGGACCTCGACCCCGGCGTGGCGGCTGCGATCGAGGCCACGCATGCGGTGTTCGAGGGGCTAGGCGCAACGCTGGTGCCGCTCGCCATGCCGGCGCTGCTCGATACCGTCTCCGCGATCCACCCGCTGGTGATGAAGTGCGAGGGCGCGGCCAACCACCTGCCCTGGAAGCGCGCGCGCGACGCGGACTATTCCGACGAGGTGGGCAAGCGCCTGCAGGCGGGCTTCTTCATCCCCGCGACCGACTACGTCAACGCACTGCAGTACCGCGCCCACGCGCTCCGGGTCTTCGCCGATGCGGTGTTCGGCGCCTGCGATGCGCTGCTGACCCCGGTGCTGCCGATGCCGACGCCGACGCTGGCGGATACCGCCTACCGCGACGGCCCCGCCTACCTGAAGATGGTCGTGGGGCTGACGCGCAACACGCGCGTGGTGAACTACCTCGGCCTGCCGGCGCTGAGCGTCACCTGCGGCTTCACGCCTGACGGCATGCCGACCTCGTTCCAGCTCATCGGCCGGCCGTTCGACGAGGCGCTGCTGTTCCGCCTCGGCCACCAGTACCAGCGCGAGACGGACTGGCACCGGCGCTGGCCTTCCGCGCTCCCGGCCTGAGGGCGGGGAGCGCAGCCGAGGCGGCATGCGGCGGCGCGCGATCGATAAGGCCGGGTGGGGGCGCACCGCGCTCTGCGCCGTCGTCGGGTTCGTCTACTTTCTGCCGGTGCTCTGGATCGTGCTCACCGCGTTCAAGAGCCCGCGCGACATCCTCACCTCAACGCTCGCCTTCACGCCGACCCTCGACAACTTCGCCAACATCTTCGCCCGCGTTCACTACGAGGGCGGCGCGCCGGTCGAGACGGGGTTCGAGCTCTACTTCGTCAACAGCATCGTGATATCCGGCGCGAGCGTCGGGCTCGCGCTCATCCTCGGCACCGGCGCGGCCTACGGCTTCTCGCGCTGGCCGCTCAAGGGCAACGACACCTACCTGCTCGTCATCCTGACCACGCGGATGCTGCCGCCCATCGTCCTCATCATCCCGCTCTTCGTGATCTTCCGCATGACCGGGCTCGCCGGCAGCTACCTCGGCATCATCCTGCTCTACACCGCGTTCAACCTGCCGTTCGCCATCTGGATGATGAAGAGTTTTTTCGACGACCTGCCGCGCGAGGTGGAGGACGCGGCCAGGACCGACGGCAGCGCCGAGTGGCGGGTCTTCTTCCGCGTCTGCCTGCCGCAGGTAAAGGCCGGCCTGGCTGCGACCGCGACTCTAGGCCTCATCCTCACCTGGAACGAGTTCCTGATGGCGCTGATGCTGACCGGACCCGAGACACGGACGGTGCCGGTCGGCATAGGGGGCAGCCTCGGCAGCGGCATCGGCGTGGACTGGGGCAGGCTGGCTGCCATCGAGACGCTCTTCCTGATCCCGGTAGTGGCGGTGACCTTCGTCCTCCAGAACCAGCTCCTCCGGGGCGTAACCTTCGGCACCATCACCCAAGGGCGCCGCAGACGTTAGGCGGGGTCGCGCGCCCTTACGCCTCGTGCCGAAGCTCTACGGTTGCCGGGCGCAGTGCTGGTAGGTCTCGGGGCGGCGGTCGCGGAAGAACTGCCACGTGTCGCGGACCTCGCGGATCTGGTCGAGGTCGAGCTCGGCGACCACCAGCTCGTCGTCCTCATCGCCGCCCTGCGACAGGATCTCGCCGCGCGGGTTGCAGAAGTAGCTGGAGCCGTAGAACACGTGGTTGCCGAGGCTGGGCTCGGTGCCGACCCGGTTGTTGGTGCCGATGAAGATGCCGTTGGCGATGGCGGCGCCCACCTGCTCGAGGTTCCAGATGTGGTCGCTGACGCCCCGGAAGGTCGCCGACGGGTTGAACACCAGCTCGGCGCCCGCCAGCGCGAGCGCGCGCCAGCCCTCGGGGAAGTGGCGGTCGTAGCAGATGTAGACGCCGACCTTTCCCACCGCCGTCTCGAACACCGGGTAGCCGAGGTCGCCGTCGGCGAAGTAGTGCTTCTCGTCGAAGCCGTCGATCTTGGGAATGTGGATCTTGCGGAACTTGCCGAGGTAGCTGCCGTCGGCATCGATCACCGCGGCGGTGTTGTAGAGCGTGCCGCTGCGGTCGCGCTCGTAGACCGGCGAGACGATGACCATGCCGTGCTTGCGCGCCTGCTCGCACATCGCCCGGGTGGTGGGCCCTTCGGGCACCGCTTCGGCGGCCTCGAACCACCTGTCGTCGATGGTGGCGGGGAAGTAGGGCGCGCTGAAGACCTCCTGCAGGCCGAGCACCTGCACGCCCTGGCGCGCCGCGTCGGCGATGAGCGGCAGGTGGGCCGCGATCATGGTGTCGCGGATCGTCTCGATGGAATCGGTGGCGGGGTCCCCCTTCAGGTTCATCTGGATGAGGGCCGCCTTGACCTTGCGCATCGCCGGGCCTCCTCTCGCTCGCCCGCTCAGACCTGCCAGGACGCGACGGCGCCGTAGGTGTCGGGCCGGCGGTCGCGGTAGAAGTTCCACGCGTCCCGCACCTCGCCGATCATGGCGAGGTCGAGGTCTGCGGTGACCAGCGCGTCCCGGTCGTCCGGCCCCTGATTCAGAATCTCGCCGCGCGGATTGCAAAAATAGCTGGAGCCGTAGAAGTGGCCGTTGTTCCAGGGCGGCTCCATGCCGACCCGGTTGTTGGCGCCGATGTAGACGCAGTTCGCGACCGCCGCCGCCGGCTGCTCCAGGTTCCAGAGATGGTCGCTCAGGCCCCGCGCGGTCGCGGACGGGTTGAAGATCACCTCGGCGCCGTTCATGGCGAGCTCGCGCCAGCCTTCGGGGAAGTGCCGGTCGTAGCAGATGTAGACGCCGACCTTGCAGAACGCGGTCTCGAACACCGGATAGCCGATGTCGCCGGGCTTGAAGTAGAACTTCTCGCAGAAGCCGACGACGTGGGGGATGTGGATCTTGCGGAACTTGCCGAGGTAGCGGCCGTCCGCGTCGATCACGGCGGCGGTGTTGTAGTAGACGCCGGTCTGCGCCTTCTCGTAGACCGGCACCACCAGCGCCATGCCGAGGCGTGCGGCTTCGGCCCGCATCCGTTGCACCGTCGGCCCGTCGGGCACGCGCTCGGTGGCGCGGTACCAGCGCCTCTCCTGCTCGGCGCCCACGTAAGGCAGGTTGAAGAGCTCCTGGAGCCCCAGCACCTGCACGCCTTCCTGCGCCGCCTGCTCGATGAGCGGCAGGTGGGCAGCGATCATCTTCTCGCTGATCTGCTCGGGCGTGTCGCGTTCCACGTCGCCCTTGAGGCTCATCTGTATGAGCCCGGCCTTCACCACCGCCATCGCCGCAACTCCCCTGCCGCCAAGGTCGGCAGCCTAGCCCGGAATTCTGGGCAATGTCATGGTCTGTGCGGCGCTTTCCGGCCGCCTTGTCATGTTCCCCGTTTGTGGTACGTTTGACGTGAGAGGAGAGAGCCCATGGCCAAGACGGAAATGATCCGCGCCCGCGTCGAACCCGCCCTCAAGCACGAGGCCGAAGCGGTGTTCTCCCAGCTCGGGCTGTCGACGACCGAGGCGATCACGTTGTTCTACAAGCAGGTGACGTTGCATCACGGCCTGCCCTTCGCGGTGAGGCTCCCCAACGCCGAGACGCGCGAGGCGCTGAAGCAGGCCCGTGAGAACGAGAACCTCACCGAGTACGACGGTGTGGAGGATCTGAAGGCCGCGCATAGTTGATCCATGCGGCTGCTCACGACGCGACGGTTCGAACGAGACCTGAGGCGATCGAAGAGACGGGGCGGGCCAAGAATTCTCGCCAGCCATGCCTTTCCAAACATCGTCATGCCCGTGTGTGGACGCCCCCGTTGATGCAAGCATTTTCTTTGGAT
>JAPPHR010000039.1 GCA_028820995.1 Rhodospirillales bacterium
GGTGCGAGTGGCCGAAGAGCTGGACCGTGTAGTTGTTGATGAAGTCGATCCGCTCGACACCGTCAACGTCGGTGACGCGGCAGCCGTGAGCCTCTTGGGCGTAGATCGGATAGGGCGAGAGCTGCGTGAGGCCGCGTGTGCCGCCGCCGGGGAACACCGCGCGGGCTCTGGCGCCCAGCGCGGCGGAACGCGAGTGCGGATCGGGATACGCCATGGCCGAGACTCCTGCCGGGGGATGGGCCTACAGATCAGGGCCTCTCGCGCCGTCGCTACGCGCGACCCTGCGGGCCACTGTCAGAATGCGCCCATCCGGGACTACAGGCAAGCGTGTGAGCCCGGTCCAGAACTGCGCGCCGTCGACCGATCATCCCTCCTTGTCCGGGAACAGCCCCGGAAGCCAGCGCGAGGCGAGCCCGGCGGGGAACGCGAGCCGAAGCGGCGCGCGGGAGCTGTCGGAGGATAGAATGCCCCGGCCGATGAGCGCTGCGGTAACGCGCCGCGCCTGGCGCTCGCCCGTGCCGAGAATTTCAGCGACATCTCCTCTCGGAAGCTCACCACGATAAAGGATGGCCTGGAGCATGGCGCCGGATCTCGGCGGCAGGGCGCCGACCCTGATCTCCTCCTCGGCCCAGATCAGGATACGGTTGCGCAAGCGGTCGGGCTGCAGGAGTCCTTCCATGAAGTCGACCTGATTGATACATGTCCCGAGGAAGAACCGGGTGAATGCAGCCAGCGCTTCCTCGCTCAGGTGGCCTCGTCCGTCGAGGTCGTTGCGCCGCCTCGCATCGCAGGCCATGAGCTGGCTCTTGTAAGTTGCTTCATTGCGGGCAAGGCCTCGAGCGATCGACCACACGCCACCGGTATCCAGGCTCTCCAGCAGCATCGCGTGGGACATCAGCCGTGCGACGCGACCGTTGCCGTCCAGGAACGGATGAATCCAGAGAAGGCGATGGTGGGCCGCTGGCGTGGCGAGAATGCTGTCCGCCTTGCCCAGCCCGGTGTAGGCCGCCTCGAAGCGCTCCAGGAAGCGTGGCAGCGCGCCCGGGCTGACCGGTACATGGCGAGCCACCTTGACGTCGCGGTCGTGCAGCGCGCCGGGGGTCACGGCCACGCTCTCGCCCGTTGCCGGGTCCTCCACCCGAAGCAGCACCGGCGGAAGCAATTCGCAGAAGCGCCGATGAATCTCGATCACGCCTTCCACCGAGACGGCGCGGCCTTTCAGACTACCCTCGTCGATCCACGCCTGAACGGCGATGTGCGCGCGCGCTTCGAGCTGAAGATTGCGTTTGGCGGCATCGGCGCTGTAGTCGTCCCGGAGCGCGCGTTCGATATCGAGCGGGTGCGTATCGTGGCCTTCGATGAGGTTGCTGTAGTAGCAGTTCATCGAGCGCACGAGATTGGCCAGTGCGGCAAGCACACCCTCCGGCAGGCTGCGGCGGAATCCCGCCGCCTTGCCGGCCAGTTCGACCGCGAGGTCCGTCAGGGCGGCGCGATGGTGCGAGCCTTCGCCCACCATCATCGGCTCCATCAAGGCCACCGATTCGCCGCGATCAGCCCCTCCAATGTCCGCTTTCATGTCTGCCGGTTTTCTACGAATTCTTCGTTGTATAGTAACATACTATTCTATACTGGAGTTTTGAAATATCCCTGCGTTTGTCCGCTTTCACGACCGCTTTGTTCGCCGACGGCAGGGAGAGGGCTTCCTGGAGGACGCGGCGTGAACGCTGCGGTGGTACACTCCCCGGTTGTCTGTTACATGCCGCTGCCGTGGTCTTCGCTAGCGGCCGTACATGTGAGACCCTTGGAATGAGCGACCGTGTTCTCGAGATCGGCAAGCTGCCGCCGGATCTGCTGGCCGAGGTGCTGGTGACCGGGCGGCCCGTGCCGCCGGAGCTTCTGCTGCCGCCCACGGTCGGCGAGGACGCCGGCGTGATCGCCGTCCAGGGCGGCGCGCTGATCGCCGCAAGCGACCCCGTGACGCTGACCGGGCAGGATGTCGGCGCCCATGCGGCGCTCGTCAATGCGAACGATATCGCCGTCATGGGCGCGCGGCCCCGCTGGTTCCTGGCGACGGTGCTGCTACCGGTGGGGACGACGGAGGACGCGGTGCGCGCGCTCTACCGGCGCATGCACGAGGCGCTGGCGGGGCTGGACGCCGTGCTGGTGGGCGGCCACGTCGAGATTACCGACGCGGTTCGCCGTACCGTGGTCGTGGGCCACATGATGGGCCTCCGGCGGGACGGCAACTTCGCCAGCACCGCCGCGCTGGAGCCGGGGCACGTGGTGCTGCAGATCGGACCGGCGCCGGTGGAGGGTGCTGCCGTGCTCGCGGCGGAAGCGCGCACGCAGCTCGAGGGCCGGGTTGCCGCCGCGACGCTGGCGGAGGCATCGCGCGCGCTGACCGACCCGGGAATTTCGGTGGTGGATCCCGCGCTCCGCTGTACCACTCTCGGCGCCACCGCCATGCACGATCCGACCGAGGGCGGGCTCTCGTCCGGGCTCTACGAGATGGCGGAAACGGCCGGCCTCCGGCTCCTTGTCGACGCCGATGCGGTGCTCTGGTACGAGCCCGGCCGCATCCTGTCCGGCGCGCTCGGCATCGATCCCTGGGGGCTGCTCGCCTCGGGCGCGCTGCTCGCGGCCTTCCCGGCAGAGACTGCAGAGACGGCGCTCGCAACGCTCACGGTGGAAGGTTGTTCCTGCGCGCCCATCGCCCGTGCCGGCGCGGGAAGCGGCGTCGGCTTCGAGTCGGGCGGTGAGGTGCCGCGTTTCAGCCGCGACGAGGTCATCCGCGTGGCGAGCGCGGAGGAGTAATCTCCGCTCAGGCGGCGCAATAATCCGCGTCGGCGCCCACGTGGGCGGAGAGGTCGACGATGGTGGGCTGCTTGCCGCAGAGCGCGCAGGCCGGGTCGGGCTTCACCTTGATCTTGCGGAAGACCGCCGCCAGCCCGTCGTAGATGGTGAGGCTGCCGGACAGGCTCTCACCGATCCCCAGCAGCTCCTTCAGCACCTCGGTCGCCTGCAGCGAGCCCATGGAGCCCGCCACGGCGCCCAGGATGCCGCCCTCCGCGCAGGACGGGATCAGCCCCGGTGGCGGCGCCTCGGGGAAGATGCAGCGGTAGCACGGGTTATCGCCCCCGAGGTGGGCCTTGAAGGTCGCGAGCTGGCCGTCGAAACGCAGGATGGAGGCCGAGACCAGGGTGGTCTGCGACAGGTAGCAGGCATCGTTGATCAGGAATCGCGTCGCGAAATTGTCGCTGCCGTCGGCAACCAGGTCGTAGCGCCCGATCAGTTCCATGGCATTGCCCGGATCGAGGCGGACCGGGTGACACTCGACCGTCACGTCCGGGTTGATGCGGGCCACGGTCTCGGCCGCGCTCTCGGTCTTGGGGTGGCCGATGCGGGCCTCGGTATGGGCGATCTGCCGCTGCAGGTTGGAGAGCGCCACCGCATCGTCGTCGACCACGCCGATGGTGCCGACGCCCGCTGCCGCCAAATACAGCATGAGCGGGGAGCCCAGGCCGCCGGCTCCCACGACCAGCACCTTCGAATCCAGGAGCTTCTGCTGGCCGGGCCCGCCCACCTCCTGCAGCAGGATGTGGCGGGCGTAGCGCTCAAGCTGGCGTTCGTTGAACATGGCGGCGTCCTGCAGCCCTGCGGTCGCCTCGCCGCCGCTCGGGCCAGCGAGGGTGGCCGAGAGGAGAGGCTAGTGAGGCCGGCGGCAGCCGCCCGCCCGCTATGTCACTTGGAGGCTCTGGAGCAGCTGCTCTTCGTCTTGACCTTCGGGGTCTCTTGCTCGTCGAGGGCCGTGGACGCAACGTGTGTGGCGCCGGACTGGTCGAGGCACGACCCGTCTGCGGCGACGGTTCCGGCGCACGACTGAGTCTTGCCACCTTCCGCCTCGATCGACACCAGCTCAAGCTGATGGTCGTCTGCGCGAGCGTCGCCGGCGGCATAGCTCGTGAACGCGGCGACCGCCAAGCCTGCCGCGAGCGCCAGGGGCAGAACGGTTCCAACTCCAAAGCGACCTCTGCGGCTCGACCTCATGCCTGTCTCCCCATTCGTAACCGGCCCGGCACCCTCCGGCACCGGCATGGCATTGTGCATTGCACGCCGATTGCGATCAACGGCGTTCGCTCATGCCCGTGCGCCGTCTTCGCTCTCGAGGCCCGTTCCGGTCGAGCCGAAGCCGCCGCCGCCCCGGCCGCTCGGCGGCACCGTTCCCTCCACCAGCCGTGCCCGGCCGACCGGCGCGATCACGAGCTGGGCAATGCGCATCCCACGCTCGACGACGAAGGGGCTCTCCCCCAGATTGACGAGCACCACGCCGATCTCGCCCCGATAGTCGGAATCGATGGTGCCGGGGGCGTTGAGCACGGTGACGCCGTGCGTCAGCGCGAGGCCCGAACGGGGACGGATCTGGCCCTCGAAGCCCTCGGGCAGCGCCAGCGCGAGCCCGGTCGCGACCAAGGCGCGCGCCCCCGGCGCAAGGGTGAACGGGCCGGCGGCGGCGTAGAGGTCGAGTCCGGCGCTACCGGCGCTGGCATAGCGCGGCAGCGGCAGGTCGCGTGCGTGGGCGAGGCGCTGGACCGTGACCTCGACCGGCGCGCTCATGCCGCCTCTGTGTCGGTGGAAAGCGCGTCTGCGATGCGGGCGACCAGCCGCGACGCCACCTCGGCCTTGCTCATGCGGGGCCAGCGCTCGACCGCCGGCGCTCCGCCCTCTCCGGCGCGCGTCAGAAGTTGGACGACGTTCTCGTCGTCGCCGAAGACCGCGCCCTCCGCCACCTCATTGGCGACGATCCAGTCGCAGCCCTTCGCCGCGAGCTTGGCGGCGGCGTTCGCCTCCACGTCCTCTGTCTCGGCGGCAAAGCCGATTACCAGGCGCGGGCGCTTCGGCCCAGGAGCGCTGAGGCTGGCCAGAATGTCCGGATTCTCCGCGAGTTCCAGGGTTGGTGCGCCGTCGCTCTGTCCCTTCTTCATCTTGCTCGCTTGAGGCGCCGCCGCCCGCCAGTCCGAGACCGCAGCCGCGCAGATGACGATGTCGGCAGGCAGGCCCTGCTCGCAGGCGGCCAGCATCTCGTCCGCCGTCTCGATCCGCACCGTCTCGACGCCGGCCGGCGCCGGCTGCCGGGTCGGGCCCGAGACGAGAAGTACGCGGGCGCCCGCATGGACGCAGGCCGCCGCGATCGCGTGACCCTGCTTGCCGGAGGAGCGGTTGCCGAGAAAGCGCACCGGGTCGATGGGCTCGTGCGTGGGGCCGCTGGTCACGAGAACGCGCAGCCCCGCGAGCGGGCGGGGGCGGACACCGCCCAGCATGTCGGCGACGGCGGCCACGATCTCCGGCACTTCCGCCATGCGGCCTGGGCCGCTCTCGCCCTCCGCCAGCGGGCCGTCGTTGGGGCCGACGAAGCGCACGCCGTCGGCCTCAAGCCGCGCGTGGTTGCGCACGGTCGCGGGGTGGAACCACATCCGCGTGTTCATGGCGGGCGCCGCGAGAACCGGCTTGTCGGCGGCGAGCAGGGTCGAGGTCGCCAGGTCGTCGGCGATGCCGTGCGCCATCTTGGCCATGATGTCGGCGGTCGCCGGCGCCACCACCACGATATCGGCCTCATGCCCGAGCCGGATATGGGCGATGTCGCTGTCCGCGGTGAGCGCAAGGGTGTCGGTGAAGGCCGCTTCCCCGGTCAGCGTCTCGACCGAGAGCGGGGTGACGAATTCGGCGCCGGCACGGGTCAGGATGCAGCGCACCCCGGCGCCCGCCTCCCTGAGCCGGCGGATGAGGTCGAGGCACTTGTAGGCGGCGATGCCGCCCGCGATCACCAGCAGGACCCGCTTGCCGCCGAGCGCCGCGGCGACGGCTCCGCCCCCGTTTCCCGCTTCCTGCATGCGTTTACGCTACGAGGGCGGGGCAAGCACCGCAATAGCGGTCGCTTTCAGGTGTCGGTCGCTTTCAGGGCCAGCGCACCTCGGGCGGGAGCGACATCAGGATCGCCTCGGTATTGCCGCCGGTCTCCAGCCCGAAGCGGGTACCGCGGTCGTAGAGCAGGTTGAACTCGACGTAGCGGCCGCGGCGCTCGAGTAGCTGCTGGCGCTGTTCCTCGGTCCAGGGCTCGGCCATGCGGCGGCGCACGATCGCCGGGTAGACGGCCAGGAAGGCGCGGCCGACGTCCTGGGTGAAGGCGAAATCGGCCTCCCAGTCGCCGCTGTTGAGATCGTCGTAGAAGATGCCGCCGACGCCTCTGGGTTCCTCTCGGTGGGCGAGGTAGAAGTAGCGGTCGCACCAGTCCTTGAAGCGCTGGTAGTAGGCTTCGTCGTGACGCTCGCAGGCTTGGCGGAGCGCAGCATGGAATTCAGCCGTGTCGCGCTCGTCCGGGTATGTGGGGGTGAGATCGCTGCCGCCGCCGAACCACCACGCGCTGGTGACGATGTGACGGGTGTTCATGTGGACCGCCGGCACCAGCGGCGAGCGCATGTGGGCCACGACCGAGATGCCGCTCGCCCAGAAGCGGCCGTCCTCCGCGGCGCCCGTGATCTTGTGCCGGAAGGCCTCGGAGAAGGTGCCATGGACGGCAGACACGTTGACGCCCACCTTCTCGAATACCCGGCCACGCATGATCGCCATGACCCCGCCGCCGCCGCCGGGCCTTTCCCACGCCTTGCGCTCGAAGCGGCCGGGGCGGGAACCCGCCGTCTCCGCCTCGTCCTCGATCGCCTCGAAGGCCGCGCAGATATCGTCCCGCAGCGCCTCGAACCACGCGCGGGCGCGCTCCTTTTGCGCCGCCTCGTCGCTCGCGTCGGCCGCGGGCACCGCTATTCCCCGCCTGCTGCGGGCGTCACCGCGTAGTCGGTGCCGAGGGAGAGCGCGTCGAGAACGGCCGTGATCCGCGCCCAGGTGGGCCCGTCGATGGGGTAGGGGCCGCCCGGCCCGCCGCTTGCACGCGCGCCGGGGAGGCGCACGCCCGTGCTGCCTTGCGCCCGCGGCAGCGCCTCAAGCCCGGCGACGAACTCCTCCATCGCCTCCGCGAATGCTGCGCCCATGCCGAGCGCCTGCGGGTCGGCGGCCAGCACGAAGAGGCCGTTGCCCTGGTCCTCGTTCTCGTTGCCGCGGCTCATGCCGGCACCGGCGAGCGCGCCGGCGAAGGCTTCGATGATCAGGCTGAGCAGGAAACCCTTGTGCCCGTCCGCGGCTCCGCCGAGCGGCAGCAGCGAGGCGCTCCGCGGCGTCTCGAAGAAGCCGGCAGGCTCCGTGGTCGGTTTGCCCGTGCGGTCGACCAGCCAGCCCTCGGGCACGGTCTCGCCCTTGTTCGCGGCCATTCTGATCTTGCCGAGCGCCACGACGGAGGTGGAAATGTCGATCACCAGCGGCGGCTCGCCCGGCGCGCGCGGGATGCCGCAGGCCAGTGGGTTGGTGCTGAGGAAGGGCGTCGCGCTGCCGAAAGGCACGACGCAGGCGCCGCCGCCCGCGTCGTTAACCAGGAGAAGCGTGATCAATCCGTCGCGCGCAGGTGCGCCGACGTAGGCGCCGAGGCGGGCGACGTCGTTGCCGTTGCGCACGGCGGCGCAGCCGATGCCCTGGGCCCGCGCCTTGGCGCCGGCCTGCTCCACGGCAAAGACGCAGGAGGCCGGGCCGAGGCAACGGCGGGCGTCGATCATCGCTGCGGCCTCGGTCTCGTGCACGACGACGGGGGCCACCGCCGGCGCGATGATCCCCGCCTGCGTGTCCTCGGCGAAGGTGGGGATGCGCATCACGCCGTGGGAGTGATAGCCCGCGCGGCTCGCCTCCAGCAGGGTCTCGGTCAGCACCGTGCGTTCGGCGACGGTGAAGCCCAGCGCCCCGAAGATGTCTTCGATCAGGGCGCAGACCGTCGATTCCGGGGCGGTGACCCCCGCTTGGGTCATGGGCTCAGCGCTCCGCAACCTTGACCACGAGCTTGCCGAAGTTGCTGCCCTCGAAGAGCATGCCGAGCCCGTCCGGCGCGTTTTCCAGCCCCTCGATCACGTGCTCCCTGTAGGTCATGGAGCCGTCGTCGAGCCACGCACCGAGCCGGGCGAAGGCTTCCGGGTAGCGGGGCAGCCAGTCGAATACCAGGAAACCCTCGACCCGCGCCCGGTTGACGAGAATGTGGCGCAGGTGGCTCGGCCCGAGATAGGGCTCGGTCAGGTTGTAGTGGTGGATGCAGCCGCAGACCACGACGCGGGCCTTGAAGGCGAGGCGCTGCATCACCGCGTCGGTCATCGGGCCGCCGACGTTGTCGAAGTAGACATCGATGCCGCCGGGGCAGGCCTCGTCGAGCGCCGCGCCGATGTCGTTCGCCGTGCGGTAGTTGACGGCGGCGTCGAAGCCCAGCTCGTCCGTGATGTAGGCCGCCTTCTCGTCGCTGCCGACCGTGCCGACGATGCGGCAGCCGCCGATCTTGGCGATCTGCCCCACCGCGGCGCCCACTGCGCCCGAGGCTGCCGAGACCACCACCGTGTCGCCGGGATGCGGCTGGCCCACCTCCAGCAGGCCGAAGTAGGCAGTGGCGCCCGGCATGCCGAGGATGCCGAGCGCGTAGGAGGGCGGGTGGCCGGAGTCCGGCAGCACCCGCGCCGCCCCGCGCGTGCAGAGCGCGTACTCCTGCCAGCCGAACATGCCCTCGACCAGGTCGCCTTCCTTGAGGCCCCTAGCCTCCGAGCGCACGACCTCGCCCACGGCGCCGCCGGTCATCACGTCGCCGATGCCGACCGGCGCCGCGTAGGACTTCCCCGCGCTCATGCGGCCGCGCATGTAGGGGTCGAGGGAGAGGTAGAGCACCCGCACCAGGGCCTGGCCGGGGCCGGGCTCGGGCACGGCCTCCTCGGTCAACGAGAAATCGCTCTCCTTCGGCATGCCTACGGGCCGCGCCGCAAGCGTGATCCGGCGATTGATGGCGGCGTTCATGTCGCTCCCTCCACTGACTCTGGTCTGGGTCGTCGCGCACCTCCCTCTGCGCCCTGCAGGGCGGTGGGGCGACCCAGGCGGCACTGTACCCGCGTCCAAGTCGGTTCGTAATGGCCGCGGCGTCACATTTGTTGGGGGATCGCCGGGGTTATGGATGGGCTTGGACGGACGGTGTGGCGTATCGACCCCACAGGCGAGGGCTGAGTTGCCGCTGCGGCTCCTCTTCGAGGACTTCACCGAGGACCTGTACCGGGGCTAACCTGCGTTGCTTGGGAGCGGGAGCGGTTTTCGCTGCCGGAGCGCAGCACGTGTCGACGAAGCGGGAGGTCGCCATGAGCTATCACGACCGCTACATCGAGAAAGGATCGGGCCCTGCGGTGATCTTCTGCCACGGGACCTCGATGGATGCGACGATGTTCGCCCCCCAGCTCGGCAACATAGCCGGGCGGGGCTACTGGACCATTGCCTGCAACAGCCGCGTCCTCACGGGCAAGCCCGCGCCGCACACGTTGGGGGATCTGGTGGAGGACTGCCGGGCGCTCCTGGACGACTTCGGTATCGGGAGATGCGTTCTCGCGGGCATGTCCGTGGGCGGTTTGATGGCGTTGGAGTTCGCCATGGCTTACCCGGAACGGCTGCAAGGGCTGATCGTCATCGCCGCGACCTCGCTGGCCTACACAGCCGAGGAGCGGGAGCAGTACCACCGCGCATTCGACAGGCTGGACGTGGACGGCATGGTGCCGCGCGCCTTCGCCGAATGGGTCGCGCCCTACTGCTTCGGCACGACGACGCTCGCAGAGAACCGGGAGCTCGTCGACCACTGGATCGAGCGCTGGACGACAACGGTGCCGGCGCGCGCGGTGCTCTACCAGGGCCGCTCGTGGATCGACAAGGAGGACATCACTGCCCGCCTCGCGACTGTCCGCGTACCGGCGCTGGTGATTCACGGCGAGGAGGATGTGCCGATCCCCATCGACCGCGCGCTGCCGATGGTCGACGCGTTGCCTGACGCGACATTCGCGCGCATCCCGCGCGCCGGGCACTCGGTCAACCTGGAGGCGCACCAGGCTGTGAACCAGGCCATCGCGCGCTTCCTCGGCGGCCGCGGCCGCGGCTGCACGGGCGGGTAGAAATGGGCGACGATGGGCGAGCCGAGCGCCGCAGGCCGCAGCCCTATTTCGTCTACGGAAACACCGAGTAGCCGCCGACCGCCAGGTAGCCGCCGTCGATCACCAGCTCGGTGCCGGTGACGAAGCTCGATTCCTCGGACGCGAGGAAGACCACGCCGTTGGCGATGTCTTCCGGCTTGCCCACGCGGCCGATGGGGTGCTGCTTGGCAAGCTCGCGGAGGCCCGCTTCCAGGCTGCCGTAGTCGCGGTAGCAGGTGGCCTCCATCATCTCGGTGCGGATGTAGCCGGGGTGGATCGAGTTAACCCGGATGCGGCGCTCGTCCTTGGCGCCGTCGAGCGCCGCCCCCTTGCTGAAGAGCCTGACCGCCCCCTTGGTCGCGCTATAGGCGGAGAGCCCCGGGATGCTGGTGAAGCCCAGGATTGAGGAGATGTTGATGATCGAGCCGCCTGCGCGCATCGCCCCCATGGCGTGCTTGGTGCCGAGGAAGACGCCCTCGACGTTCACCGTCATGGACTTGCGAAAGCTCTCCAGCGTCACCTCCGGCAGCGGCTCGATGATGCCGACGCCGGCGTTGTTCACGAGCACGTCGAGGCCGCCGAAACGGTCGACGATGGCCGGGATCGCGGCCTCCCAGTCGGCCTCGCTGGTAACGTCGAGGGCGACGAACATCGTCTCCGCGCCGCCTGACGCGAGCTCCGCCGCGAGCGCCTCGCCGCCATCGCGGTCGATATCGCTGAGCGCGACCGGCGCGCCTTCCGCCGCGAGCGCGCGGCAGCACGCCTTGCCGATGCCCTTCGCGGCGCCGGTGACCAGCGCGACGCGGCCCTCCAGTCGTCCTGCCATGCTGCCGCCCTCCCCGCCTCAGTCGGCGACCGTGGCAGCACCGTCCATCATGGCGTGGACCATGGCGGGCTTCGGCACGGTCGGCTTGGGATAGGCCTTGCGGCTGTGGCTCAGTCCTAAGCCCAGCACGCACTCGGCGAGCTTGTAAGTGAGCGGGCCGGGGTTGATGACCGGCACCGGCAGGTTTTCGGCCATGTGGCCGTGGGCCTGGTGCATGGTGGTGGAGCCGAGCAGGATCGCCTCGGCGCCGTCGTCCTCGA
>JAPPHR010000097.1 GCA_028820995.1 Rhodospirillales bacterium
AGATAGGCGATCACGCAGGGGTCGTGCATGGGCGCGCCGTGGTGATAGGCCTCGACGTTCTTGGCGCCGTAGAGGTCGAGCATCCCGCAGACCGCGCTCGACGGCGCCGTGCCGAGCGCGCGGATCGCCTCCAGCCTGGGCGGAGTCGCGATCGCCTGGTGCGTGACATCGAGCCCGATCATGGTGAGCGGCACGCCCGCCTCGAACACCACGTGCGCCGCGTGGGGGTCGGCGTGGACGTTGAACTCGGCCGCGGGCGTGACGTTGCCGAGGCCGATCGCGCCCCCCATGGTGACGATCTCGCGCACGTTGGCGAGGATCGCCGGGTTCTTGACGATGGCAAGTGCGACATTGGTGAGGGGCCCGAGCGTCGCCAGCGTGATGGGCTCCGTCGCCGCGCTCAACGTATCGACCAGAAAATCCACCGCGTGAGCCGACTCGGGCGGACGGCTCGGCTCCGGCAGGTCGGCACCGTCGATTCCCGTTTCCCCGTGGATGTACTCGGCGCTCACGGGCTCGCGCACCATGGGCCGCGGGCAGCCGGCATAGACCGGCACCTCCGGCCGGCCCGCCAGATCCCTGATCCGGCGCGCGTTGTCCTCGGTCCGCGCCAGCGGAACGTTGCCCGCAACGGCGGTGATGCCGAGCAGGTCGAATTCCTGGGCGCTCGCGAACGCGAGCAGCAGGGCGACGGCGTCGTCCTGGCCGGGGTCGCAGTCGATGATCAGCGGTCGCGCACTCATGGCACCCCCGAATCATACCTAGCCGAGCACGCGGCGGATAGTACCTGAGATGGAGACGTCGCGCCGGCCGGGCGCACCGCCGGCGCCTACGGGCTCACCTAGCGCGTATCGGGCACTGCCTCGCCCTGGTCGTCGGCCTGCGGACGGTCGCTCGAAGGTGTCTCCTTTACGGGATTGCCGGGGAGCCCCGCACCGAGATCGACGATCTCGTCGCCGCCGGCCTTGTCATCGACGCTCCGCGGATCGAGCGGACTGGCCGGGTCGAGTGCAACCCGTGGCCTGCGGATGTAGCGAACGCCCCAATCGACGCCCTTCCACCAGGCATCGGCCGCCTCGCGCACGGCGTCCCAATCCAGGTCGAAGCCGAGCCCCGGCCCGTCCGGGACGGGCAGCCTGCCGTCCTGCAACGTCAAGTCGGGCTTCCCGATGATGTCCCAGGCCAAAAAATTGTTCATGTACTGGTTGCCGTCGTCCAGGTTGGGGGTCACCGCCGCCACGTGAGACGCCGCCACGGTGGTGATGCCGGTCTCGTGAAGTCCGTGAATGCAAACGTCGATGTTGGCCGCCTCTGCGATGTGCGCCACCTTGCAGAATTGCAGCAGGCCCCCGGTTTCGTGCGGGCCGACGACGAGCAGGTCGGCGGCGTGCAGGCGGCAGACGTCGAAGGCTTCTCCCAGCGTGATGACGCCGTGGTCGGCCGCGATCGAGACTGGGCTGGAGGCCCGGACCCGCGCCAGCGCCTCGACGCTTTCCGCATCGATCGGCTGCTCCACGACTTCGATGTCGAACCGCGAAAACCGTCGCATCATGCGGGTGGCCTGGACGGGGTGCCAACGCCCGTTGGGGTCGAGACGCAAGCGCTTGTCGGGTCCGATTGCGGCCCGGACCCGGCCCACGATCTCGGCGTCCAGATCGTCGCCCTGTCCCACCTGCACGTAGATCACCTCGTGCCCCGAGGCCGCGAGCCGCGCGGCCTCACCGGCCATTTCCTCGGCGGTTTCGCCCTGCGGAAAGCCGAAGTAGCGCACCTCGTCGCGCACCGCGCCGCCCAGCAAGGCATGAACGGGGCGGCCCACCGCCTTGCCCATCGCGTCCCACAGCGCCATCTCCAGCCCCGCAAGCGCCTTGCCTGCGAACCTGGAGGCCCTGCAAGCTTCCTCCCGTCCGAACAGCGCCTGGCAGGCCTCGCCGATAAGGCGCGCGTTCTCGAAGGGACTGCGCCCGATGCAAAAGTCCGCCGCAAGCAAGAGATGGGCACGGACGGCTTCGGCCGATGGCGTTGCAATCGATTCACCATAGCCGACGACACCGGCGTCGGTGTGGACCTCGACCAGAATCACCTCGGCGCCATGAGTCACGCCTTGGGAACAATGAAAGGGCTGCTTGTAGGGGATCCAGAGCGGCGTCGTGACAATTTCGCTGATTTTCATGTCCCTTCCTCCGGCGCACTGCACCTTCGGGTGGTCCATTCTGCATTCTAATTATGAGCGGACCGTAATGCTATAATTGATATGCTGCGACGCAAAATAGGCTTGACTGCGTAGTTTCGGCGCGGGCGTAGCCCCGGCGCTGGTATGGGTAGCCCCGGCAGCGCTGCCATCGATCGGTCGCGGGCGCGATGTGCTACTGTGAGGCATGACCCGTTCCGGCGCCCGCGACGTGGCGCTCCTCGCGATCTGCCAGGCGCTCTTCCTCACCTCGATGTCCGCAGTGGTCGCTGCGGCCGCCCTGGTCGGGCACGGCCTCGCCGACAATAAGGTTCTGGCGACGCTCCCCATCGGCATCCAGTTCGTGATGACGATGGTGGCGACGGTGCCGGCGTCGCTCCTGATGAAGCGCATCGGGCGGCGCGACGGCTTCACCGTGGGCGCCACCATCGGGCTTGCCGGCGCGCTTCTGGGCTTCTGGGCGATCATGGAGGCGAGCTTCGCGCTCTTCTGCGTCGGCCTCGCGCTGATCGGCGCAGCCAACGGCTTCGCCCAATACTACCGCTTTGCCGCGGCGGACGCAGCGAGCGAGGCCTTCAGGAGCCGGGCAATCTCGCTGGTGCTGGCGGGCGGCGTGATCGCCTCGATAGGCCCCCTGCTCGCCGACTGGTCCAGGGACCTCTTCGCGCCGATTGCGTTTGCAGGTGTCTTCTCCACCGTGGCCGCGCTCTACGTCGCCACGCTGGTGGTCCTCCGCTTCATCACCATCCCACCGCCGGACGAAGAGGAACGCAGCGGCTCGGGCCGTCCCCTGCTCACGATCATGCGCCAGCCGACATTCATCATCGCCGTGCTCGGTTCCCTCGTCGGCTTCGCGATGATGACGCTGCTGATGACCGCGACCCCGCTCGCCATGAAGTACTGCGGCTTCGGCTTCTCCGACTCGGCGCAGACCATCCAGTGGCACGTGCTCGGCATGTTCGCGCCCGCCTTCGTCACCGGCCACCTGATCAAGCGCTTCGGCACGAAGAGGATCATGGCCTGCGGCGCGCTGCTGATCGGGCTCTGCGCCGCGTCCAACCTCCATGGCGTCGCGCTGCTCAACTTCCATGTCGCCCTGGTCCTGCTGGGCGTCGGCTGGAACTTCCTGTTCACCGGCGGCACGACGCTGGTGACCGAGATTCACAGCCCGGCGGAGAAGGCCAAGACCCAGGCCGCGCACGACTTCACCGTCTTCACGGGCGTGGCCGCTGCGGCCCTGCTCTCCGGCGCGCTGCACGAGGCCGTGGGCTGGCAGGCGATGAACTACGCCGTTCTGCCCTTCCTCGGCATCGTGCTCGTGGGTCTCGCCTGGCTCGGGCTGAGTCGCCGTGCCGCCGCCGCGACGGCGGCCGAATAGCACCAGAGGCCGGCTGCTGGAGAGAAAACCTCCCTCCCCTTCATACAGTTACGCGAATTTGGCTTCGTTTTGCAGAATTCCGTTTCCGCCGCCGATCCGGGGCAGGAAGCAGACCTCGCTCTCAGGCCGGACCGGGGCGAACAGGTCGTCCTGGTGGATCTGGCCGTCGAGGGCGACGGCCATGCCTTCCTCCAGCTCGCGCCCGATGCCTGCATAGCGGGCCTCGAGCGCGCGGATCACGCCGCGAACGTTCGTCGCCTCGACCTCTAGCTCCGTCACCCCGCCCGTGTAGCGGGCAAGGCTCGAGGGCAGGACGACACGCGCCAAGGGGTCAGGCGCCCCCGTTTGCGCCGCCGTTGTCCATCGCCTCCAGGAGCCGGGGCGGCGACATCGGCAGGTCGGTCATGCGCACGCCGGTCGCGTTCTCGATCGCAGCGGCGACCGCCGCCATGGGCGGGACGATCGGCGTCTCGCCGACGCCGCGCACACCATAGGGATGGTTCGGGTTCGGCACCTCGACGATGACCGCGTCGATCATCGGCAGGTCCGAGGCCACCGGCATGCGGTAGTCGAGGAAGCCCGGATTCTCGAGCCGGCCGTCCTTGTCGTAGATGTACTCCTCGTTGAGCGCCCAGCCGATGCCTTGGGCGGCGCCGCCCTGCATCTGGCCCTCGACGTAGCTCGGATGCACCGCCTTGCCCGCATCCTGCACGGCGGTGTAGCGGAGCACGGTGACGCGCCCCGTCTCGCGGTCGACCTCGACGTCGCAGACATGGGTGCCGAAGCCGGGGCCCGCCCCTTGCGCGTTGATTGTGGCCGTCGCCGCGATGGGGCCGCCGGTCTTGCCCGCCTGGGCGGCGATCTCGGCCATGCTCATGGGCTCGAAGTCGCCGGCGTTGCTGCCCGAGGGCTTGGCGTAGCCGTCCTCCCACTCGACCGCCTCGACCGGGATGTCCCAGATCTTGGCGGCGCGCTCGCGGAGCTGCTCGACGACCTTGCCCGCCGCGTCGATCGCCGCCATGCCGGTGGCGAAGGTCACGCGGCTGCCGCCGGTGAGGAAGGTGTAGCCGATGGAATCGGTGTCGGCGACCAGCGGGCGCACCCGCTCCGGCGGGATGCCGAGGGCTTCCGCCGCCTGCAGCTGGATCGAGGCGCGCGAGCCGCCGATGTCGGGGTTGCCCTCGATCACCGTCGCCGTCCCGTCCTCGTTGACGTTGATGGTGGCGCAGGATTCGCCGCCGATGTTGAACCAGAAGCCCGTGGCGATGCCGCGACCCTGGTTGGGGCCGAGCGGCGTGCTGTAATGCTCGCTCTGTCGCGCGGCCTCCAGCGTCTCGATGCAACCGACTGGCCCGAACTTGGGCCCGTAGAGGGCGCGCGTGCCTTCCTTCGCCGCGTTCATCAGGCGGAACTCGGCCGGGTCGATGCCGAGCTTCTTCGCGAGCTCGTCGACCACCCCCTCGGAGGCGAACTCGGAGATCGGCGCTCCCGGCGCGCGGTAGGCGGCGACCTTGGGCCGGTTCACCACCACGTCGTAGCCCTCGACCTCGGCGTTCTCGATGTCGTAGGGGGCGAAGACGCACATGCAGCCCGGCCCGATCGGCGAGCCGGGGAAGGCGCCGGCCTGATAGGCGATCCACGCCTTGGCTGCGGTGATCTTGCCCTCCTTGGTGGCGCCCATCTTGATCGTCATGGCGCCTCCGGAAGTCGGCCCGCTGGCGCGGAAGACCTCCTCCCGCGACATCACCATCTTGACCGGCCGGCCGGCAAGCTGCGACAGCCTCAGCGCGATCGGCTCGAGGTACACCACGGTCTTGCCGCCGAAGCCGCCGCCGATCTCCGACGGCGTGACGTTGATCTTGCCGATCTCGATGCCGAGCAGGTTGGCGCAGTAGGCGCGCACGGTGAACTGCCCCTGGGTGCAACACCAGACCTCGCACTGCCCGTCCTCGCCGGCGCTGGCGACCACCGCGTGGGGCTCGATGTAGCCCTGATGCACGGGCTTGGTGGTGAAGGTGCGCTCGACGATCACGTCGGCCTGGGCGAATCCGGCGTCCAGATCGCCGTGGGCGAACTCGACCTTCTTGAAGACGTTGGACGGCGTCTCGGGCGTGGGCTCCACGCCCTCGGTGAACATGTCGTCGTGCAGCACGGGCGCGTCCGGCTCCATCGCCTCGCGCACGTCGATCACGTGCGGCAATACCTCGTAGTCCACCTCGATCAGGTCGATCGCCTGCTTGGCAATTGCTGTAGACGTCGCCGCCACAGCCGCGACGGCATGGCCGTCGTAGAGGGCCTTCTCCCGCGCCATGACGTTCTGCGACATGTCGCGGTAGTTGACCGCAACCTCGCCGGCCGGGACCCACTGGTTGGGGATGTCCGGCAATTCGTCGCGGGTGACGATGGCCTTCACGCCCGGCAGCGCGCGGGCCGCCGACGTGTCGATGGAGACGATGCGCGCATGCGCGTGGGGGCTGCGCAGCATCCGGCCCACGAGCATGCCCGGCAGCGAGATGTCCGCGCCGAACTTGGCCCTGCCGGTCACCTTGTCGACGCCGTCGGGGCGCCACGGCCGCGTGCCGACGTACTTGAGCGAGCCGTTGCCGTTACCGATCTCCTGCTTGGCGGTTGCCATGGGTTATTCTCCTCTCAGCTCGGCCGCCGTCGTCATCACGGCGCGGATGATCTTGTCGTAGCCGGTGCAGCGGCAGAGATTGCCGGCCAGCCAGTAGCGCGCTTCCGTCTCGGTGGGATTCGGGTTCTCGTCGAGCAGCGCCTTGGCGGCGACCAGGAAGCCCGGTGTGCAGATGCCGCACTGCAGCGCGGCATCCGTCAGGAACTGGCTCTGCAACGGGTGCAGCGTGTCGCCCTCGGCCATGCCCTCGATGGTGCCGATCTCGTGCCCCTCGGCCTCGGTGCCGAGCATGAGGCAGGAGCACACCAGAGTGCCGTCCACGGTCACGCTGCAGGCGCCGCAGTCGCCAGTGGCGCAGCCTTCCTTGGTGCCGGTGAGCTCCAGTTCGTCGCGCAGCACGTCGAGGAGCGTCTGTTCGCCCGAGCAGAGGAACTCCGTCGGCTCGCCGTTGATGCTGGTGGTTACATGATACTTGGCCATCAGCCGTTGCTCCTCGCTCGCTCGAGGGCGATGAGCGCGGCCCGCCTGGCCAGCACCCCCGCCACCTTGACCCTGTATTCGATGGTCCCGCGCTTGTCGTCGATGGGATTGCAGGCGGCGCTCGCCGCAGCCGCAAGGTTGGCCAAGGCATCGTCGTCCACCGTGGTGCCGATCAGCGCCTCGGCGCCGTCGGCCACCAGAAGCGGCGTAGGCGCAACCGCGCCCAAGCCGAGCCTCGCGTGGGTACAGACGCCCGCCTCGTCGAGGGTGAGCGCAACACCTGCACCGACCACGGCGATGTCCATCTCCGTGCGCGGGATGAAGCGCAGGTAGGCGTCGCCCGAACGCGGCGGCGGCTTCGGCATGACGAACGAGACCACGATCTCGCCCGGGCCGAGCGCAAGCTGCCCGGGACCCGTGATCACATCCTCCACCGGCATGGAGCGCGAGCCGGCCGGGCCCGCGATCTCGCACACCGCGCCGGCCGCGATCAGCGCGGGCACGCTGTCGGCGGCGGGCGAGCCGTTGCAGAGGTTGCCGCCGAGCGAGGCGCGGCCCTGAATCTGGGTCGAGCCGATCAGCTCCAGCGCTTCCACCACGCCCGGCCATGCGGCTTTCACCGCCTCGTTCTTGCCGAGCGTCGCGCCGGAGACGGCCGCGCCGACGCGGATTTCCTCGCCGTTCGCGGTCACGTCCATCAGTGCCGGGATACGCTTCAGATCGACGATCAGGCCGGGCCGCACGAAGTCCGTGCGCAGCTGAACCAGGAGATCGGTGCCGCCGGCGAGCGCTTTGGCCTCGCCGTCGGCGTCAGCGAGAAGCCGGACGGCGTCCTCCACCGTCTCTGGCGCCTCGAATTGTAGATTGCTCATGTGTGAGGGGTTCCTCCCGTGGCCGCAGCACCGTGTTGGCGCCCTCTTTTACCTGAAAAGGCCGGGAGGTTCACAGGGTCAAAATGTTAGGGCATATCGCAGTTACACATGGGCTGCGCGGCGTGGCACTATCCGGGTGTGTGACGCTGAGAGCGCCGCAGAGTGGGAGCCCAGCGCAATGACCGATTCCGCCGACAAGACCGTCGCCGACTGGGAGGCGCTTGCCGCGGCTGAGCTGAGGGGCCGCGACCCGGCAGAGCTCGCGTGGGAGACGCCGGAAGGCATCGCGGTCAAGCCGCTCTACACCGCGGCCGACCTGGAGGCGCTGGAGGACCAGCCGGGCCTGCCGGGGTTCGCGCCCTACACGCGGGGCGTCCGCGCCACCATGTTCGCCAACCGGCCGTGGACCATCCGCCAGTATGCGGGCTTCGCCACCGCCGAGGAGAGCAACGCCTTCTACAAGCGCAACCTCGCCGCCGGCCAGAAGGGTCTCTCCGTCGCCTTCGACCTCGCGACCCACCGGGGCTACGACAGCGACCACCCGCGCGTGCGCGGCGACGTGGGCAAGGCGGGCGTCGCCATCGACACCGTCGAAGACATGAAGCGCCTCTTCGACGGCATTCCCTTGGGCGAGGTCAGCGTGTCGATGACCATGAACGGCGCCGTGCTGCCGGTGCTGGCCGCCTACATCGTGGCGGCGGAAGAGCAGGGCGTGGGGCCCGAGAAGCTGGCCGGCACCATCCAGAACGACATCCTCAAGGAGTTCATGGTCCGCAACACCTATATCTACCCGCCCGAGCCCAGCATGCGGATCGTGGCCGACATCATCGCCTACACGGCCCGGAACATGCCGCGTTTCAACTCGATCTCGATCTCGGGCTACCACATGCAGGAGGCCGGCGCGACGCTGGTGCAGGAGCTTGGCTTCACGCTCGCCGACGGCCTCGACTACGTGCGCGCGGCGCTCTCGCGCGGGCTTGCCATCGACGATTTCGCGCCCCGGCTCTCGTTCTTCTTCTGCATTGGCATGAACTTTTTCATGGAGGTCGCCAAGCTGCGCGCGGCGCGGCTGCTATGGGCCGGGTTCATGCAAGGCTTCGGGGCGCAGAACCCGCGCTCGCTCATGCTGCGAACCCACTGCCAGACCTCCGGCGTCTCGCTCGCCGAGCAGGATCCCTACAACAACGTGGTCCGCACCGCCTACGAGGCCATGGCGGCGGTGCTCGGCGGCACCCAGTCGCTCCACACCAACGCGCTGGACGAGGCGGTGGCGCTGCCCACCGATTTCTCCGCCCGGATCGCGCGCAACACCCAGCTCATCCTGCAGCACGAGACCGGCGTGCCCCGCGTGGTGGATCCGTTGGGCGGCTCCTACTACGTGGAGGCGCTCACCGCGTCGCTCGCGCGCGAGGCGCAGGCGCTGATCGACGAGGTCGAGGAGCTGGGCGGCATGACCAAGGCCGTGGCCGCCGGCATGCCGAAGCTCCGCATCGAGGAGGCCGCAGCCCGCCGCCAGGCGCGGCTCGACCGGGGCGAGGACGTGGTCGTCGGCGTCAACCGTTACCAGCCGGATTCGGACGACATGCCGGCGCTCCTCGACGTGGACAACTACGCCGTGCGCGAGGCGCAAATCGCGCACATCGCCGAGGTCCGCGCCGGGCGGGACGAAGCGGCCTGCCGTGCTGCGCTGGAACGCCTGACGGAAGGCGCGAACGGGGACGGCAACCTGCTCGCGCTCTCGGTCGACGCCATCCGGGCGCGCGCGACGGTGGGCGAAATCTCGGATGCCATGGAGGCGGTGTTCACCCGCCACAGGGCGACCGTGCGCACGGTCTCCGGCGTCTACGGCGCGGCCTACGCGCAGGACGACGCCTTCCAGACCATCCGCCGCGAGACCGCGCTCTTCGCGGAGGCCGAGGGCCGCCGCCCCCGCATCCTCGTGGTCAAGCTCGGCCAGGACGGGCACGACCGCGGCGCCAAGGTGATCGCGACCGCCTTCGCCGACATCGGCTTCGACGTCGATATCGGCCCTCTCTTCCAGACGCCCGAGGAGGCCGCGCGCGATGCGCTGGAGAACGACGTGCACGTGGTGGGCGTCTCCAGCCAGGCCGCCGGCCACAAGACGCTGGTGCCGGAGCTGGTGGAGGCGCTGCGCGAGGCGGGCGCAGGCCACGTGGTGGTGGTCTGCGGCGGGGTGATTCCGCCGCAGGACCACGATTTCCTGCACGAGGCCGGCGTCGCCGCCGTCTACGGCCCCGGCACCAACATCCCGGCCGCCGCCCAGGACATCATGGCCCTCATCCGCCGCCCCGAGGCGGCGTAGCGCCCCCACCTCACCCCGGCCTCCTATATGGGCGCCTCCCGGTGGCAAGGGTTGATTCGGTGTGATCGGCGGCCAGCGTCTGGCTGTAGCCGGCGGCCCTTCGACATCCGGACCAAACACGGTACGCTCGCATCCATCCCCTATTGGGTGGAGTCGAACGACATCCCGACGATGCTCATCCAGCACCACAATCCGGCGCAATAGCGGGGGAACGCGCTCATGAAACCTGCCCCATTCGCCTACGTCAGGCCGGAGAGCCTCGAAGACGCCATCGGCGTGCTGGCCGAGCGGGGCGAGGACGCGAGAGTCCTCGCGGGCGGACAGAGCCTGATGGCCACCCTCAACATGCGGCTCTCCGCGCCCGAGGTGCTGGTCGATATCGGCGGCGTGCCGGGCCTTGCGGGCATCGAGACAACGGGCGACGGCATTCGGATCGGCGCCATGACCCGCCACGCGGAGGTGGAGGCCTCGGACCTCGTCGCCTCCCAGGCGCCGCTCATCGCCAGTGCCATGCCGCATATCGCCCATCCGGCGGTTCGCAATCGCGGCACGTTCGGCGGCTCCATCGCCTTCGCCGACCCGGCTGCCGAGCTCCCGGCCTGCGCGGTTGCCCTCGGTGCGCGGATGACGATTGCGGGGAGGGGCGGCATCCGAACCGTGGATGCGGACGCGTTCTTCCGGGGCCTTTACGAGACCGCCCTCGAGCCGGGCGAGGTGCTGACCGCAGTCGACGTTCCGGGCATCGGAGCGGGCTGGAAGTCGGGCTTCGTGGAACTGGCGCGGCGGCACGGCGACTACGCGATGATCGGACTCGCCGCCCATGTCGAGATGAAGGACGGCAGGTTCGGCCGCGGCCGCCTCGTATACTTCGGGGTTGGCGAGCGGCCCGTCTCCGCCGTGCAGAGCGCGGCGCTGCTCGAAGGCGAGAGATGGTCGGACGCGCTCGGCGCTCGCATCGCCGATGCGCTCAAGGAGGAGCTCGACCCGTTCGAGGACCTGAATGCGGATGCGGCGATGCGCCGGCATCTCGCAGGCGTTCTCGCCGGGCGGGTGCTGGGTCCGCTGGCGGCCTGAGGGAGGGGGCGATGGAAACGACTCTCGAAATCGGCCTGCGGGTCAACGGCGAACGGGCGGCCCGCCGCGTCGAGGCGCGGATGAACCTGGTGGACTTCCTGCGCGAGGAGCTCGGCCTCACCGG
>JAPPHR010000129.1 GCA_028820995.1 Rhodospirillales bacterium
TTCAGCAGCGGCTCTCCATGGGCGACGACTACCGCACCGACCCGCCGACCCCCTTTGCGGCCTCGATCTTCGTTGCGGGCTCCGGCGGAGGCGGATCGAGGGGCTATGACGGCTGGCCCCTGACACAGTGCGTCTGCGCGCTGGGCGGCCTGCAGAACGAATCCGTGGAGATGGTCGAGCTGCTGCAGCCGCTCTTCATCGAGAGCAACCAGTTCCTGATCGATTCAGCCGGCGCCGGGGAGTGGATCGGCGGCCATGGCTGCGAGACGGTGGTGCTGCCCTATTACGGGCTGCTCTACATGAAGTTCGAGTACGAAGGCACGCTCAATCCCCCCTTCGGCCTGTTCGGCGGGCTGCCCGGCAATGGCGGCTGCAAGTACAAGGAGACGCCGGATGGCAAGCGCTACTTCTACCAGGCGCATCCGGCGCCCGACGCCTTTCGCGAGGGCGAGCGTTATGTCTGCATCAGCTCCGGCGGCGGCGGCTATGGCAGCGCGCTGGAGCGCCCGGCGGCGGCGGTGCGCGAGCTGGTGCGGGACGAGCTCGTCTCGGCCGAGATGGCGCGCGCGCGTTTCGGCGTGGTGATCGACCCGGACACATTGATCGTCGACGAGGCGGAAACCGAGGCGCTGCGCCGGCGCATGCGGGAAACCCGGGATCGATCCCTCAGCCTGCCGGCCGGCCCCGGCGCGGGCGAATTCTGGAAGACCCGTTTCCGCGACGGCGACGAGCTGGTCGTGGAGGAAACGCCCGTTGCGCTCCAGCTCGGCCTCTCGCCGGAGGCCCGTTGAGCGCCGTCGGCGAACCGGGGCGCCGCCGCAGGGAACACGGAACGAGGAGTGTGCCATGACGATGGGTCTCGGGCCCAACGAACACCTGATCGGCGCAGAGGGCTCCCGCGCGCGCCTCGCAACGCCAGCGCTGGTGCTGGACCTCGACCGTTTCGAGCACAATCTCGGCACCATGGCGGCGCACTTCGCGGGCAGGCCCGAGAGCATCCGCCCCCATGCCAAGACCCACAAGTGCGCCGAAATCGCCCGGCGTCAAATGGCCGCCGGTGCCGTCGGCATCTGCGTCGCAAAGCTCGGCGAGGCCGCCGCCATGATTCGGGGCGGTGTCTCCCGCATCCTCATCACGTCGCCCATCGTCACTGCGGACAAGCTGGAACGCGTGCTGGCGCTGAACGACGTGGCCGAGGAGCTGATCCTCGTGGTGGACAACAGCGAGACGATCGACCTTCTCGCCTCGTTGGCCGCGGAGCGGGCCAAGCCCATGCAGGTGGTCATCGACCTCGGCGTCGGGCGCAACCGCACGGGCATCCCCACCATCCCCGGTGCCGTGGCGCTTGCCGAGCAGATCAAGGCGCGGCCCTCGCTTACCCTGCGTGGGCTTCAGTGCTACGCCGGCCACCTTCAGCACATCGAAGACTGCGCCGCGCGCGAGGAGGAAGCGCTGGAGACGATGAAGCGCATCGGCGACGCACGCGATGCAATCGAAGCCGTGGCGGGTTCGCTCGACATCGTCACCGGCGGCGGCACGGGAACCTACGATATCGACCCGGAGGCGGGGGTCTTCACCGATCTCCAGGTCGGCTCCTTCGTCTTCATGGACGTGCAATACAATGCCGTGATGCGGCGGGACGGCACGCCGGGCCCGTTCGAGACATCCCTCTTCGTGCAGTCGACCGTGATCTGCGCCAACATTGCCGAAGCGGTGACCACCGATGCCGGCTTCAAGGCCTTCGCCACCGACGGCCCCATGCCCGAAATCGCCGACGGCGCGCCGGAGGGATCGAGCTACGACTTCATGGGGGACGAGCACGGCAGGATCGTCCTGCCCGAAGGCGCGAACGGTCCACCCATCGGCACGGTGGTCACGTGCGTGACGCCGCACTGCGACCCCAACGTCAATCTCCATGACCTCTATCACTGCGTGCGCGGCGACCGGCTGGTGGACATCTGGCGCATCGATGCGCGCGGCCAGACCTGGTGAATCCGCCCGTTCACCGCGAATCGAAAGGGAGTTGAATGAGCGAAGTCCCCACCGCTGCGGAGATCGAGGCGCTCCGCGACATCGATACCCCGACCATCTGCAACCTGCTGGAGATGGTGGTGCCGGAGCGCCGCGGGTACGGCTACACGGTCGAGCATCTGCATTGCCTCTACCCCGACATGAAGCCGATCGTCGGCTTCGCCAAGACCGCCACCATGCGCGCCAAGAACCCGGCGCGCTGGACCCCGGCGGAGTACATGGACATCCGCGCGGGCTACTTCGACTATCTGGCCGAGGGCGAGGCGCCCAAGATCAGCGTGGTGCAGGATACCGACGAGCGGCCGGGCTACGGCGCGTTCTGGGGCGAGGTCTTCAGCGCGGTCCACAAGGCGCTCGGCTGCCGCGGTGTGGTGACCAACGGCAGCGTGCGGGACATCGACATGCTGGCGCCCGACTTTCAGGTCCTGACCGGCCTGATCGCGCCCTCCCACGCGTTCGTCCACGTGGCGCAGTGGGGCTGCGAGGTCAACGTCCACGGCATGGTCGTGCAGGACGGCGACCTGATCCATGCCGACCGCCACGGCGCGGTCGTGGTTCCGCTGGGCGCGGTGCGCGGTGTCCTCGACAGCCTCGATCTCATGGTGCGCCGCGAGGCGGTGATCCTGGAGGCGGCGCGGCGCCCCGATGCCACGGTGGAGATGATCAAGGACGCCTGGCAGCGCTCCACGGAGATCCGGGAGTGACGCCGGCAGCCCGGCACGGATCGGCGGACTGACGAGGCCAGCGGGAGACGGCCATGGCAGACGCACCGCTCGTCGAAATGAAGAACGTCTTCAAGGCGTTCGGCGGCGTGCACGCGGTGGAGGACGTGACGGTTCACGTGGGTGCCGGCGAGGTTCTCGGCATCGTCGGCCACAACGGCGCCGGCAAGTCGACCCTGATCAAGATCCTCTCGGGCGCCCATACCATGGACAGCGGCCAGATCCTGATGCGCGGCGAGCCGGTCGCCATCGACAATCCGCGCTCCGCGCGCTCGCTCGGGATCGAGACGCTCTACCAGAACCTCGCGCTCGCCGACAATCTCGACGCTGCGGCCAACCTGTTTCTCGGGCGCGAGATGACGACGCCCTACGGCAAGCTCGACAACAAGGCGATGGCCGAGGCGACGCGGAAGGTGATCGCCCGCATCAACCCGGAGTTCGCCAACCTCGGCACGCCGGTCCTCAATCTCTCGGGCGGGCAGCGCCAGACCATCGCCATCGCGCGGGCGGTCTACTTCAACGCCAGGGTCCTCATCATGGACGAGCCCACGGCCGCGCTGGGCCTGCGCGAATCGGCGGCGTTCAAGGAGCTCGTGCTGCGGCTCAAGCAGGAAGGCATCGGCATGTTCATGATCAGCCACGACCTGCACGATGTCTTCGACATCTCGGACCGCATCTTCGTCATGTCCGGTGGCCGCGAAGTGGGAACGCGGCGTACCGACGAGGTCACCAAGGATCAGGTGCTGTCGATGATCATTCTCGGCAAGCAGCCGGGGGAGGAATCGGCCGAGGACCTGGCCAAGCTGCACTGAGCCGGACCACGCGCGCCCATGCAGCCACGCGACACCTCGCTCGCGCTCGAATCCCAGGCCATGAGCCCGGGTGTGGACCCGGTCACCTTCGCCGTCCTGCTCCACGCCATCGGCGAGGCGTCGAGCGAAATGACGACCGTGCTCCAGCACGGCGCGCGCAGCACCATCATCTCGATCGCGCGCGACCACTCCGCCTCGATCTACACCGCCGCTGCCGAGATGCTGTATCAGAACGACGCGCTGCCGATTCACACGATCGGCGGGGCGCTCAACATCGAGGCGATCAAGCAGGAGTTCGAGGACGACATCAACGACGGCGACATCTTCATGATCAACGACCCCTACATGGGGACGACCCACAACTCCGATCTTACCGTCGTCATGCCCGTGTTTTTCAAGGGCGAGCACCTGTTCTGGACCGCGGTGCGGGCGCACCAGAACAACACCGGCGAGGCATCCTTCGGCTACGCGTCGACCAACGTGTGGCAGGACGGAATTCAGATTCCTCCCGTGCGCATCTTCGAGCGTGGCCGCGAGATTCGCAGCACGATCCGTTTCTACCTGCGCAACGTCCGCCTTCCCGAATGGCTCGAAGCCGACTTGCGCGCCATGGTGGGCGCGGTTCGCGCCGGTGCCGACCGGCTCCAGGACATGACCAGGACCCACGGCGTCGAAGTCGTCGTGCCGACGCTCGCCGAGATGATCGCCTATGCCGAGCGGCGCACGGCTGCGGAGATCCGTGCGCTCCCCGATGGCGTCTACGAGGGCGAATCCTGGATCGACAGCGACGGGCAGGGCACGCACAACATCCGCATCGCGTGCACCGTGACCATCGACGACGACACGATCCACGTCGACTACACCGGCAGCGATCCCCAGGCCGGGGGGCACTGCAACGCAACCGTCGCGACCATGCAGGCCTGCGGCAGCATTCCCGTGCTCACCATCATCGACCCCACCATCCCGCGCAACGAGGGCTGCACCCGCCACATCCGGGTCACGGCGCCCGAGGGCTCGGTGGCGAACGCCCGCTGGCCCGCAAGCACCTGGTGGGGCACCGTCAATCCCGGCGACATCCTGATCGAAGCGGCCTGGAAGGCGCTGGCCCAGGCTGCGCCGGACCGCGTGCCGGCGGGCTGGGGGCGCTGCCAGCAGCGGCTCTCCATGGGCGACGACAACCGGGTGAGCCCGTCGGTGCCGTTCGCCGCATCCATCTTCGTCGCGGCGTCCGGCGGCGGGGCCTGCAACGGCGCCGACGGCTGGCCGCTCACGCAATGCGTCTGCTGCCTGGGCGGCATGCAGACGGAATCGGTGGAGATGGTGGAACTGCTCCAGCCTCTTTTCGTCGAGTACAACGAGTTCCTGGCCGACAGCGCCGGCGCCGGCACCTGGATCGGCGGCCATGGCATCGAGACCAGCGTCCGGCCCATCGACGGTATCCTCTACATGAAGTTCGAGTACGAAGGCACGTTCAACCCGCCCTTCGGCCTGTTCGGCGGCCTGCCCGGCAACGGGGGCTGCAAGTACAAGGAAAGCACGGACGGGACGCGCCGCTTCTACATGGCGCATCCCGACCCCGACGTGATCCACGAGGGCGAGCGTTACGTCACCGTCACCACGGGCGGCGGCGGCTACGGCGACCCCTTCGCCCGGCCCGCCCCGTCGGTGCAGGAACTGGTCCGGGACGAGCTTCTGACCGTCGCTGCAGCGCGCGAGAGGTTCGGCGTCGTGATCGATGCGGTCACGCTGGAGGTCGACGAACGCGAGACCGACGCCCTTCGCAGCCATCTGCGTGCCGGCGCAGAGCTGCCGCTATGGCTGCCGCTGCAGGCCGGGGAGGGGGACTATTGGAAGCAGCGCTATCGCGAAGGCGACGAGCTGGTGTGGGAGACCATGCCGCCCGCGCTCAGGCTCGGCCTCTCACCCGAGGCGCGATAGCGCGCTGAACCGCCCCACGTCGAAGGGGGCGAGATCGAGGCTGGGCGTCCGCTCCGCGACAAGATCGGCAATCACCTCGGCTGTCTTCGCAGCGCCGATGACTCCCTGGTGCCCATGCCCGAAGGCGAACAGGACCGCCGGATGACGCGGCGCCCGGCCGAGCACGGGCAGGCTGTCCGGCGTGCACGGCCGCTCGCCCATCCAGGTCGTGCGCTTCTCAACATTGAGTGCGGGTAGCGTCGCCTTGGCGTGACGGCAGAGCGCGTCCGCGCGCTTGACGTTGGGCGGGGCACCGTCGCGCGCGAACTCGACGGTGCCGCCCATCCTGATCCCCATCGCCATGGGCACGATGGTCGCGGTAACGGCCGTGGGCAACAGGACCGTGTTGAGCGTCACGCCGGGGTCGGTGAAGGTCACGTGATAGCCGCGCTGCGCCACGAGAGGAACGCGATAACCCAGCCCCGCAACCAGCGGCTTGGACCGGACGCCCGCTGCCACGACGACGGTGTCGTAGTCGCGTATTTCCCCGTCGGCATCTATGGAGGCACGATCCCCCGCCCTGGCCACGATGCGGTCGACGCGCGCGCGCGCGAACGTCCCGTCCTGGCGCTCGAAGTGCTCGGCCAGTCCTGTGACGAGGCGGTGCGGGTCCACGGTATGCGCAGCCGCCGGCACGAAGACGCCTGAGGCGAGCCCCGGCGCCAACGCCGGCTCCAGGTCCCGAAGGCCGCCGGCGTCGAGCACCTCGACCCTGTATCCCGCGGCGCGCTGCAGCGAGACGGTGAGACTCTCGCGGACGCCCTCCTGCCCAGCCGGGTCGAGATAGAGCATGCCCTTCCGCTCGACCAGCGCGTCGAGACTCGCTTCGTGCAGGAGCGGCATCAGCAGATCGAGGGTCGGCCCGTTGAGCGCGGCCAGTGATGCCGAGATCGCCCGTACCCTGTCTTCGCGGCCCGCGCGCAGGAAGGCGATGAGCCAGGGCGCAAGCCGCGGGAGCTCGCGCCAGTCGATATAGAGCGGGCCGGTCTCGTCCAGCAGCCAGCGGGGTACCTTCCTGAGAAGGCCCGGCATCGCCACGGGCATCACGGCGGCGGGCGATATCACCCCGGAGTTGCCGAAGGAGGCGCCTGAGCCGGGCGCGTCGCGGTCGTAGAGCGTGACCTCGTGGCCCTCACGCCGCAGGAAGCACGCGGCGACGGTTCCGACGATGCCGGCGCCGATGACCGCGACGGAGCGTGCTGCCATGAGTCAGCCTCTCGGGAACGACTTTGACGACGCAGGCCGAACGTTACACTAGCGAGGACGGCGGGTCCGTCACGGCATGATGCCGGGCGGTGAGTTTCGAGAGCGATTGCGGGGGCTGTGCGCGTGGGCGAACCATTCGACTACATGATCGTGGGCGGCGGCTCGGCGGGCGCAGTGCTGGCCCATCGCCTCTCCGCCGATCCCGCGAAGCGCGTGGCCCTTCTCGAAGCGGGGCCCGACACGCCGCCGGAGAAGGTGCCCGACATCATCCTCGACAGCTATCCGGGGCGCGCCTACTTCGATCCGCGTTTCCACTGGCCGGCGCTCCGCGTCTACAACCGCTCGCCCGAGGTCGATCCTTCCGTGAAGCCGAGCCGCTTCGAGCAGGCCCGCGTCATGGGCGGCGGCTCGTCCATCAACGGCCAGTTCGCCGTGCGCGGGATGAAGGGCGACTACGACGAGTGGGAGGAGATGGGGCTTCCCGGCTGGTCCCATGCGGGCCTGCTGCCCTACTTCAACAAGCTGGAACGGGACCAGGATTTCGGCGGCGAAGGCCACGGCAGCGCCGGGCGAATCCCGGTGCGCCGCCTGTTCCCGGACGAGTGGGGCGGGTTCAGCCGCGCGGCGCTGGCAGCCATGCAGGAGGACGGCCTTCCCCTCGCCCCCGATGTTAACGGCGACGACGCCGACGGTTGCTATCCCGTTCCGCTCTCGAACCAGTACGGCCGCCGGGTCTCCACGGCGATCGGCTATCTCGACGCCGCAACGCGCCGCCGACCTAATCTCGCCATCCACGCCGAGACCCTGGTGACCCGAATCCTCGTGGACGACGGGCGCGCGCGCGGCGTCGAAGCGATGCGGAACGGGGAGACCGTCCGCTTCGACGCGCGGCAGACGATCGTCTCCGCCGGCTCGCTTCATTCGCCGGCCCTGCTTCTCCGCGCGGGAATTGGCCCGGCGGAGCACCTGCATTCTCTCGGCATCGAGGTCGTGGCCGATCTGCCCGGCGTCGGCAGCAACCTCCTGGAGCACGCGAGCGTCAGTGTCGCGGCCCATCTCAAGCCGGGGGCGCGCGTGCCCGGCGGGCAGCACCGCCACATCTATTTCGGCGCGCGCTTCTCCTCCGGCCTGCAGGGTTGTCCGCCCGGGGACATGCTCTTCATGCCGACCAACTCCGCAGGCTGGCATCCGCTCGGCCAGGCCATGGGCACCATGCTCCTGGCGGTCAACAAGTCCTACTCACGGGGCACGGTGCGCCTTCACACCCCATCGCCGCGTGACGAACCGCGTGTCGATCTCAACATGCTCGCGGACGAGCGTGATCTGGTGCGCCTGGTCGACGGCTTCCGCCGCCTCTACGCCATCATGGAATCGCGGGCGGTGCAGGATCAGATCACCCTGTGGTTCCCGGCGGGCTACTCCGACGAGGTCCGCCGCCTCATGGTGCCCTCGGCGGGGACATGGCTGAAGACCGCTGCGGCGCGCACGCTTCTCGATCTCGGCGGTCCGGGCCGGATGCTGCTCAGGCGCAAGCTCACCGGCGGCCGTGACGTGCATCGCCTAGTCAAGGACGAGCGCGCGCTCGGGGACTGGATCAAGAGCGCCGTCTGGCCCGGCTGGCACGTGTGCGGGACCTGCCGCATGGGCCCGGACGGCGACCCGCTGGCAGTGCTCGACGGCGAATGCCGCGTGCGCGGCGTGCCCGGCCTCAGGGTCGTGGATGCGTCGGTGATGCCGACCATCCCGCGCGCCAACACGAACCTCACGACGATCGCCATCGCCGAAAAGATCGCCGAGGAGATGCGCCTCTCGCCATGATCCGACCGCGCCGACGCCGTCGGAATAGCGCCGACGGCCCGCAGACGAGATGCCAAGGTGGGGGAGTCTCGGCCCGCACCGCAATACGGGTGAGAACGTGCGGCGACCGGGTGCGATCTCGTCCGGTCGGATCGCGTTCTAACCGGCCTCGATTCCGCCAGGATAGCAGAACGACGCGCGCGGCGCGTGGAAGCCGAAGACCAGCTCCAGCGGCTCCCTGGGGCGGAAGGGGTGGATCGGGTGATCCGGGTCCAGGAACTCGATCGACTGCATCTCGAAATCCCTGGCGCGCTCCATGATGACCGCATGGCGGTTGCGCATCACCCGCCCGTCGAGGGCCGACAGCACCATCAACTGCCCGCCCGTGATCTCGCCAACCTCCCCGCCCGTGCGTGCGCGGGAGCGGATCAGCGGTCGCCCGTCCACCGTGGCGGTTGCGACCAGGGTGTCGCCTTCGAATTCCAGCCTGGTCACCCCGTCGGTGGCCGGGATGCCCCGCTCGATGGCGTAGTCGCGCACCCGGGGCGACGAGATGAAGTAGTGGCTGAACCAGCGCCCCGGCGTCTCGGCATCTGCGTCGTGGCCGACGACGTCGAAGCAGATATAGCTCAGCGAGTACGCGCCGAAGCCCGAGGTCTGATCGTCCCGATCCACCACGTAGTGCACGAGGACGGCGGCGCGGCTCTCCACGGGCGTGAGCCCGAGATCGGCGGGCAGCGCCCGGTCGATCGCCTCGGGCTCCGCCGGCAGGTAGCTCAGGAACATCATCCGGCAATTGACGACCAGCTGCGGCGGCAGAAGTTCAGGCATGGCGCGCTCCACGGTGTCGTTCTGGCCGGGCCACTTTACCGTTGCCAGCCGCCGCGCGCTCTATCACGATGGCAAACAGGGTGTCGATCCTCCCCGCGCCGAGGCCTGAGCAGGGCAAGCGGCATCGACCGCTCCGGGACCTTGCCGTTTGGCCAGCAATTGGCAGCAGCGCATATGGAGGGCCAGGGACCGGATTCGTCTTGGCGAGAGCACCCGGAACACGGAATGCAGGGAGGGATCATGTTCAGCTTCACGCGCTTGGCGAGACTGGGCCTCGCCGCCGCCTTGGCCACCACGCTCGCAGCAGGTGTGGCGAAGGCCGAAACACTCGTCATGGCGATCGCCAACACGCCCGCCTCGCTCGACGGCGACCAGGCGCTCAGCGCCGAAGGCGAGATGATGATGGCCAACATCCACGGCGGCGATCTGTTCCTCTACAAGATCATCGAGCAGCCCGACAAGTCGGCGGACACGGTCGATCTGAGGTCCACCGACGATCGCGGCGTGGTCGGCCTCGTCGCCGAATCCTGGGAGACGAGCGAGGACGGCACCAGCGTCACGATCAATCTCAAGAAGGGAATGAAGAGCTACGCCGGCAACGAGTTCACGGCCGAAGACTACAAGTGGGCCTGGGCGCGGCGCTTCGCGGTCAAGGGCGTCGGCAAGTTCATCGGCGACGTCATCGGCATCAACGGTGCGGAAAGCATCGAGATCCTCGATACGCACAAGGTGCGGGTCAACCTGCGCGGCACGACGCCGATCTTCTTCAAGATCCTCGCGCAGAACTACTACGGCGGCCCCTTCGATTCGACCGAGATGAAGGCGCACGCCAGCGAGGAAGACCCCTGGGCGCTGGAGTGGTCCAGGACGCACTCGGCCGGCTTCGGCCCCTATCACGTCGAAAAGGTGACGCCCGGCGTCGAGACGGTGCTGGTGACCAATCCGAACTGGACCGGCCACAAGCCCCACTTCGATCGGGTGATCCTCAAGGCCGTACCGGAATCGAGTGCGCGTCTCGCGCTCCTCAAGGCGGGTCAGATCGACATCGCCTGGGGCTTGAACGAGCGCGAGCTGCAGCAGGTTGAAGCGGACGAGAACCTGCAGGTGGTGCGCGCCGCAGCCAACAAGCAGCTCTATGTCGGGCTCGGCGTCGACAAGCCCCCGTTCGACAACGTCAAGGTGCGCCAGGCCATGGCTTGGGCCACGCCTTACGAGGACATCATCGAGAAGGTCTATTACGGCAACGCCCGGCGCATGCGCAGCACGGTGCCGGACATCTACGCCGGTTTCGAGGTCACCTACAACTACGAGTACGACCTCGAAAAGGCCAAGGCGCTGCTGGCCGAGGCGGGCTTCCCGGACGGCTTCGACGTCAAGCTCAGCTACAACGCCTCCCAGAAGGAGGCCGAGGAGATGGCCATCCTGGTCAAGAGCAGCTGGGAGCAGATCGGCGTCAGTGTCGCGCTGCAGGCCATGCCGGTCGCGGTCTTCACGGAGCAGCAGTACGGCAAGAAGGCGTTGCAGGCCTTCGCCGTGAACGAGCAGTGGCCGTGGAGCGGCGATCCGGGGTATTCGAGCTGGGTCTATCTCGGCAACGGGCCGGACAACTTCATCAACGCCACCA
>JAPPHR010000051.1 GCA_028820995.1 Rhodospirillales bacterium
CCCATGTCCTGGACCGTGGTGCGCAGGCCGCCGTCGATGACCTCCAGCATCAGGCCGGCTCCCACGTGCTCTCGGGGTCGCGCTTCTCCGCCGGCTCCCCGATCTCCGCGAGCCAGTCGATGTAGGTCGCGCAGTCGAAGCTTCCCTCCTCCACTCGGTATTCGTAGGTGCCGGCTTCCACCTCCGCTCGGATCGCGTCGTATTCTTCGCGTTCGATCGAATCGTAGCGGTGGCGGTCGCCGGCACGGGCCAGCACCGGGCCGTCGGCGAAGGCGGGGCTCAGCTCCCGAGGGTCGAAAATCTCGATGGGAGTACGGCCGAAGAGCTGGCCGCCGCCCGGCACGCGGATCGGATAAATGGTCGACGTGGTGCCGCCGAAATTGAGCAGCCTCGCGTGGGTCCAGGTGCGGGGCGTGCGATAGAGCGGCGCGCCGAAGCGCTTCGCCGGGTCCATGGCGTAGGACATGAAGGCGCCGGGGACGAAGCCCACGCCGGTGACCCAGTAGTCGCAGCCGGTGTGGGTCTCGATCACCTGGGCCACCGTCATGTCGTTGAACGCGGCGATGTACTCGATGTTGTTGCGGACCCCGAAGGCCTCGGCGCACTCGCGCGACCACGGGTCGTCATAGAGCGCCGGGATGACCACCCGGCGGCTCGGCAGGATCGAGACCGTGCCCTGGGCCGCGATCAGGTCCTTTACGTGGGCAACGATGCGCTCGCGCGTGGTCGCCAGCGGGTCGAACACGAGGCCCAGCGTGCGGACCTGCGGGTTGGTTTCGACCAGCCCCTTGGGCGCGTGCTCGCGCAGCGCGAAGTCGAGCGCCAGGATGCGGAAGTTGAGCGGGATGCTGGTCTCGTCGCCGAATTCGACGTTGATCGCGGTGTCGCCTAGCGTCTTGAACACCGGCTCGTCGTAAATCATGCCGCCCCCGTGGCGTCTGCCCAGCCATCATGGGCGGACGGCTGTTGCCGTCAATGTGCCCGCGCCTTGGGGCGGTCATCCGATTCTTACTGAAGGACGATTTGCAGTGATGTACATATCGGCGGTGCGTGGCGGGCGCCTTAAATCGCTGCCGGCACAGACGAGAGGATCGGACCATGTCGACCAAGACGTTCAAGGTCAGCGAGGCCGGGCAGCGCGAGGCCGCGCCGCTCAAGCACCTCGACCTGCCCGACGATCTCTTCGACCACGAGGAGCCGGAGCAGGCTGCCATCAACGCTGGTAGCGACAGCGATTCGCGCCCGGTTGGCGTCGACCGCGGTATGACCATTTCCGCCGCCTTCTTCGAGCCGGTCCCCGATGATCTGCTGGCGGCGTTCGAGGGCAGTGGCAAGGATACGTGAGGCTTCTTCAAGATAGCTGTACGTTTCTTCGGTAGCGCAGGGTCACGCTGGGTCGGGTTCGGTCGGGACAGGCGCCGTCTCCGCGTCGATCCAGGCGAGGTAGTCGGGATTGCCGCCGGTGATGGGCAGCGCGATGACGCAGGGGCAGGCGTAGCTGTGCAGCGCCTTGACCTTGGCCGTAAGCGGCTCGACGAGATCGGCGCGGGTCTTCGCCCAGAGCATGGCTTCGTCGCCCTCGCGGACCATGCCGTCCCACCAGTAGAGGGACGAGACGCCCGGCACGATGTTGACCGACGCTGCCAGCCGCGCCTCCACGAGCGCGCGGCCGATGGCCTCGGCCTCGGCCCGGCTCGGGGCGGTCACGCAGACGGCGACGTGCTGCACGGTGGGTCCGGCCTCGTTCTACGCTCGGGAAGGAAGCCGATTGTTGCCGGATTCCTGCGTCTGCGATAGGGTGAGCCGTTCGCTCCAGGCGAGGAGTCGGTGGTCCCGCCCCGAGCGCCCCTGGAATGAAGCAGGAGCCCAGAGTGGGCGATAACGGCAGCATGCAGGTCATCCTGGCGGAGCCCCGGGGCTTCTGCGCAGGCGTCGAGCGGGCCATCGAGATCGTGGAGCGCGCCCTCGAAGTGTTCGGGCCGCCGGTCTACGTCCGCCACGAGATCGTGCACAACAAGCGCGTGGTGGACGATCTGCGCAAGAAGGGCGCGGTCTTCGTCGAGGAGATCGACGAGGTGCCCGAGGGCGCCGTCACCATCTTCAGCGCGCACGGCGTCTCCGAGAAGGTGGAGAGCGAAGCCGGGTGCCGGAACCTGCCGGTGATCGACGCGACCTGCCCGCTGGTCGCCAAGGTCCATATCGAGGCGCGGCGCTACGAGCGCGAGGGGCGCGAGATCATCCTCATCGGCCACGACGGGCACCCCGAGGTCGAGGGCACCAGCGGCCGCGTGAAGAACGGCGTCCACATTGTCGCGACGCCCGACGACGTCTCCAGGCTCGAGGTGGCCAACCCCGAGAAGGTCGCCTACGTCACGCAGACAACGCTCAGCGTCGACGACACGCGGGACGTGATCGAGGCGCTGACGTCGCGCTTCCCGAGCATCTCGGGCCCCGACGTGAAGGACATCTGCTACGCGACGCAGAACCGCCAGGCCTCGGTGCGCAAGCTCGCCGAGGAGGTCGAGCTGATCCTCGTGGTGGGCGCGCGCAACAGCTCCAACTCCAACCGCCTGCGGGAGATCGGCGAGGAGATGGGCGTGCCGACCCACCTGATCGACGATGCCCGCGACCTCGATCCCACGTGGTTCGACGGCGTGCGCCGGGTGGGCGTGACCGCCGGCGCGTCGGCGCCGGAGGAGCTGGTGCAGGACCTGGTCGCCCGGCTGCGGGAGATCAACACGGTCGAGCTGCAGATCCAGGACGGGATCAAGGAGCGGGTGCGCTTCAAGCTGCCGGCCGAGCTGGTCGAGGCCAGCGGCAACGGCAAGGGGCAGGAGCCTCGCGCCGGTGCGCCCGGTGGCTGAGGGCGGCGGTCCGGTCTCGTGCGGGTGAGTAACCACTGATGTCCGTCCCGCTGATCCAGAAGGTCCGCGTCGGCGCCTATATCGTCGGCAAGAAGCTCTCGGGCGAGAAGCGCTATCCCCTGGTGCTGATGCTGGAGCCGCTCTTCCGCTGCAACCTCGCGTGCCCCGGCTGCGGCAAGATCGACTACCCGCCCGAGATCCTGAACCAGCGCCTCAGCGTCGACGAGTGCCTGGAGGCGGTGGACGAGTGCGGCGCGCCGATGGTCTCGATCCCGGGCGGCGAGCCGCTGATCCACCCAGAGATCGGAGAGATCGTCGCCGGCATCATCGCGCGCGGGAAGTTCGTCTACCTCTGCACGAACGCGCTGCTGCTCAAGAAGAAGCTCGACCTCTTCACGCCGACGAAGTACCTGACCTTCTCGGTCCACCTGGACGGGCTGGAGGAGGAGCACGACCACGCGGTGGATCAGCCGGGCACGTTCAAGCGTGCGGTGGCGGCGATCAAGGAGGCGCGGCAACGCGGCTTCCGCGTCAACGTCAACGCCACCGTGTTCGACGGCCATCCAGCGGAGCGGCTCGCCGCGTTCTTCGACTTCGCGACGGACGAGCTTGGCGTGGAAGCCATCACGGTCTCGCCCGGCTACTCCTACGAGCGCGCGCCCGACCAGCAGCACTTCCTCAACCGGGCCAAGACGAAGGAGCTGTTCCGCGACATCTTCGCGCGCGGCGCAGGCAAGAAGTGGCGCTTCAGCCAGTCGAGCCTCTTCCTCGACTTCCTGGCGGGCAACCAGGACTTCCAGTGCACGCCCTGGGGCAACCCCACCCGCAACGTCTTCGGCTGGCAGAAGCCCTGCTACCTGATCGGCGAGGGCTATACCGGCAGCTTCCGCGCGCTGATGGAAGAGACCGACTGGGACTCCTACGGCACCGGGCGCTACGAGAAGTGCGCGGACTGCATGGTCCACTGCGGCTACGAGCCGACGGCGGCGGAGCACTCGCTGTCGCGGCCGTGGGCAGCGCTGATGGTCAAGCTGCGCGGTATCAGGACGACCGGCCCCATGGTGCCGGAGATCGACCTGAGCCAGGCCCGCCCGGCCGAGTACATGTTCGACCGGCACGTGCAGGAGAAGCTGCGCGAAATCCGCGTGGCCGAAGAAGCGGCGTCACAGGCTCAGGAGAAGGGGCGCCGCCCGGCGACCAACGCGGCGTAGCCGGTGCATCGCCTGCGCCCCGTCGAGCGCAAGCGTCACCATGTCGGTGCATTCCCACGGGCTCCTGAGCAGTGCGACCGCGACCGCGCGGCCGTCGATGCGGCCGTCCTCGTTGATCCCGGCCACGGCGGCGCGCGGCAGCGTGCGGTTGCTCGGGTCGCTGACGACCCGGATCACCACGAAGGGGACGCCTGCCGCCGTCGCCGCACGCGCGACGACGTGGCTCTCCATGTCCGCGGCGCGGGCGCGGGTCTGCGCAAAGAGCGCCAGCTTCTCCTCCTGGCGCATCAGCGGCCGGTCGACCCCGGCAAGCGCGCCGCCGGCGATTCGCATCCCCAGCTCCTGGCTCAGCACCTCGCGCATGGCCGTGTCCACCGCCACGTAGGCCTCGTCCGGCGGCGGCTCCGGTGGCCCTTGCCCCTCGCGCGGCTTGAAGGACGTGATCCGCTGGAGCTGGTCGCGCACACCGCCGCGGTCCGGCGTCTTGACCTCCCCCTCGTGGGCGATCACCGTCTCGGGAAGCAACAGGGCGCCCGGGCCGAGACGCGGGTCGATCCCGGCGGCGAATCCGTAGCTCACAAGCATGGATACGCCGCCCGCGATCATGGTTTCGGCAGCCTCGGAGGCACGCGCGGAATTGGCGGCCGAGACCGCGATCCAGAAATCGTCGTCAGGGAGAGTCGCGGCCTCCGAGGCAAGCCCGGTGATGACGCCGATGCGGGCCCGGTCAGCCATGGCGCGCCCGGCCCTTTGCCTTCTTGCTACATGCCGTAGCGGGGGCGGCGCTCGTTACCGCCCATGAGGGCGCGGTAGCGCGCCAGCGCCCAGAGCGGGAAGTAGGCGCTGTAGCCGTGATAGCGGAGGTAGAAGACGCGGGGGAAGCCGACGGCGGTGAAGTCGTCCTCCAGCCATTTCGCCCCCTGCCGCTCGGCGCGGCAGAGATAGGCGATGCCGCGCCGCACCGCGTCGCTCCCGACTTCGCCCACCGCCATCAGGGCAAGGAGGGCCCATGCGGTCTGCGACGGGGTCGAGGCTTTTTCGAACGAAGGTTCGATGCGGTCCGCATAGTAGCTGTCGCCGGTCTCGCCCCAGCCGCCGTCGGCACGCTGCTTGGATTCGAGCCAGGCGACCGCCTTGCGGATGGCGGGCGATGACGGGTCAACGCCTGCGGCGTTCAGCGCGCACAGCACCGACCAGGTGCCGTAGATGTAGTTGGTCCCCCAGCGGCCGAACCAGGAGCCGTTCTCTTCCTGGTCAGCGAGCAGGTAGTCGAGTGCCTTGGCGACGGCACGGTGCTCGCGCGAATAGCCGATCTGACAGAGGAAGCTCACGCAGCGCGCGCTGACGTCGGCGGTTGCCGGGTCGAGCAGAGCGCCGTGATCGGCGAAGGGAATGCGATTGAGGTAATAGCGCTCGTTCTCGGCGTCGAAGGCGCCCCAGCCGCCGTTCTCGTTCTGCATGGCGACGATCCAGGCGGCAGCCCGGTCGATTGCCTCGCGGTGCGCCTCCGCATCGGCGCGGTGGAGCGCCATGCCCACCACCGCGGTGTCGTCCACGTCCGGGTAGTAATCGTTGCGGTATTGAAAGGCCCAGCCTCCCGGCGGCGCATCGGGCCGCTCCACCGCCCAGTCGCCTTCGACATCGTTTATCTGAAGGTCGGCGAGCCAGGGGAGGGACGCGTCCGCCGACCGCTGCTCGTCCTCCGCGCCGCATTCCATCAGGCCAAGCGCCGCCAGTCCGGTATCCCAGACCGGCGAGACGCAGGGCTGGCAGTACTGACTGCCGTTCGTCGGGTCGGCCAGAAGGAGGTCGATGGCACGGCGGGCGGTTTGGCGTGCCGGGTGCTCCTGCGGATAGCCGAGCGTGTCGAAGGCCATGAGCACGTTGGCCATCGGCGGGAAGATGCCGCCGAGCCCGTCCTCGCCGTTGAGCCGTGTCATGCACCACTCGAGCGCCTTGTCGATGGCGCGACGCCTCAATGCGCGCGGCGTCGCCCGCTCGCCGAGCGCGATCACGCGGTCGAGGGTCAGGAAAAACCACTCGGTAACGTTCCTCCGCGGGAAGTAGTGCCATTCCCGCTCCGGCGGGGTGGTGAACAGCTCGTCGATGCCGATGCGCCTCGGGTTTCTCGCCCTGGGCTTGAGGGCGAGCAGGATCGAGAGCGGCACGATGGTGGTGCGCGACCAATAGGAGACCTTGCTCAGGTGGAAGGGGAACCAGCGCGGCAGCAGCATGATCTCCACTGGCATCGCCGGCACGGCCCGCCACGGCACCTGGCCGAAGAGCGCCAGCGTGATCCGCGTGAATACGTTGCTCCGCGCCGCACCGCCTGCGGCGAGCACGGCCCTTCGCGCGCGGGCCATGTGCGGCGCCTCCGGGTCGTCGCCGATCAGCTTCAGCGCGTAGTAGGCCTTGACGGTGCAGCTCACGTCGAGCGCTCCGCCGGGGAATAGCGGCCAGCCGCCGTGGTCGCCCTGTCGGGCGCGGATGTAGGTGCCGAGGCGCGCCTCCGTCTCGGGATCGATCTCGTCGAGAAAGTGGTTGAGGAGGATGTACTCGGCGGGAATCGTCGCGTCGGCCTCGAGCTCGAACACCCAATGGCCGTCGTCGCGCTGGAGGCCGCGCAGGCCGGCAGCCGCGTCGTCGATGACCCGGTCGATGTCGGGAGCGGGAATAATGTCGTCTACGGTGTCCGGCGATTGGCGGACGATGGTCTCACTTCGCCGGTCTGGCCCGGCGCGTGCAACCTCCATGGGCGAATCAAGCGCGTTGCGGCATGGTGGCGGAGTTGCTGCCGAGGGCAGAGAGCGCCATGTCGACGATATTGCTCGCGGTCAGGCCTGCGTCCTCGTACATGCCGGCGGGCGTGCCGTGCGCCACGAAGCGGTCGGGCAGGAGCATCGGCCTGATCTTGAGGCCGGCATCGAGGTAGCCGGCCATCGCCAGGAACTGCATGACGTGCGCGCCGAAGCCGCCGATCGAGCCTTCCTCGATGGTGATCAGCACCTCGTGCTCCCGCGCCAGCCGGCGGATGAGGTCCTCGTCCAGCGGCTTGGCGAAGCGGGCGTCCGCGACCGTCGTCGACAGCCCGCGCGTCTGCAGCTCGTCCGCCGCGCCGAGCGCCTCCTGCAAGCGGCCGCCGAGGGAGAGAATCGCGATCGCCGTGCCCTCGCGGATGATCCGCCCCTTGCCGATCTCCAGCATCTTGGGCGTCTCGGGCAGCGCCACGCCGGCGCCTTCGCCGCGCGGGTAGCGGAACGCGCTGGGGCGGTCGTCGATCTTCGCCGCCGTGTGCACCATGTGGACGAGCTCCGCCTCGTCCGCCGCCGCCATGACGACGAAGCCCGGCAGGGTCGCGAGGTAGGTGATGTCGAAGCTGCCCGCGTGCGTCGGCCCGTCGGCGCCCACGAGGCCCGCGCGGTCGATGGCGAAGCGGACCGGCAGCCTCTGGATCGCCACGTCGTGCACCACCTGGTCATAGGCCCGCTGGAGGAATGTCGAATAGATCGCGGCGAAGGGCTTCAGCCCCTCCGTCGCCATCCCCGCCGCGAAGGTGACGCAGTGCTGCTCGGCGATGCCGACATCGAAGCAGCGGTCGGGGTGCGCCTTCGCGAACTTGTCGAGCCCGGTGCCGGACGGCATGGCGGCGGTCAGCGCCACGATCTTCTCGTCGCGGTCGGCCTCCTTGATCAGGCTCTGGGCGAACACGCTGGTGTAGCTAGGCGCCTTGGGCTTGCTCTTCTTCTGCTCGCCCGTCACCACGTCGAACTTGCCGAGCGCGTGGCCGCGGTCCGGCGCGCTCTCGGCAGGCTCGTAGCCCTTGCCCTTGCTGGTGACGACGTGCAGCAGCACGGGCCCCGGCGTTTCATCCTTGCGGACGTTGCGCAGCACCGGGACCAGATGGTCGAGATTGTGGCCGTCGATCGGCCCGATATAGAAGAAGCCCAATTCCTCGAAGAGGGTGCCGCCCGTGACCATGCCGCGGGAGTATTCCTCGGCCCGCATCGCCGCATCGCCCATCGCCTTGGGCAGCCGGCGCGCCCACTGCTTGCCGAGCTCGCGCAGGCTGCGGAACTGGTGGCTGGAAAGCAGCCGCGAGAGATAGGCGTTGAGTGCGCCCACCGCCGGCGCGATCGACATCTCGTTGTCGTTGAGGATGACGATGAGGCGGGGCGGCATGGAGCCGGCGTTGTTCATGGCCTCGTAGGCCATGCCGCCCGACATGGCGCCGTCGCCGATGACGCAGATGACGTTGCGCGATTCGCCCTGGAGGCCGGTTGCCACCGCCATGCCGAGCCCGGCCGAAATGGAGGTCGACGAGTGCGCCGCGCCGAAGGGGTCGTACTCGCTCTCGGTCCGCTTGGTGAAGCCGTAGAGCCCGCCCGGCTGGCGGATGGACCGAATCCGCTCGCGCCGGCCGGTGATGATCTTGTGCGGGTAGGACTGGTGGCCCACGTCCCAGATCAGACGATCGCGCGGGGTGTCGAACACGTGGTGGAGGGCAACGGTCAACTCGACCACACCGAGCCCAGCGCCGAGATGGCCGCCGGTCACCGAGACCGCGTCGACCGTCTCGGCCCGCAGCTCCTCGGCAACCTTCTTCAGCTCCTTGGTGGAGAGGTTGCGGAGGTCTTCGGGGCTTTTCACGCGATCCAGATGCGGCGTCTCCGGCATGGCTCTTTCTCCGTGGCGGCTCACCGTTTGGCCCGTCGCGCGACCTGAAACTCACGAGACCAGCATGACAAAACTACTACAACGGGCATGCGCGTCAATCGCCCTGTCATACCCCGCTGCCACAGTGGCATGCGTGCGAATCGGGTCCGTCGCCGGCGCCATAATTGCACCTTGCGCCGCCTTGGGGAAGCCACTGCGCCGCTGTATCCTGACGCCCCATCCAAGACCCTGAGCGGGCCTGGAAATGCGAAATTCCGACGACGATCCCCCGATTATCACGCTGAGCGCCGGGCCGGTCGATGCCTATCCCGCGGTGCTGCGCGCGCTCTCGCGGCCCGTCACCTACGACTTCGACCCCTCCTTCCAGCAATTCTACGAATCGACCGTCCGCAAGACCGCCAAGGCGCTGCGCACCGCGCTGCCGCCAGTGATCCTGCAGGGAGAGCCGGTCCTCGGCCTCGAAGCCGCCGCTGCGGCCCTGATCGGCGCCGACGACGTGGTGCTGAACCTCGCCTCCGGCGTCTACGGCAAGGGGTTCGGCTCCTGGGCGGCACGCCATTGCCGGGAGCTGGTCGAGATCGAGGTCCCCTACGACGATGCCATCGATCCGCAGGCCGTCAGCGACATGCTGGAGGCCCGGCCGGACATCCGCATCCTCTCTGTTTGCCACCTGGACACGCCGTCGGGGACGGTCAACCCGGTGCGCGAGATCGGGGCCGTCTGCCGGGCGCACGACGTGCTGAGCATCGTGGACGCGGTCTCCTCCTTCGGCGGCATGGACGTTCACCCCGAGGACGCGGGCGCCGACATATTCGTGACCAGCCCCAGCAAGTGCCTGGGCGGGAGCACCGGCCTCTGCATCCTCCATGTCAGCGAGCGCGCTTGGGCGAAGATCGACGCCAACCCCGCGGCGCCCACGGGCTCGGTGCTGAGCCTCAAGGACTGGCGGGACGCGTGGCGCTCGGACGTGCTGTTCCCTTTCACGCCGTCCGTCTCCGAGGTGCACGGGCTGGAGGCCGCCGTGCAGAACTACCTCGACGAGGGGCCGGAGAGGGTGTGGGCGCGCCATGCGCTCACGGCGCGCGCCTGCCGCGCCGGCATCCGTGCCATGGGCCTCGACCTCTGGCCCGCGCGCGAGGCGATCTGCGCCGATACCGCGACCACGGTGCGGGTGCCGGCCGGCCTTGAAGACGGGGCGATCCGGCAGGAGGCGCGCCGGCGCTACGGTGTGGTCTTCTCCGCCGGCCGCGGCCCGCTGATGGGCAAGCTCGTGCGCATCGGCCACATGGGGCCGGTAGCCCGGCCGATCTATGCGACCGTCGCCGTCACCGCACTCGGCGGCGCCATCGCAGCGCTGGGCGGGAGTGCGGACGTCGGGGCGGGCGTCGAGGCGGCGCTCGCGGTGATCGACTTAGCCGAATAGGGGAGCCGTGCCGGGTCAGAGGCTCGGCAGCACCTCGCTCCCGAATATCTCCAACTGCGTCGGCAGCTCTTCGGAGGGGACGACGCAGAGAACCACCTTGGTCGCGCCTGCGTCGAAGAGCGCCTCGATTCCGGCGCGGCAGTCTTCGGGCCTGCCGGCGACCGCAAGCCAGTCGAGCCAGTCGTCCGGCATGCCGGCCTCGAGCGCCGCAACCCCGCCCGCGTCGATCATCCCGACCAGAGTCTCGTTGGCGTCGTAGACGCCGGTGATGAGCGTCGGGCCCATGGCCTCCAGATAGAAGGCGGTCGCGGGGCGGACCCTGGCGCGGGCGGCCTCGCGGTCTGCATCCACGCTGGCGAGCGCGTAGACCACCAGCGTGAAGTCTTCGGGCAGCCCCTGCGCGCGCCGGACCCGCGCAATCCGTTCTTTCACCGTCGCGACGTAGCGCGGCCCCGCGAGCACCGAGATGACCATGCCATCCGCGATCTCGGCGCAGAGATCGACCGACTTCGGCCCGACCGCCGCGCCCAGCACCGCGAGCCCGGGCGCAGGGTGGGTGAGTGCCACGCGTTCGTAGCCGTTGTAGGCGCCCGCCTGGGTCAGGGTCTCGCCGGCGAGCAGGCGCCTCACGTCGGTGATCGCTTCGCGCATCGAGCCCAGCACCGATTTCGGGGTGAGGTGCATCTGCGCGACCCAGGCGGGGACGCCGTGGCCGATGCCGAGGGTGAAGCGGCCGGGATAGGCGTTGGCGAGCGTCGA
>JAPPHR010000090.1 GCA_028820995.1 Rhodospirillales bacterium
GACTGGGGCTCCTCGAACTCGCGGAGCTCGCCGTTTATCTGCACCTGCATGGGTGGCATTCCGTGAAAAATCCGCACGTTGCCGCAGTCTTGCGGCCTCACCCGGAGTATTGGGGAGTAACATGTCGATTTCAACCGGAGAGGGCGGCGGAGAACGCGCGGATTGAAGCCCGAGTTCCGGCCATGCTAGACCCGGCAAGCGGGCGGGCATCTCGACTGAGTGCGACCATGACTCACAATATCTTGATTTTGAACGGCCCTAACCTCAATATGCTGGGGTTGCGAGAACCTGAGATCTACGGTCGCCAGACCTTGGACGACATTCGCGCGCTGTGCGAGAGTCATGCGGAAGGCCATGGGCTTGCGATCGATTTCAGGCAGAGCAACCATGAGGGCGAGCTGATCGACTGGATTCAGCAGGCACCGAAGGCGCACGCCGGCATCATCCTCAATCCCGGCGGCTACACCCACACGTCGGTCGCCATCATGGACGCGCTGCGCGCGGTCGACCTGCCGGCCATCGAGCTGCACCTCTCGAACATCCATCGGCGGGAGCCCTTCCGCCGGCGCTCCTACGTCGCCCAGGCGGTGCAGGGCTCGATCTGCGGCTTCGGCGCTGACGGCTACCTGCTCGCGCTCGACGGAATGCGCGCGCTCTTGATGGAGGACTGACGCGATGGCGGTGAAGCCTGTGCCGGATGCCCGGCCGGAGGACCCGGAGCCCGTGTTCGGACCCGATATCGAGCTGATCCGCGCGCTCGCCGCGGTGCTCGACGAGGCAGGTCTCACCGAGATCGAGATCGGCGAGGGCGCAAACCGCATCCGCATCGCGCGCGAGGCCGCGCCCGTCGCTGCGCCCGTGCCTGTCGCTGCCGCAGCCCCGGTCGCGGCGGTGCCCGTGGCGCAGGAAGAGCCCGCGGCGCTGCCCGCTGTGGAGGACGACCCCGGTGCGGTGACCTCGCCGCTCGTCGGCGTCGTCTACGTGGCGCCGGAGCCCGGCGGGCGACCCTTCGTCGTGGCAGGCGACGAGATCAACGAGGGCGACACGCTCTTCATCGTCGAGGCGATGAAGACGATGAACCCCGTCCGCGCCCCGCGCGGAGGGCGCGTCACGCGGATTCTCGCCGAGAACGGTGCCAGGGTCGAGTACGGCGAGGTCCTGCTGATCCTCGAGTGAGGCCGATGTTCGACAAGGTCCTGATCGCCAACCGGGGGGAGATCGCGGTCCGGATCATTCGCGCCTGCCGGGAATTCGGCATCAAGACGGTCGCCGTTCACTCCACGGCCGACGCCGAGGCGATGCACGCGAGGCTCGCGGACGAATCGGTCTGCATCGGCCCGCCGGCGCCCAGGGAGAGCTACCTCAACATCCCGGCCATCATCGCCGCCGGCGAGATCACGAATGCCGACGCGATCCACCCGGGCTATGGCTTCCTCTCCGAGAGCGCCGACTTCGCGACCATCGTCGAGGAGCACGGCTTCATCTTCATCGGCCCGACGCCGACCCACATCACGCTGATGGGTGACAAGATCCGCGCCAAGCAGACCGCGGCCGAGCTCGGCCTGCCGGTGGTGCCGGGCTCGGCAGACGCGCTGGAGAGCGCCGACGCCTTCGCAGAGGCCGCAGACGAGATCGGCTATCCGGTGCTCATCAAGGCGGTTGCCGGCGGCGGCGGGCGCGGCATGCAGCGGGTCGACAATCCTGAAGACTTGGCCACGGCGGCCAGCACGGCGCGCGCCGAGGCCGAGGCCGCCTTCGGCAACGACGCGCTCTATCTGGAGAAGCTGGTCGCCGCCCCGCGCCATATCGAAGTGCAGGTGCTCGCCGATCAGTTCGGCAGCGTGATCCACCTGGGCGAGCGCGACTGCTCCCTGCAGCGCCGCCACCAGAAGGTGCTGGAGGAAGCACCCTCGCCGGCGCTCGACCCGTACCAGCGCGACGAGATCGGCGATCGCGTCTGCACCGCGATCCGCGAACTGGGCTATCGCGGCGTCGGCACCCTGGAGTTCCTCTACGAGGACGGCGCATTCTATTTCATGGAGATGAACACGCGCATCCAGGTGGAGCATCCTGTTACCGAGATGATCACCGGGATCGATCTCGTGCAGGAGCAGCTCCGGGTCGCCGCCGGCGAGCCACTGGCCTTCGGCCAGGAGGACGTGCGCTTCGAGGGCCATGCGATCGAATGCCGGATCACGGCAGAGGATCCCGAGACCTTTCACCCCTCGCCCGGCACCGTCAGCGGCTATCACACGCCGGGCGGCCCCGGTGTTCGCGTCGATTCCGCGCTCTATGACGGCTACCGGATCCCGCCCTACTACGACAGCCTCATCAGCAAGGTTATCGCCCAGGCCGGCGACCGCTCGGCCTGCCTGATGCGCCTGAGGCGGGCGCTGGAGGAATACGTCATCCAGGGCGTCTCGACCACGATCCCGCTGCACCTGCGCCTGCTCGACAGCAGAGCGTTTGCCGAGAGCGCCTACGACATCCACTGGTTCGAGCGCTTTGTGACAGAGACCGTCGACGGCCCAGGTCTCTAGGGCGGCCGACGTGACCACGCTGCAACTCACGCCCGCACTGATTCTAAGGGCCTACGGCTGCGGGCTCTTCCCCATGGCGGAGGGCAAGGCGGAGCGGGACGTCTTCTGGGTCGACCCGGAGACGCGGGGCGTCATCCCGCTCGACCGCTTTCACGTGCCCCGCAGGCTCGCGCGCACGGTGCGCGCAGGGCGCTTCCGCATCGCCGTGGACCGCGATTTCCCCCGCGTCGTGCGGGGCTGCGCGCGCCGCACCCGGCGGCGCCCGGAATCCTGGATCAACGGGACGATCTTCGAGGCGTATTGCGTGCTGCATCGCCAGGGCCACGCCCACAGCGTGGAGGCCTGGCGCGACGACGCGTTGGCGGGCGGCCTCTACGGCGTGTCGCTGGGTGCCGCGTTCTTCGGCGAGAGCATGTTCAGCGTGGAGCGGGACGCCAGCAAGGTGGCGCTCGTGCACCTGGTTGCCCGACTGAGGACGGGAGGCTTCACCCTGCTCGATACCCAATTCGTGACCCCGCATCTCAGCCGCTTCGGCGCGGTCGAGATGCCACGGGCCCGCTACCTCTCGCAGCTCGCGGACGCGCTCTCGCGGCCTGCGACCTTCTATCCGGAGGATTTTTCCGACGCGGCGTTGCCGGCCTCCGACGAGGTGTCGGTGCAAGCCAGCACCCGAATGTCGTAGACGGGATGCTCGAGCGCCGCGAGACCCGGCGTGGACGAGAACATCCAGCCCGTATAGAGGCGCACCGCGCGCTCGTCATGGTGAACCTCGTCGATTTCGAGGAAGGCCGCGTTCTCCGGCGGCTCCTCCGGCGGCGCTGCGTGACAGGCGCGAACGACGATGCGGAGCGTCCCGAAGCGGACCGGCCGGTCGAGCGGCGTCTCCAGCCTCGACGTTCGCGCCACCACCTTGTCCAGCGCCTGGAGCACGGCGACCTGGCGCTCGGCCGCGCTGGCACCCGCGCCATCGGCCAAGGCCGCCGCGAGCGCTGCGCCCGCGGCCAGGACTAGAGGAGCGAGCCTCACCTACTCCGAGCCGAACGCGAACTTGCCGATGAGTTCCTCCAGCAGGAGCGAGGACTGGGTGTAGTCAATGCGGCCGCCGTCTTCGATGAGCCTCTCCTCGGCGCCTGGCTGGAGGTCGATGAACTTGCCGCCGAGCAGACCGTCGCTGACGACCGCCGCCGTGGAATCCGTCGGTAGCTCGACCGTCTCGTCGATGCTCATGCGGAGCACGGCACGGTAGGTCTCGGGCTCGAGGGTGCGGTCGATCACGGTGCCGACCTTGATGCCGCCGATGCGCACGTCGGAGCCGTTGGAGATGCCGTCGACCCGGTTGAAGGCCGCGCTCACCTCGTAGCCGCTCACCGTTGCGACCCCGCTCCGGGTATAGGCGAAGACGACGAAGCCGATGGCCACCGCCAGCACCACTGCACCCAGCAGGGTTTCGACCAGGCTCCTCGACATGGCGACCTCCTTCGCTGCCTCAGGCGTGAGGATTGCGGCCTCGCCTCGGCCGAGGCGGGGCCCCATCGAGTCGCAGTCTGCCACAGCCAGCCCAATCTAGCCCACGGGTTACGCGCGGTCGGACAGCTCAATTCCGCGCGCAGCGACGAATTCCCGATGGGGCGCGAACGCCTCGTCCACTGCGTCCGGCGTGAGACCGTAGTCCTCCAGCCGGTACTCGTGCGGCGGCTCCTGCCGGCGCTGTTCCGCCTGCTCTTGAAGCCACGCCTCCAACGCCTGGGCAGCGGCCGCCTCAAGCGGCCACTCAAGCCGTGCGTAGATGTCTCTCACGACCGCCATCGGGTCGGCGAACAGATCGGCGTAGCGCACGTCGACCCAGCCCTCCTCGAGGGCGGGATCGGAGGCGCGGTATCGCATTGCATCGTTGAGCATGCCGCTCATGAAGGCCAACTGCTCGGCAAGGGAGATGGAGTTGAGACCGAAGCTGGAGAGGGGCTCCTCCATGCCGCCCTCGTCGTGGCCGCAGATTACGGTGTTCGCCGGCGCATTCTCGCAGGCGATCTCGACCCGAACGGGCCGGTTGTCGCCCAAGCGGAAGGGAAGGTCCAAGCTGCCCAGCGGCCGGCGCGGGCGCAGGCCTCGCGCATCAGCGCCACTTGGCCGTGGTGGGTGGGCGCGCTGATGAAGCGCCCCGTCACAAGACCGGCGGTGTCGTCGGCCGATCCGCCCTTACCGGTGCCTATTCGTCTACGATCTCGCCCTCGACCATGGCGATGGCCTCGATCTCGATTTCGAGCTCGGGCAGCGCCAAGCCCGTGATCTCGACGATGGTGTCGGCCGGGTAGGGCGGCGTGAAATACGTCTCGCGCAAGGCCACGATCTTGCCGAAGTTGCCCATGTCCTTCAGGTAGATGTTCACCTTGACGATCTTCGCGAGGCTGGAGCCGCCGGCCTCCAGCACCGCCGCGAGGTTCTTGAAGGTCTGCGCGGCCTGGGCGTCGAAATTGCCGACGCCGACGATGGTGCCGTCGAGGTCGATCGCGGTCTGGCCCGAAACGAAGATCAGGTCGCCGACGCGGTAGGCCTGCGCCAGCCTGAACGGCTCGTAGGGATCGGGGTCGGTCTTGATGCGAACGGCGTTCTCGGCCATCGGTTCTCTCCGTCTGCTGCGCTCTGAAGCGGGGAATGCGAAACGGCATCCTCGCCGACCGCGCCGCTTGATGCTAGGACCCGCCGAGCCGTAATGGCAGCGCCAATGGGAGACATGAAGCATGAGCGACACTGTTCTGATCGAGCGAGATGGTGGCATCGCCCGGGTAACCCTCAACCGGCCCGACGTGCTGAACGCGCTCAACGATGAGCTTTGCGAAGCCCTGGTCGGCGCGCTGGCCGCCGTCGAGCGCGACCCGGACACCCGCGTGATGGTGCTGCAGGGCGCCGGCGGCTACTTCATGGCGGGCGGCGACCTGCGCTCCTTCTACGGCCTGCTGGAGCGCACGCCGGACGAGCGCCGGCGCCATTTCGAGTCCATGATCGACCGGGTGCACGCGATCATCCGGATGATGCGGCGGATGCCGCAGCCGATAATCGCCAGGATCGACGGCGCCGCTGGTGGCTTCGGGCTCAGCCTGCTTCTCGCCTGCGACCTCGCGATCGCCGCCGCCGACAGCATCTTCACCATGGCATACTGCCGCATAGGCACCAGCCCCGACGGCTCGTCGACCTGGTTCCTGCCGCGCACGGTGGGCGCCAAGAAGGCGATGGAACTGGCGCTCCTCGGCGACCGCTTCGGCGCGCGCGAGGCCGAGCGCCTCGGCATCGTGAACCGCGTTGTCTCGCCTCAGCGGCTCGAGGAAGAGACCGAGGCTCTCGCCCGCCGTCTCGCCGCAGGGCCCGCGCGCGCCTACGCCAACACCAAGCGGCTGCTCACCGCCTCAGGCCATGCCTCCCTGGAAGATCAACTCCAGGCGGAAGCCGAGATGTTCGCGGACTGCGCGGCGAGCGAGGATTTCGCCGAAGGGGTCCGGGCCTTCGTCGAGAAGCGCAGGCCCGCCTTCACCGGGCGCTGAACCATGGCCGGGCGACTCGCCGGAAAGACGGCGCTGATCACGGCGGCAGGCCAGGGGATCGGCCACGCGACCGCCGTCGCCTTCCAGAAGGAGGGCGCCAGGCTCTGGGCGACCGATATCGACGAAGCCAAGCTCGCAGGCCTCGCCACGCTGGACGGCGTCGCCTGCCGGGCGCTCGACGTGCGCGATGCCGATGCCGTGGCCGCCGCGGCCGATGAGATCGGCGCCGTGGACGTGCTCTTCAACTGCGCCGGCCGCGTGCCCCACGGCGCGATCCTCGATTGCGAGCCCGAGGACTGGGAGGAGACGCTGAGCCTCAACGTGACCGCGATGTACCGGACGATCCGCGCCTTCCTGCCCGCGATGCTGGCCCAGGGCGGTGGCTCGATCGTCAACATGGCGTCGGTGGTCTCGACGCTGAAGGCCGCGCCCGAACGCTGCGCCTACCACGCCAGCAAGGCCGCGGTCATCGGCCTCACCACGTCGGTGGCATTCGACTACGCGGCGCGCGGCATCCGCTGCAACGCGGTCTGCGCCGGCGCGGTCGACACCCCCTCCTTCGACGAGCGGATGAGCGCCCACCCCGACCCGGAGGCAGCGCGCAAGGCCTTCGTCGCGCGCCACCCGATCGGCCGGATCGGATCGCCGTCCGAGATTGCGGCGCTCTGTGTCTATCTGGCGTCCGACGAGTCCGCCTTCACCACCGGCCAGGCACTGGTGATCGACGGCGCCTGGAGCCTGTGAATATTTGTCGCTCACGGCAGCCGGCCTGCGGCCGGCGCCGCCGCGAGGGCGCCGCATAAGCGGCGGTCCGCGGTCGCGGCCTGTCGAAAGTCCGTCAAGGACGGACTCTCTCTATCCCCGCTCAGTCCCCGGCCGCCGGGCCCCTGTTTCCGGTGAGCACGGTCACCATGTTGTCGATCAGCCGCATGCCAATACCTTCGTCGAGCGAGAGGATCGACTCCGGGTGGAACTGCACGGCGGCGATCGGCTTGGCGCGGTGCTCCAGCGCCATGACGACGCCGTCGTCGGTCTCGGCGGTGACCGCGAGCAGGTCGTCGGGCAGCGACACGCGCCGGGCGTAGAGCGAGTGGTAGCGGCCCACGCGGAAGCGCCCCGGCAACCCCTGGAAGAGAGCGCTGCCCTGCACCGTGACCTCGGAAGGCTTGCCGTGCACCGGCTCGTCGAGTTGGTCGAGCCGGCCACCGAAATATTCGGCCACGGCCTGCAGCCCCAGGCAGACGCCGAAGAGCGGCACGTCCCTCGCCAGCACGAGTTCGATGGTCTCGGCGGTGCCGAAATCCTCGGGCCGGCCGGGGCCGGGCGAGAGCACCACCAGATCCGGCGCGCCGTCGCGCAACGCCTGGCGCGCGGGCTCCGGCCGCAGCGTTTCGACCTCGGCCCCGGTCTGGCGCAGGTAGTTGGCGAGCGTGTGGACGAAGGAATCCTCGTGATCCACCAGGAGCACGCGCCGCGCGGCACCCGGCCGGGAATCGGGCGGGCGCACCGGCGCGGGCGCGGCCTCCGCCCGCACGGCCGCGAACAGCGCCGACGCCTTGAGGCGGCACTCCTCGTCCTCGGCCTGAGGCTCGCTGTCGTAGAGCAGGGTCGCGCCGGCCCTGATCTCGGCGACGCCGTCCTTCATGCGCACGGTGCGCAGCGTAAGCCCGGTGTTCATCGCCCCGTCGAAGCCGATGCGGCCGATGGCGCCGCCGTACCAGCGCCGCGCCGAGCGCTCGTTCGCCTCGATGAAGCGGATCGCCCAGTGCTTGGGCGCGCCGGTCACCGTCACCGCCCAGGTGTGGCTGAGGAAGGCGTCGAGCGCATCGAACTCGGGGCGCAGGATGCCCTCGACGTGATCGACGGTGTGGATCAGGCGCGAGTAGAGCTCGACCTGACGCCGCCCGATCACCCGCACGGAGCCCGGCTCGCAGATGCGCGACTTGTCGTTGCGGTCGACGTCGGTGCACATGGTGAGCTCGGCCTCGTCCTTGGCCGAGTTGAGGAGCTTCGCGATCTGCGCGGCGTCGCCGAGCGCATCCTTGCCGCGCGCGATGGTGCCGGAGATCGGGCAGGTCTCGACGCGTCGGCCCTCGACCCGGACGTACATCTCGGGCGAGGCGGCGACCAGGAACTCGCCGGCGCCGAGGTTCATGAGCGCGCAGTAGGGCGCGGGATTGAGGGTGCGCAGCCGGTCGAACACTTCGGAGGGTGGATCGGCGCAGGCTTCGCTGAACTGCTGGCTCATCACCACCTCGAAGAGGTCGCCGCGGCGGAACGCATCCTTGGCGCGCTCCACCGTCGCCGGATACTGGCCCGGCTCGTGGTCGTTGTCGGGCGGGCTGGTGCCGGCGGCTGCGGGCGCGTAGGCGTCCTCCGTGGGCGCGCGCGCCACGTCGCGGGTGTCGCCGGCCGGCGTGACGAAATCGTAGCGGTGCCGCACGGCGCGGTCCGACATGTGGTCCACGACCAGGATCTCGTCCGGCACGAAGAGCACCAGATCGCGCTGGTCCGCCGGGCGCTCGAGCTTGAGCTCCACCGGCTCGAACTGGTGGGCGAGGTCGTAGCCGAAGGCGCCGTAGAGGCCGAAGTGCTGGTCCTCGTCGTTGCCGAAGAGATCAATCACCGCGCGCAGCACGCTGAAGATGGAAGGCTGCCGGCTGCGCTGCTCCTCGGGCACGATCTCGGTAGGCGGGTGGATTTGCCCGTGCAGGCGATCACCGTTGTCTTTCAGCACGGCGACTGCGGCGAGCGGCTCGATCGCGGCGCGAATGGGCTCGATCAGGACCCGGCCGCGCGGCTCCAGCGCCGTGACCTCGAAATCGCGCCCGCGGCAGGTGATGGCGAGCGGCGGGGCGGCGAAGCCCAGGTCCCAGCGCGTGTAGCGGCCGGGGAACTCGAAGCACGACGACATGAAGACGCCGGGGTAGCGGTCCAGCCGCTCGACCAGGTCCGCGGCCGCAGGCCCGACCGCCGTCTCGCGGTCGGTGCGGTGGATGGTGATGCCGCCGCGGGTCCGATACTGGCGGGCGGCGGTCGCAGGCTCGCTCATGGCGCCCTTATGCCGCTTGCGGCCACCCCCTTGTCAAGGAGGCAACGGGGATCAGTGCCGGCAGACGGCTTTGAGGTACGCCTGAAATCAACGCACTGAGAAACTACTGCAAGAGGCTGGCGATAACCTCACCGCGCCCTTCACGTGGAGGCATCATCGCCGGCTGTCGGCCAGTTCCTCATCTTCAGACCTGTTAGCAAATCCAGCCAGAGCATCGAGCGGCAAAATGTAGGGCTCTGGCTCGATAAAGCCATATCGATCGGAAAGCTCCAACGCTTCAAGAGCTTCCTTTGACAGTGCCCCTGCCCTTGGCGCAGATGACCGAGTTTCGTCCACGCGTTCCTTCACCCTTTCAGCAAGCGTGTTTCTGTCCTTCATCACACGTGCTCCGTCAAGTGACTGTGAAGGTAAAAGGGATATCGCATACGATCTGTGTAAGCCGTTAACAAATCATTGTACCCTCGTATCGCATTTCGCACCTCAGTCTTATCGGAATAGTCACAAATCTCTAGCCGCAACTGCCTAATCTTCTGTGTGTCCAGCGACCGTCCGTGTGAATGCCAACGCTTATTGTCTGATAATGCCTCAGCAATTTCTGCTGCCCTTTGCTCCTTTTCATCGTCCGTTACCGGCGTTCCGGGGTTGCTTGTCCGATGAACATTCCAATTCTTGAACTTATATTGGACAAGCCATCGCTTCAGAAGATCAATCGAAAGGTTCTTCGCCTGTTCGTACAAAGCTAACTTGGCCAAGTCGAGTTTGTTGAGAAACACGACGTCAGAAGGGCTAAGTTCGGCCTTACTTGAAATTTCCTCAACCTTGTCTAAGTATCCGAGTGCAGCCACATAACCTGATCCGTCCGGTGCCAACACTTGAGGATCAATCGGTCCCAAGCTCGAAGAGTAGTCCATATAAATGTGGTCGCCAGACATGCAAAATATCGTTCCCGCAGACATCGCAATGTCCGGAACAATGAAGTTGACAGTTGTATAGTGATGTCGAACTACCGTAACGTAGCGCTCGGCCGTCTCTGCCGAACCACCGGCAGTTCTAAGAATGATGGATAGAGTGTCGTCCTCTCGTTGCGAATTTTGCTTAACTTCCTCGATAAAATTGCGAAACAAACGGAAGTACCCCGGATTTATATCTCCATAGTAGCATACTACATCTGAGTTCAATAAATCTTCTAATTCACGCGCCTTTTCGTGAATATGGCTGAAAATACTTTGGTCTAGATCTTCAGGCTTCATTTCTCAATCACACACTCTCGCGTTTCACTAGAATTCGGCTACACTCATTCTCTGCTAGTTCCTGGGCGCGCGGTTCTAGTCCGCCCATGCGCACTTGGCACCCGGCCGGCGTGTGAACTGCACATTCCCGCTTTCGCTGGTGACGACCTGAGCAGCGATCATCGCACACCCGGGTACGTATGCCGGGCGCAGCGCACCTCAGAACCTATGGGCATAACTACAGCCAAGTGGACTTGCTCAGCCAACAACCCTCAGCGTTCTGTACCATGCCATAGAGTGCCTCCCTGCTTGGTCCAGTTCCAAACAACTGTCGAGTACCAATTTACGTCTGCTAGGTCTAGCTCTCAAGTGCGCTCTCGTCGATTGTCGGCAACACGGGATATGTCCGGTGCATGTACCAGATGATCTGTCCGGTTTT
>JAPPHR010000038.1 GCA_028820995.1 Rhodospirillales bacterium
CACGACCATCAAATAATCCGAAAACCCCGCCATCACTTACTGAGCCTGCGCTCAAACGTCGATCACCCGGTGCCAGTCCTCGTCCTCGATCTCCTCCACCGGCGCGCGCGGGCCGCTGATGCCGGCGTTGTTCACCAGCACGTCGAGGGTGCCGAGCCTCTCCAGCCCCTCTTCGAACCAGCGCGCGACTGCCGGGCCTGAGCCCACGTCCGCAATGCTGCCGGACATGCCGGGATTGGCGCCCAGCACATCCTCCAGGCTCTCGGTGGTCAGGCAGCAGATATGGACGCGCGCGCCGGCGGCGTGGAAGCGCTCGGCCACGGCGCGGCCGATGCTGCGGCCCGCGCCGGTCACCATCACCGCCTGCGGCGTGTCGCTCGTCATGGCATACCCCCAGGATTCCTGGATTACGGCGCGAGGATAGAGCCGCCGAACGTCCGCGCCAAACGCGCGAACTCCTGCATTGCATTCCACCGAATAGGTGGAACTCCCGCGTTGCTTTCCACCAAATAGGCGGAACTCCTGCGTTGCTTTCCACCAATATGGTAAGGGAGGTCCGCAACCGGAGAGGGTACGGCCATGACCGACACATCGGCTGAGACGCGGCGCGAGACGGACTCGATCGGCGCGATCGACGTGCCGGCGAGCGCCTACTGGGGCGCGCAGACCCAGCGCAGCCTGCAGAACTTCAGGATCGGCGGCGAGCGCATGCCGCCTCCGCTGATCCGCGCGCTCGGCATCATCAAGCAGGCGGCGGCGCGGGTGAACGTGGAAGCCGGTCTGCTGGATGAGGAGGTCGCGGCGGCGATCGACCGGGCCGCGACCGAAGTGATCGACGGAAAGCTCGACGACCACTTTCCTCTCGTCGTGTGGCAGACCGGCTCGGGCACTCAGAGCAACATGAACGCCAACGAGGTGATCGCGAACAGGGCCTGCGAGATGCTCGGCCAGCCAATGGGCCAGAAGACGCCGGTTCACCCCAACGACCACGTCAACCGGAGCCAGTCGTCCAACGACACCTTCCCGACCGCGATGCACATCGCCGCCGTCGAGCAGTGCCACCACCTGCTGCTGCCGGCGCTCGAGCATCTGCACGAGGCGCTCGCGGCGAAGTCGGAGGCCTTCGCCGAGATCGTCAAGATCGGCCGAACCCACCTGCAGGACGCGACGCCGCTCACCCTCGGCCAGGAGTTCTCCGGCTACGCGACGCAGGTCGACTACGGGATCGAGCGGGTCAAGGCCGCGCTGCCCAGGCTCTGCGCGCTCGCCCAGGGCGGCACCGCCGTCGGCACCGGGCTCAACACCAGGGCGGGCTTCGATGCCCGCTTCGCGGCCGAGGTCGCGGCGCTCACCGGGCTCCCGTTCAGCACTGCCGAGAACAAGTTCGAGGCCATCGCCGCCAACGACGCGGTGGTCGAGATGTCGGGCGCGCTCAACACCGTGGCCGCGAGCCTGATGAAGATCGCGAACGATATCCGGCTGCTGGGCTCGGGCCCGCGCTGCGGCCTGGGCGAGCTGGAGCTGCCGGCCAACGAGCCGGGCTCCTCGATCATGCCCGGCAAGGTCAACCCGACCCAGGCGGAGGCGCTCACCATGGTGGCAGCTCAGGTCATGGGCAACCACGTCGCGATTTCGGTGGGGGGCGCCAGCGGGCACTTCGAGCTCAACGTGTTCAAGCCGGTGATGATCTACAACCTGCTCCAGTCGATCCGGCTGATCGGCGACGGCACCCGCAGCTTCACCGACAACTGCGTGGCCGGCATCGAGCCCAACCGCGCGCGCATCGACCAGCTCCTGCACGAATCGCTGATGCTGGTGACCGCGCTCAACCCTCACATCGGCTACGACAACGCCGCCAAGGTGGCGAAGAAGGCCCACGCCGACGGCACGACGCTGAAAGAGGCCGCGCTCGCGCTCGGCGTGGTGAGCGAGGCCGACTTCCAGCGCTGGATCGATCCCACCAAGATGACCGGCCCGACGCCCTAGAACTAAGTCAACACCCCCACCTCACCCTGTCCCTCTCCTCCCTGGGGAGGAGAGGGCCGGGGAGAGGAGGGGTCGTCAGGCGTCCTCCAGCGGGGCCGTCGCGGCCTTGAGCCAAGCCAGCGCCGCCGCATCGTCCGCAAGCAGGAGCGCAAGCGTCTCCGCCACGCGGGCGTGATAGGCGTCGAGCCAGGCGCGTTCGTCCGCCGTCAGCATGGCCGGCTCGATGAGCGCGCGGTCGATGGGGGCGAGGGTGAGAGTCTCGAAGCCGAGGAAGCCGCTATCGGAGCTATCGGCTTCGGTCACCGCCACCAGATTCTCGATGCGGATGCCGTAGGCGCCGGTCTTGTAGTAGCCGGGCTCGTTGGAGACGACCATGCCGGGCCGGAGCGCAGCCCCCGAGCCGGGCCGCGAGATGCGCTGCGGACCTTCGTGCACGTTGAGGTAGTGGCCGACGCCGTGCCCGGTGCCGTGGTCGTAGTCGAGGCCCGCCTGCCAGAGAAACTGCCGCGCGAGCGTGTCGAGCTGCGCGCCTGTCGTGCCGCGCGGGAAGCGCGCCGTCGCCAGCGCGATGTGGCCGCGCAGCACGCGGGTGAAGCGGTCGCGATGCTCCGGCTCCGGCGTGCCGATGGCGACCGTGCGCGTCACGTCCGTCGTTCCGTCCAGGTACTGCCCGCCGGAATCGACCAGGTAGAGCGTGCCCGGCTCGAGCGTGCGGTTCGTCTCCGCCGTGACCCGGTAGTGGACGATGGCGCCGTTGGGGCCCGCGCCCGAGATGGTGTCGAAGCTCGGTCCGCGAAAGTGCTCGCCGCCTGCGCGCATCGCTGCCAGGCGGTCGACGGCCTCCAGCTCGGTCACCGAGTTGGGCGGGGCCGCCGCGAGCCAGGCGAGAAAGCGCGTGAGCGCTGCGCCGTCCCGGCGGTGGGCGGCGCGGATGCCTGCAAGCTCGGCCTCGTTCTTGCAGGCCTTGGGCAGCGCGCAGGGGTCGTCACCGCGAATCACGCGGGCGCCGCCCTCGGCCAGGCGGTCCACCATCCAGACCGGCGTCGCCGCACCGTCGACCATCACGGCCTTGCCCGCTTCGGCCAGCCCGTCCAGCGCGCCGGCCAGCGCGTCCGGGGCCAGCACCCGCACGCTGTTGCCGAGATGCGCCGGGACCTCGGGCAGGAGCTTGCGGCGGTCCACGAACCAGTCCACCGCGCCCTCGCCGTGAACGATGGCGAAGGAGTGGGGGAGGGGGCTGTTGGCGACGTCGGCGCCGCGCACGTTGAGCAGCCAGGCGATCGAGTCGGGCGCGCTCAGCACAGCGGCCTCGGCGCCCTTCTCCGCGAGGCGGGCCGCGATCGCCTGCCGCTTCTCGCCCGCATCTCTGCCGGCGAAGCGCACCGGGTGGGGCGCGATGGGGCCGAGCGGCGGCGGCGGCTGATCCTCCCACAGCGCGTCGACGGGGTTCTCCGCGCAGGGGACAAGGCGTGCGCCGACGGTCTCGCAGGGCGCTGCCAGCCGGTCGCGGCCCTGGGCGCCGTGCAGCGCGGGGTCGTAGCCGAGCGTCGCCCCGGTTGCGAGATGCTCCCTGAGCCACGCGTCCGCAGGCTCCTCGCTGACGTGACGGTGCTCGTAGAGGCTGCCGTCCACCTGCGCCGCCGCCTGCAGGGTGTAACGTCCGTCCACGAAAAGCGCCGCCCGCTCGGCCAGCACGATGGCCATGCCGGCGGAGCCCGTGAAGCCGGTCAGCCAGGCAAGCCGCTGCGAGCGCCGGGCCACGTACTCGCCCTGATGCTCGTCGCTCAACGGCACCACGAAGCCGTCGAGAGCACGCCGTGAGAGCTCGGACCGGAGCGCTGCGAGACGCGCCGCCTGCTGCGGGGTGTCGATACCGTCCGGTGCGCCCGCATAGCTGCGCCGCACCGCTTCGAGCCGCTCGGCCACCGTGGCCTCGGCGTCGACCTCGGGGTGGATCAGGCGCAGCCAGCTCCGGTCTTGCGGCGCCGCGGCGGCGACGCCCTGCACCAGTGCCTCGGCCTCGTCGATAGGCTTGTCGATCCCGGCGTCGGCGAGCGCTTGCGCGAGCGTAGCACGCCGGTCGGTTGTCGCGGTTTCTTTCGCCATGGCGGTGTTTCTGCCAGCCGGCCGTTTACCGCGTCAATATCAGCGTGGCCCAGTCGCCCGAGCGTATGCGGTGCCGAAGCCTGAGCCGGACGGCGCGAAAGGCCGCCAGCACCAGCGGCTCCTCGCCGAGGAGGAGCCCGGAGAGGACCACGGCGCCACCGGGGCCGAGATGCCGCGTGAAGGCCGGCGCCATCGCTGCGATGGGCTTCGCCCTGATGTTGGCGCAGATGAGATCGGCGCGGCCCGGACGCACACCGCTGTGCAGGCGGAAGCCCTCGCCCTGTATCACCGTCACCCGGTGGAAGAGCGCGTTCCGGCGTACCGTCTCCCGCGCCGCAGGGACCGCCATGGGGTCGCTATCGAGTGCAAGCACCCGTGCGGGCCAGAGCCGCGCCGCCGCCACCGCGAGGATGCCGGAGCCCGTGCCAATGTCCAAAACCCGGCGCACGCGCCGGCGGCGGGCAAGCCAGTCGAGCGCGAGCAGGCAGCCCTGCGTCGTCTCGTGGCGGCCGGAGCCGAATGCCGGGCCGGCATCGACGATGAGCGTGTAGCGCCGGTGCGGTACGGCCTCGTGGGCGCCCCGGAGCATGAAGCGGCCGACGGCAAAGGGCGGGAAGGAGGCCAGGGATCGCGCCGCCCAGTCGGCGCTACCCACCGCCTTGAAGTTCATCGCTTCGTGGGCCACGCCGGCGTCACGCAACAGTTCGAGCAGGCGCGCGGGCCGCGGGTCGTCCTCCGTCGCTCCCGTGCCGAAGAGCGCCACGTGCAGTCGGTCCTCCGGCGAATCCTGCGCCGGGCGCACGGCCGCGACGGTCTCGGCAACCACGGCGTCGACATGATCGGCGAGCGCGGCCTCCAGCGCCTCGAAGGCGGATCGGCTCAACGTCGCGGTCAGCCGCCAGTTCTCGACGCCACCGTGGCTCGCGCTCACCTGTGTTGCCCCCGCCGCGACCGATTCCCGGCTATGATGGGGGCTGTGGTACGCACGGTCGGAGACCCACGATGCCCGAGATTCCGGACTGGCAGAGATTCTTGAGCGAGGACGACAGGACCACCATCGAGCGCGGCCGCTGGGCCAGGCGTGTCGGCTTCGGCCTGCGACCCGCCGTCATCCTTATCGACGTGCAGAACTACATGGTGGGGGAGAAGGGGCGCCACGACCTCGGGGCCTACCCCTACAGCTGCGCCACCGGCTGGGCCGCCGTGGAGCAGACCAGGCGAATCGTCGGCGCGGCCCGCGCTGCGGCCGCACCGGTCGTCTACACCCGCTTCGCCATCGACCGCACCGTCGGCGATGCCGGGCTCTTCGACGCCAAGATCGGCGCGGAAGCGGGGGAGAATGTCTACTTCGAGGGCACGCATGGCAGCGAGATCGTGGCCGCCGTGGCGCCGGAGCCCGGCGATCTGGTCTTCACCAAGAAGAAGCCCAGTTCGTTCCACGGCACGCCTCTCCTGCCCTATCTGATCGACCGCGCCATCGATACGCTGATCGTCACCGGCGGCGCCACCTGCAACTGCGTCCGCGCCACGGTCTTCGACGCATTCTCCTACAACTATCGCACCATCGTACCGGCGGACGCGGTCTTCGACCGCCTGCCGATCAGCCATGCAATCAATCTATTCGACATGAACCGCTGCTCCGCCGACGTCACGGACACGGACGCCGTCCTCGCCTATTTCGCCGATCTCGCACAACGTGCGGCTTAGCCCCCAGGTACGCGCGACCCCACAGTCCGGCCTTGGATCGGGACGACGCAGGCACTACCTTTCCTGCTACGTTGGTGGGAGGTTCGGCAATGCGGCTGGTCTCGGAGAACACGCCCGAAGAGGTGCTGCTGAAACCCTTGCCGGCCTTTGTCCAGACCCGACCCGAGGACGTGTTCGGGAGCCTGGCCTGCGACGGCGCATCCAAGTCCTTGGCCGACATGGACGCGGGCGTTCTGGCGGAAGCAGAGCGGCGTGTAGGTGGTCCTGAGGAATACAAGCAAGACGCCGGGCGCTGATGCCGGCGTGTGCGGCTCCTGCTATAGTGGCGGTGGGAGATCGGCGGCGGACGGCTTTCTCGCTAATCCGGTCAGGTCCGGAAGGAAGCAGCCGTAACGAGTTTCAAGCCGGGTCGTCTGCCGGTCTCCTGCCGCCAACCGTATGCGCCGCCCGCCGCGCACTGCGGGCCGAAGGATGCCGATGCACCGATGAGCGAGGACGCCGCCGCCTATCGCGTGCTCGCGCGCAAGTACCGGCCGGCGAGCTTCGCCGGCCTGATCGGCCAGGACCCCCTCGTGCAGACGCTGAGCAATGCGATCGCGATGGATCGCCTGGCCCACGCCTGGTTGCTCACGGGCGTGCGCGGGGTGGGCAAGACGTCGACCGCGCGGATCATCGCGCGCGCGCTTAATTGCGTCGGCGAGGACGGAAGCGGCGGCCCGACGCCAGAGCCCTGCGGTGCGTGCGATCACTGCGTCTCGATCGCCGAGGACCGCCACGTCGACGTGATCGAGATGGACGCGGCCTCGCGCACCGGTATCGACGATGTGCGTGAGCTGATCGAGAGCGTGCGCTACCGCCCGGTCTCGGCGCGCTACAAGGTCTACATCATCGACGAAGTGCACATGCTCTCGAAGCAGGCCTTCAACGCGCTGCTCAAGACGCTCGAGGAGCCTCCGCCCCACGTCAAGTTCGTGTTCGCGACGACCGAGGTGCGGCGCCTGCCGGTGACGGTGCTCTCGCGCTGCCAGCGCTTCGACCTGCGCCGCGTCGACATGGAGGTGCTGATCGAGCACTTCTCGGCCATTGCCGCCAATGAGGGGGCGGAGGTGGAGCCCGCGGCACTGGCGCTCATCGCGCGCGCCGCCGACGGCTCGGTGCGGGACGGGCTTTCCGTGCTCGACCAGGCGATGGCTCACGAGGGGACAGACATCACCGAAGAGGCGGTGCGGGGCATGCTCGGCTTCGCCGATCGGACCCGGCTGTTCGATCTCTTCGACATGCTGATGAAGGGCGCGATCAAGGACGCGCTGGACTGCTTCTCCGAGCTCCACGATGCGGGCGCGGAGCCCCAGGCCCTGCTGCAGGACCTGCTGGAGCTCTGCCATTGGCTGACGCGGCTGAAGCACGTGCCCGCCGCGGCGGACGACCCAGCGGTGCCCGAGGCGGAGCGCACGCGCGGGCGCGCCATGGCCGAGGCGCTGCCGGTGCCGTCGCTGACCCAGACGTGGCAGATGCTGCTGAAGGGGCTGGAGGAGGCCAACAGGGCGGCGCGGCCGGCACTTGCGGCCGAGATGACGCTGGTGCGCATCGCCTACGCAGCCGACCTGCCGAGCCCGGCCGATGCGCTCCGCGCCATCGGCGTTGATGGCTCACGCGGGCGGGCGAAAGACGCGCCTGAGCCATCCGCTCCTACGACGGCCCCGCGCAGTGCCGCAACCGCCGGCGCAGCGGCCGACCCGGCTCCTGCCCCGGCGCCCGCGCCCGATCCGGCGCGGGCGTCTGCGCCGCAACCGCGCCTCGACTCGCTCGCGGCAATCGCCGCGCTCGCCGAGGAGCGGCGGGAACCGATCCTGAGCGCCTGGCTCAGGACCGAGGTGCGTGCCGTTCGCATCGGCGCCGGCGCGGTCGAGATCAACTGCGGGCGCTCGCCCGACGGCAGGATGCTCGACCTCCTGCGGGACAGGCTTCAGGAATGGACCGGCGAGCGCTGGATGATCGCGCTGACCGATGACGGCGGCGAACCGACCCTCGAGGAGCAGGAGCGGGTCGTGCAGGAAGCGGCGGACAAGGCGGCGATGGACCACCCGCTGGTGCAGCAGGTCCTCGACGCCTTCCCCGGTGCGCGCGTGCGCAAGGTGCACCGAACGACGACCCCATCACCGCTAGGCGGCGGAAACGACGGAGACTCTCCCTCATGACGAACATCGGCAAGATGCTGAAGCAGGCGCAGGCCATGCAGACAAAGATGGCCGAGCTGCAGGAGAGCCTCGGCACGCTCGAGGTTGACGGAACCGCCGGTGGCGGCCTGGTGCGGGTGACTCTCACGGGCAAGGGCGAGATGCGCCGCCTCTCGATCGACCCGGCGCTGGTGAAGGACGACGAGGTGGAAGTCCTGGAAGACCTCATTGTCGCCGCCTTCAACGACGGCAAGGTCAAGGTGGAGCAACTCGTTCAGGAGCGGATGGCCGAGGTCACCGGCGGCCTCAAGCTGCCGCCGGGTCTCGATCTCGGTCTGTAAGAACGCCGAACGACCTCTGCAAGAGCGACGGCTGGCGATGACGAGCCCCGCGATCGAGCGGCTGGTCGGGCACCTCGGCAAGCTCCCCGGTCTCGGGCCGCGTTCCGCCCGCCGGGCCGCCCTGCACCTGCTGGAGCGGCGCGAATCGCACCTGGAGCCGCTGCTCGCCGCGCTCCGCACCGCGGCCGAGAGCGTCGCGCCCTGCTTCGCCTGCGGCAACCTCGACGCGCAGGATCCATGCGCGATCTGCGCCGATCCGGAGCGTGACGACTCCACCATCTGCGTCGTCGAGCAGGTCGCGGACCTGTGGGCGCTGGAGCGCACGCTGATGTTCCGCGGCCGCTATCACGTGCTGGGGGGGCTCTTGTCGGCGCTCGACGGGATCGGACCGGAGGATCTCGCGATTGCCGGCCTCGTCGCGCGTGCCGGTGCGCCCGAGGTCGGCGAGATCATCCTCGCCACCAGTGCCACCGTGGACGGGCAGACGACGGCGCACTATCTGACCGACCGGCTCGCGGACAGCGGCGTTACCATCTCCCGCCTCGCCCATGGCCTGCCGGTCGGCGGCGAGCTCGACTATCTCGACGACGGCACCCTTGGCACCGCGCTCAAGGCCCGCCAGCGACTTCTCTGATGTGGCGCGAAAGCGCGCTGGATTGCGCGCCAGCCTGACACTATGGTCGCGCGCCGCGGCCGTTGTGCGGCCGACGAACGCATGAGAGGGGACCATGGCGGACGAGGCGAAAAGCGCAGGCCGGTTGGAACGCGTGCTGCGAGCGGGCGAGTTCGCCATAACGGCGGAGATGGGTCCGCCCGATTCGGTGGATCCGGCCGACGTTCTGGCCCGTGCCGGGTGCCTCAAGGGACTCGCCGACGCCGTCAACGTGCTGGACGGAGCCGGCGCGCGCGCCCACCTCTCGCCCCTCGCGACCGCTGCGATCCTGACTCGCGAAGGCATCGAGCCCGTGTTGCAGTTCACAATGCGCGACCGCAACCGCCTCGCGCTGCAGGCCGACGTGCTGGGGGCGGCGGCGCTCGGCGTGCACAGCCTGCTGTGCCTCACCGGCGATTCGGTGGAGGCCGGCGATCAGCCGGAGACGAAGCCGGTGTTCGACCTCAAGTCCAACGAGTTCATGGCGCTGGTCCGCGCCATGCGCGACGAATCGCTGCTCCCCGGCGGACGGCGCCTCGCCTCGGCGCCCCGGCTGCTGATCGGCGGTGCCGATGCGCCCCGCGAGCCGAAAGCCGGCGACACACCCACCAGCCTGCAGGCCAAGATCGACGCGGGCGCGGATTTCTTCCAGACTCAGTTCTGCTTCGACATGGCGATGCTCGGGCGCTATCTCGCCTGGCTCGCGGATTTCGGGATTCCCGAGCGCGCCTCTATCATCGTCGGCATCGGGCCCATAAGGTCGGGGCGCTCAGCACGCTGGATGAACGAGAACCTATTCGGCGTGCACATTCCGGACGACGTCATCGCCCGACTCGACGGCGCCAAGGATCCTCAAGCCGAGGGGATCCGCATCTGCATCGAGCTGATCGAGGCGCTGCGCGGCATGGAGGGGGTCGCCGGCGTGCACCTGATGGCCCCCCGCGGCGAGCAAGCGATCGCCGAGGTCATCGCCCAATCGGGACTTCGCCGCCCCGGTGGCGCCTGAACAGGCCTTCGAAGGTGTTCGGCCGCTCCGCGAGAGCGTCTCCGTTTCACGCGGAAACGCCCTGATTCTCTATCGCTCACGGCAGCCAGCCTGCGGCCGGCGCCTCCGCGAGGGCGCCGCACTGGCGGCGGGCGGAGGTCGCGGCCTGTCGCGCGTCCGTCAAAGGCGGTATCGGTCGGCGAGAGTCCCATGGGGCCGAGCGCCTGTCGACTCGCGAACAGCGTGACAATTGTGTCACAACGTCGGGGAAAAAAGGGGCTTTGGCGCGAAATCGTCACTTCCGTCCGCTGTCGGACTGGCGAAATCGCAGCACCTTGAGTATGGTGCGCCCAGTGTTGGGGCGCTCGGCACCGGCAACAGAATTGGCTGAAGTACCGCATGTCGGGTGCGCGAATCGATCGGGAGGATCGCATGAAGAAGGAGGCGCGACGGATAGGGAAGCGCCTCGTTCATGCGTCAATCCTACGCTCTGGTACGCTGGAGTACGATAAGTAGCTTATTTCATACAGTGATTGATCCTTCCCCTCGTTAGCTTTCGTATCCAATTTGGGACAGGTGTACGCGGCAGTACGCGTGCGTTCGAACTCACTCGCTTGCGTGGCGCTTACGGGACTGTATACTCGTCCGGGCGTGATCGGAAAGCGTTCGGTCACGCGGTGATGGAGAGGGTTGAGATCATTTTCGACACCCT
>JAPPHR010000151.1 GCA_028820995.1 Rhodospirillales bacterium
CGGGATTGTAGACTGCCGAGAGCTGCCCGACATCGAACGAACGCGCCTTGAGACCGTCCGGCTGTCCCGCAAACTTGCCTAGCGGTCCGCCGAAGAGCCGGGTGAATGTCACCCTGCCATCGGTGCGCGCCTCGACCTCGTCCATCCACACGCGGGACGCTTCGTTGAGCGCCGCCTGGCTGAAGGCAGCATGATATGTGAGATGTATCTCGTCTTCGGCCTTGGCGACTCCCGGTACCGCGAGAAGCGCGACAAAGGCCGCTGCGAGCAGTTTACGTCGTAGTGTCATGGTTCGATCTCCGTTTTTCCAACATGTGCGAAGGGTACAGAGTGCTGGTTTCGTTGTCGTAGGCTCCTCCCCTGATCTTCCACCTGTACACTCGCCGCAAATTCGATCCACTCACGTCGGACGGCCGAAGCGGCTGTGGCCGGTCGCGTCCCGAGACCATGATTGCCGGGCCGCCCTAGCCGGATAGCTCCACCTCCGCTCCTTCGTGGGCAGGATAGTTCAACTCGATGCGAACGCCGTTGGGGTCGTGGACGAAGACCTGGTGCAGGTCGAGGTCCGGCACCTTGCGGTGATGCGCCGCGATGCCGCGCTGTTCCAGCCTCGCGATCATGGCCTTGAGCCCGGTGGCCTCGAAGGCGATGTGATCGATCGAGCCGGTGGTGGGGTCGGCGGAGCCGTCGCGCGCATGAGCGCGTTTGTCGAGGTAGTCCCGCCGCTCGGCCACATGGACCACCGCGCGGTCGCCCAGATAGATCCAATGGCCGTGGAACGGGAAGGGCGGCCGATAACCATCCTCGAGGCCCAGGACATCGACATAGAAGTCGCGGGTCGCCTCGAGATCCCTGGTCAGCACAAGTACGTGGTTAAGGTTCTCCAGGGGCATGGTCGCGTTCTCCACGCCGATCCACTCAAGCATACTCGCCCGATCTCGCCGGCTTGGCAATCGGCTAACCGTCTTCGCGGCTCACCGGCATGGCGAAGTCGAACCGGTCCACGTCGGTCGCCAGTTCCAGGTCCCGGAGGCGGTATTGCGGTTTTGTCGGGATCCACGAACCATTGTCCGCACGCCGAACCGGGGGCCGCCGCTTGCCATCGCGATCCGATCCGCGACATAGAGTGAACCACGAGCAACGCAGGAGAAATCGATGTCCATGAACGTTACCTGGATCGCCGAAGCCACGATCAAGCCGGGTAAGCGCGACGAGTTCGAGGCCGTGAGGAACGACCTGGTCGAGGCGACATCCAAGGAAGAGGGCGCGCTGAACTACGAATGGTACATCTGCGAGGAAGGCAAGGAAGTCTACATCTACGAGCGATACGCGGACTTCGATGCAGCGGTGACCCACCTGAAGACCTTCGGGGCCCATGCGCACCGCTTCGTTGCGGCCGCGGACTTCACCGTTCTGACCGTGCTGACCGACAGGCCCGACGACCTGCGCGAGCACCTGGCCGGCATCAACACGGCGTTCCGCGTCCCTTGGGGCGGGTTCAAGAAATAGTTCCAGCTTCCCCGCCTGCGACGGGCCGGTGTCGTCTAAGGGCATCGAGGACGCGGAGACGGACATCGTCTGCTTCCGGCGTGCGCTGGACCTCGCGCCGCCCGAGGATGCCTTCATGACCGCCGCCTCGCAGGGCCCAGTCTCGATGTTCCTCGGCAACGTCCACCACCGCACCGAGGAGGAGTTCCTCTACGCGGTGGCCGACGCGATGATGCCGGAGTACCGGGCCATCGCCTGACGCAAGCTGGCTTCGCTCGCGGAAGGCGCGCGCCTCGCCTCCGAGGAACTGTGGTAAGGAATGGGAAGCCCCACGAACACGCGACGCATCAATGAAGGGAGACACTCATGGCTGCGTACTTCGTCTTCAACCACAAGGTTCTCGATCCCGACACGTTGAACAACGACTATCTGCCGAAGGCGGTCGAGTCGCTGGGACCCTACGATCCGGAAGTTCTGGTCCTGGACTCGAATGCCGAGGTCATCGAAGGAGCGACCGACCAGACCCGGATGATCGTCCTGAAGTTCAAGAGCCGGGAAGAGGCCAAGGAGTGGTACAACTCGCCCGCGTACCAGGCCTGCGTCGGCCTTCGCCTGCAATCCGTCGATGGACGCGCACTGCTGTGCGACGAATTCGATCCCGACAGCGCCTGACCGTTACGCTCCAAGCCGGCAGAGCCCACTCTTGATTCTGATGGGCGAGTATTAGTCGCCCACGGGGGCGCCAACCATGCAGGCGTTTGTCTAGCCGCGCTCCCGCAGGGGCACGAAGCTGCGCTGGTCCGGGCCGGTGTAGAGCTGGCGCGGCCGGCCGATCTTCTGCTCCGGATCCGCGATCATCTCGTTCCACTGGGCGACCCAGCCGACGGTGCGCGCCAGCGCGAAGATGACCGTGAAGAGGTGCGTCGGGATGCCGAGCGCCTGCAGGATCAGGCCCGAGTAAAAGTCCACGTTGGGATAGAGCTTGCGGTCGACGAAGTACTCGTCCTCCAGCGCGATCCGCTCCAGCTCCATGGCGATCCTGAGCAGCTCGTCGCTGATGCCGAGATCGTCGAGCACCTCGTGGCAGGTCTCCCGCATGACCGTCGCCCGCGGGTCGTAGTTCTTGTAGACCCGGTGGCCGAAGCCCATGAGCCGGAAGGGGTCGTCCTTGTCCTTCGCCCGCGCGACGAAGCCCTGGATGTTGTCCACCGTGCCGATCTCTTCCAGCATCTGGAGCACGGCCTCGTTGGCGCCGCCGTGGGCAGGCCCCCAGAGCGTCGCGATGCCGGCCGCGATGCAGGCGTAGGGATTGGCGCCGGAGGAGCCGGCGAGGCGGACCGTCGAGGTCGAGGCGTTCTGCTCATGGTCCGCGTGGAGGATGAGCAGGCGGTCCATGGCGCGCGCGTGGATCGGATTGATCTTGTAGTCCTCGCACGGCACCGCGAACATCATGTGCAGGAAGTTCTCGGCGTAGGTGAGGTCGTTGCGCGGATAAACGAACGGCTGGCCGATGCTGTACTTGTACGCCATCGCCGCGAACGTCGGCATCTTCGCGATCAGCCGGTGCGAGGCGATCATGCGCTGCTTCGGATCGTCGATATCGGTGGTGTCGTGGTAGAAGGCAGCGAGCGCGCCGACCACGCCGATCATCACCGCCATCGGGTGGGAATCGCGCCGGAACCCCCGGTAGAGGTAGTTGATCTGCTCGTGCACCATCGTGTGCTTGGTGATGGTGTTGACGAAGCGGTCCTTCGCCGCCGCGTTCGGCAGCTCGCCGTGGAGCAGCAGGTAGGAGACCTCGAGAAAGTCGCTGTGCTCGGCCAGCTCGTCGATGGGGTAGCCGCGGTGCAGCAGCACGCCCGCTTCGCCGTCGATATAGGTGATCCTCGACTTGCAGGAGCCGGTGGCGGTGTAGCCGGGGTCGTAGGAGAACTTGCCCGTGCCGGCATAGAGCGCGCGGATGTCGATCACCGGCGGGCCCATCGTCCCTTCGAGCACCGGCAGTTCGACCGTGCCCCCGCTCTCCCGGTCGGTCAGCACGGCGCTGGCCGCGGCGTCGCTCCCGCCGGCGAGACTCGTCTGGCGTGCCTGAGCCACCCGATCTCCCTCCTTGTCGGCCCCGTACCGTCGCCCGGTCAGGGCGCGTGGAATATACGGCCAGCGCCGGAAATACACAATTTGGCGTGGCCGCGGCGCCCGCGGGCGGAGCCCCGCAATCCGGCCGCTCAGGCCGGGTCCGAAAGCTAATGCCGTGCCCGCTCGCGCTCGACGCTGCTCACCGTCGTGACCGCCCGCAGCGCGGCCACGATGTTGCCGAGATGGCGTACGTCCTTGACCTCGACATCGACCAGCATCTCGAAGAAATCCAGCGAGCGGTTGGTGATCTTCAGGTTGCTGATGTTGCCCTTGTTCCTGGCGATCGCCGTCGTGAGCTTGCTGAGGCTCCCGGTCTCGTTGGCGACCACGAGGTTGAGGCGGCCGACGTGGATTCCCTTCTCTTCCGCTCCCGCTTCCCAGGCGAGATCGAGCCAGCGCTCGGGCGTGTCCCCGAAGCTCTCCAGCGTGTCGCAGTCGATGGTGTGGATCGTGACGCCCTTGCCGGTGGTGACGATGCCGACGATGCGCTCGCCCGGCAGCGGATTGCAGCACTCGGCCAGGTGCACGGCCATGCCGGGGATCAGGCCGCGCACGGGGATGCCGGTGTCGCCGGCCTTGGCCCCGCGCCGGCCGCGCGCGACCGAGAGCGCGCGGCGCGCGATGCCCTGGATCATGCGGGCCGGGAAGAGGGCGTCGGCCACTTCGCCGCTGGTGAGATCGCCGCGCCCGAGCGCCGCCAGAAGATCGCTCACGGAGCGCTGCTTGAGGCGGGAGAGCGCGCTCTCCAGCAGTGACTCGGAATAGTCCGCGCCGGCCTCGCGGCAGAGCTTCTCGGCGACGGCCTGGCCGAGGGCGATGAACTGCTCGCGCTCCTTGAGCCGGGTGAAGCGGCGGATGCAGGTCCGCGCCTTGCCGGTGACCACGAAGCGTTCCCAGCCGGGCTGCGGCTGGGGGACCCGCGAGCGCAGGATCTCCACCTGATCGCCGTTCTCCAGCTGGGTCCAGAGCGGCACCATGCGCCCGTTGACCTTGGCGCCGACCGTCGTGTCGCCCACATCGGTGTGCACCGCGTAGGCGAAATCGACCGGCGTCGCGCCGCGCGGGAGCGAGATGAGCGCTCCGCGCGGCGAGAAGCAGAACACCTCGTCCTGAAACATTTCGAGCTTGGCGTGCTCGAGCAGCTCCTCCGGCCCCGAGGCCTTGTCGAGGATTTCGAGCAACGGGCGCAGCCAGCGCTGCTGCCGGTCGTCGCGAACGTCGCCAGCCTGCTTGAAGAGCCAATGGGCGGCGACCCCGTACTCGGCCTCCTCGTGCATGTCGCGGGTGCGAATCTGGATTTCGATGCGTCGCTGCTCGGGCCCGATCACCGCGGTGTGGAGCGAGCGGTAGCCGTTGGGCTTGGGCGTCGAGATGTAGTCCTTGAAGCGGCCCGGCACCATCGGATAGGCGCGATGTACGATGCCGAGCGCCCGGTAGCAGTCCTCCTCGCCGTCGGTGACGACGCGAAAGCCGACGATGTCGGTGAGCTGCTCGAAGGCGAGCTTCTTGCGCTGCATCTTCTCCCAGATGGAGTAGGGCCGCTTTTCCCGGCCCGAGACCGTTGCCCGTAGCCGCTGCTCCCTGAGCGTCGCGGTAAGGGATTCGGTGACCCGCTCGACCATGCCTCCGGCCTGTTCGCGGAGCGCCTTGAGACGCGTCTCCATGGTATCGAAGCCGTCGGGGTTGAGCTCCTTGAAGGCGAGATCTTCGAGCTCCGCCTTGAAGGCCTGAAGGCCGATGCGCTCCGCGAGTGGCGCGTAGATCTCCATCGTCTCCTTGGCGATCCGCTGCCGCTTCGTCTCGTCAGGCACATAGTGGAGCGTGCGCATGTTGTGCAGCCGGTCGGCGAGCTTGACCAGCAGGACGCGGATGTCCTCCGAGAGCGCGAGCAGGAACTTGCGCAGGTTCTCGGCCTGACGGGCCTGGTCGGACTGCAGCTCCAGCCGGCCCAGCTTGGTCACGCCGTCGACCAGCCGCGCGGTCTCCTCACCGAACAGCTTGCCGATATCTTCGACGGTGGTGCCCGTGTCCTCCACGGTGTCGTGGAGGAGCGCCGTCGCGATCGACGTGCTGTCGAGCTTGAGCTCGGTCAGGATGCCGGCGACCTCGATGGGATGGGCGAAATAGGGGTCGCCGCTGGCGCGGGTCTGGGTGCCGTGCGCCTTCATCGAAAAGACGTAGGCGCGGTTGAGCAGAGCTTCGTCCGCCGCGGGCTCGTAGCTCTTGACGCGCTCGACGAGTTCGTATTGCCGGATCACGACCGCTGGCGCACCCGGCCGGCGCCGGCGTCACGCCCCCGCAGGGGTATGGGCGGCGGCTCTGCCGCGCCCAGTGCGCCGCCGGCCGGCGCTACTCCTCCGCCTCTGCCTCGGTCTCGGGCGTCTCGGGCGTCTCGGATGGCTCGCCCTCGTCTTCCTGCGCCGGAGTCTCGTCGACGGGTGGCGACTGGCCGGTCACGCCGGCCCAGGCGGCCTCGGCGGCGAGCACCGCCATGGCGTCCTCGTCCGGCTCGTCGATCTCGGAGTCCACTTCCCGCCCGTGCTCCAGCTCGTGGCGCAGCGTTTCGAGATCGATCGTCTCCTCGGCGATCTCGCGGAGCGCGATGACGGCGTTCTTGTCGTTGTCCTTCTCGACCGTGAGGTCCGCGCCCGAGCGGATGTCGCGGGCGCGCTGCGCCGCGAGCAGCACGAGCTCGAACCGGTTCGGCACCAAGCCGACGCAATCTTCGACCGTCACGCGCGCCATGGTTCATTCTCCTGCGATGAGCCGGCCGGCCCCGGTCCGGCGGCGCGTCACCCTATCCGCGGGCCCCGCCGGATGCAAGCGATACCGCGCGATTCGCCGCGTCCGATCAAGCGAGGAGGCGGAACAGGCGCTCGGCATCCGCCGCATCGCGGGCGACGCAGGTGCAGCGGGCGGCGAGCTCCGCGTCCTCGCCCCAGCGCTCAAGCTGATAGTGCTCGTCCACCAATGAGGCTTGCGCCGCTTCGGCAGCGCCGAGCCGGCGCTCGCGCATGGCGAGCGCAATCACCAGCGAGCCGAAGCTCCGCGTCGTCAGACTCAAGCCCGTCAGCGCGAAGTCGTCGTTCGCCGCCACCGCCGCGCGCAGCGCCTCCAGCGCGCCGGGCGCCTGGGCGAGGGGGGTGATCGAGGTCGTGACCGCGAGGCGGGCGCCGTAACGCTCCGCCGCCCAGGCCACCAGCGGCTGCCAGGCGGCGGTTTGGCGCCGGGCGAGGGCCGGCGGCTCGTCGGTGCGATAGCAGACGAGGTCGGTCTCGGCGTAGGCCGCGACTTCGCCGACAATCTCCGTTCGCCGCTCCGGCACCAGGTCCAGGGCGGTGCAGGCGAGGCGGGTGAGCGGCATGGTTTCGCGGTCGATCTCCTCGCCCTGCGCCGCCCATTCCCCGGCGAGCGCATCCGCAAGCGCCGCGCCCGGCACCGCGAGCGGCTTGCCGGCCGGCGTGCGCACCGGCTTGCCGTCGAGCGCGATCCCGTGACTGCCGTCCGTCTCCACCACGCCCGCGCTCTTGTAGAAGCGCTTCGGCTTGGTTCCGCTCACGGCGCGGCCTCGAAGAGGGCGAAATGGTCCTCGGCCGGCTCGGGATCGAAGCCGAGAAAGCGCCATGCGGCGGTCATGTGCGGCGGTAACGGCGCGGTGAGGACCAGCGGCCTCTTGCCGCCCGGCCGGGGCAGCGCCAGGGCGCGGGCGTGGAGGTGGAGCCGGGGCTCGAAGCCAGCCGGAAACGCAGCTTCGCCGCCGTACTTGCCGTCGCCCACGACCGGGTGGCCGAAGACCGATGCGGTGTGGGCGCGGAGCTGATGGGTGCGGCCCGTGCGCGGCATGAGCGCGAGCCAGGAGAGGCGCCGGCCCGCCGCCTCGATCAGCGTGTAGTCCGTTATCGCGCGCTGGCCGCCTTCTGCGGTCGCGACCACGCGCTCGCCCGCGCCTGACTGCCGCTTCGCGAGCGGTGCGTCGATACGCCCCTGGACGGGCTTCGGCACGCCGACGACCAGCGCCCAATAGAGCTTTTGCAGCTCACGTGTGCGGAACAGGGCGGTGAGTTCCCGCGCCGCAGCCCCGTGGCGGGCGAGCAGCAGGACCCCGCTGGTATCGCGGTCGAGCCGGTGGACGAGGCGGGGCGCTTCCGCCGCGTCAAAACGGAGAGCCGCGAGCATCCCATCGAGATGGCGGGCGACGTGGCTGCCGCCCTGCACCGGCAGGCCCGGCGGCTTGTTGAGCGCGATGATGTCGCCGTCGCGGTAGATGACCGCCTCGCGCACCATCTCGGCATCGGCGTCTGCCAGCGGCGGGGCAGGGCGGCGCTGCGCGCGCGCCTCGCCTGCATCGGGTAGCGGCGGCACGCGCACGCGGTCGCCAGGCTCGAGGCGGGTGCCGGCGCGGGCGCGCTTGCCGTTCACGCGGATCTGGCCGGTGCGCAGCAGCTTCTCCAGCCGGCCGTGGCCGAGGGCGGGGTAGTGCCGCCTGAACCAGCGGTCGAGCCGCTGGGCGCCGTCTTCCGGCGCGATCTCCAGGGTGGCGACGCCGCTCACCCTCAGAACACCCCGCGGATGAGCCGGAGCCCGCAATAGAAGCCGCCGACCGAGAGCACCACCGAGAGCACGATGTAGAGCAGCGCCCGGACGATTTCGCCCCGCTCCAGCATGGCGATGCTGTCCGCCGAGAAGGCGGAGAAGGTGGTGAAGCCGCCGAGCAGCCCCACGAAGAGGAAGCGCTGCACCACGACGCCCGCGTCGAAGGAGACCGCAAGCCCCTGCACCAGAGCGCCGAGGATGAACGAGCCGACGACGTTCACGGTCAGCGTGCCGTACGGGAAGGACGTGCCGATGAGTGTCTCGAGCCAGCGCCCGGCCGCGCCGATGACGTAGTAGCGGGCGACCGACCCCAGCGCGCCCCCCAGCGCGATGGCGAGGGCGACCTTCACGGCTCCTCCGCCTCGCCGTCGCTGCCCGCATCGCGTAGCTTCTGCCAGTAGGCGAGGCGCTTCAGCACCTCGCGCTCGAAGCCGCGCGCCTTCGGCCGGTAGAAGGCGCAGCGCGCCATTTCTTCCGGAAAGTAGTCCTGGCCCGAGAACCCTTCGTCGGTGTCGTGGTCGTAGACGTAGCCCTTGCCGTAGCCAAGGTCTTTCATCAGCCGCGTCGGCGCGTTGAGGATGTGCTTGGGCGGCGTCAGCGAGCCGGTCTCGCGGGCCGATGCCATGGCTTGCGAGAGGGCGCGGTAGCTCGCGTTGGATTTGGCTGCCGTGCCGAGATAGATCACGGTCTGGGCGATGGCGAGCTCGCCTTCGGGCGATCCCAGCCGCTCGTAGGCCTCCCAGCCGGCGAGCGCCTGCGGCAGCGCGTCGGGGTCGGCGAGCCCCACGTCCTCGACGGCAAAGCGCACCAGGCGGCGGGCGATGTAGCGGGGGTCCTCGCCGCCGGCGAGCATGCGGGCGAGCCAGTAGAGCGCAGCGTCGGTATCCGAGCCGCGCAGCGACTTGTGCAAAGCCGAGATCAGGTTGTAGTGGCCTTCCTGCGACTTGTCGTAGAGCGGCGCGCGGCGCTGCACGGTCTCCATCAGCTGCGGCACGCCGAGCGGCGCGCTGCCACCGGCCGCGAACAGGGCTTCGGCCATGTTGATGAGCGCGCGGCCGTCGCCGTCCGCCATCGCCCGCAGCATGGGGCGGGCATCAGGCTCGAGCGAAAGGGTGCGGCCCTCGGCCTCCTCGGCGCGGGCGAGCAGGGTCTCCAGCGCGTTGTCGTCGAGCCGGTTGAGCACCAGCACCGCGCAGCGCGAGAGCAGGGCGCCGTTCAGCTCGAACGAGGGGTTCTCGGTGGTGGCGCCGACGAGGATGACGGTGCCGTCCTCGACCACGGGCAGGAAGGCGTCCTGCTGCGCCCGGTTGAAGCGGTGGATCTCGTCGACGAAGAGCAGCGTGCCGGTGCCGCCGACGCGGCGCTCGCGCGCTTCGGCGAAGACCTTGCGCAACTCGGCGACGCCGGAGAAGACCGCGCTCAGCGGCGCGAACAGCATGTCCGTGTGGTCGGCGAGCAGGCGGGCGATGGTGGTCTTGCCGCAGCCGGGCGGGCCCCAGAGAACGGTGGAGGCCAGCGCGCCGCTCGCCACCATGCGCCCGAGCGGGCCGTCGGGGCGCAGCAGGTGGTCCTGCCCCACCACCTCGCCCAGCGTGCGCGGGCGCAGGCGGTCGGCGAGCGGCCTGGGTGCCGCGTCCTCGAACAGACTGGGCGCGTTCTGGCGCGTCATGCCGCCACTCTACGCGCTCCGCCGGCGCGGTGCAGCCGGCCTGCGCAACAAGAGGCGCTCAGTCCGGCAGCAGGTTGACCGCGGCGACGCGCCAGGCGCCGCCCCTGGCGGGTCCGTCCACGTGGTCGATGCGGGTGATCGAGAGGTTGTCGATGCTGAAGGCCAGCGCGTGCTCCGCATCGAGGCCGAGGGCCAGCGCGAGCGCGGCGCGGATCGTGCCGCCGTGGGCCACGGCCACGATATCGCTGCCGGCGTGCTGCGCCGTGCGCCGCGCGATGGCGCCGCTGGCCCGCTCGATCACGTCGACGAAGCTCTCGCCCTCCGGCGGGGTCACGTGGGCGGGCGCCACCCAGTACTTGTGGGCGAGGCCGCTGCCCCGCTCGGATGCGACCTCGTCCCAGGTGAGGCCGTGCCACGCGCCGAAGTCTTGCTCGTCCAGGTCCGCCTCGATGGCCCGCTCCGGCACCGCGTGGCCGGCCTCTGCGATGGCATCGGCGGTCTGATGCGCGCGCAGCAGGTTGCTCGTGATCCACACCGCGCCTTCAGGGAGCGCGCGGGCCAGCGCCTCGAAGCGCGGCCGCTCGCTGGTGTTGGCGGGCACGTCGG
>JAPPHR010000056.1 GCA_028820995.1 Rhodospirillales bacterium
CACCCCCCCCGCGGGTTTATGGGGCGCCCGGTTTTTCCCCCCCGCGCCCCGGGGGCCGTTGTTTAATCCGGGGGCCCGCCGTCTTGTTCTCATGACGGATCGGAGGGGCGCCGCCTTCGGCGACGTTCTCGGGCGCATCGAAAGACATGACATCGCAGCCCGGAGCCCGAGCGTGCGCGGGCCCGTGGCGCGGGTTCTCGCAGTACTCGGCCTCGCCCGCGCGGTCTTGCAGGCGGCGCGCGTGCTGCGTCGAATCCGGCCGGCCGCTGCCGTGGGCTTCGGTGGCTACCCGTCGGTGCCGCCGCTGGTGGCGAGCGGGCGGCTCGGCATCCCGAGCGTGCTGCACGAGCAGAACGCGGTGCTCGGCCGGGCAAACCGGATGCTCGCCCGCCGTGCGTCGGCGATTGCCACGTCGTTCCCGGAGACGGAGCGTATTCCCCACAGCCGTGCGCCCCTCGTTACCCACGTGGGGAACCCCGTGCGTGCTGCCATCGCGGCATTGCGCGGCATTCAGTACCACCCGCCAGTGCCGGACGGGCCGTTCCGCCTGCTGGTGACCGGCGGCAGCCAGGGTGCGCGCGTCTTTGCCGAAGTCGTGCCGGCAGCCGTGGCGGCGCTGCCGGAGACTCTCCGGCGCCGAATCAGGGTCAGTCAGCAGTGCCGCCCCGAAGACCTGGCCGCGGTCGAGCGCAGCTTCGCCGAGGCAGGGGTGGACGCAAAGCTCGCGCCCTTCTTCGAGGACATGCCGGCGCACCTCGGCGAGGCGCACCTTGTGATCTGCCGCGCCGGCGCGTCGACCATTGCCGAGCTCGCGGCGGCGGGGCGGCCGGCGATCCTGGTGCCGCTGCCGATCGCCGCCGACGATCACCAGAGCGCGAACGGCCGGGCTCTGGTCGCGGCCGGCGCAGCGCTCATGATCGCGCAGCCATCGTTCACGCCGCCGCGGCTCGCTCAAGAGCTCGAATCGCTCATGGCTGAGCCGGCGCAACTGGCCGAGCGCGCGAACGCGGCGCAGAGCTTCGCCCGGCCCGATGCAGCACACGCGCTGGCGGACCTCGTCGAGGGCCTGATCGGCGGTTCCGTACCGGAGCCGGCGGCGGCCGCCGTGGGGGGCGCGGCATGAAGGCGATGCCCTTCACCATCGGCACGATCCATTTCGTCGGAATCGGCGGAATCGGCATGAGCGGCATCGCCGAGATCATGCACAACCTCGGCTACAAGATTCAAGGCAGCGACATCGCTGAAAGCGCGACCGTGCGCCGCCTTCGCGGGCTGGGTATTCCGATTTCCCGCGGCCACGGCGCCGAGGTCATCGACGACGCGGCGGTGCTGGTCGTCTCGTCGGCCATCGCCGAAGACAATGTCGAGGTGGTCGCCGCCCGCGAGCGCCATATCCCCGTGGTGCAACGGGCCGAGATGCTGGCCGAACTGATGCGCCTCAAGTGGTCGGTGGCGGTTGCCGGCACTCACGGCAAGACCACCACGACCTCGATCATCGCTGCCATGCTCGACGGCGCCGGGCTGGACCCCACGGTCATCAACGGCGGCATCATCAATGCCTACGGCACCAACGCGCGCCTCGGCGCCGGCGACTGGATGGTCGTCGAGGCCGACGAATCCGACGGGAGCTTCGTCAAGCTGCCGGCCATCGCCGCCGTCATCACCAACATCGACCGTGAGCACATGGAGTTCTACGGCGACTTCGAGGCCGTGCGCTGGGCCTATCGGTCCTTCGTCGAGAACATCCCCTTCTACGGTGTCGCCGCGCTCTGCATCGACCACCCTGAGGTTCAGGCCCTCATCGGGCGCATCGAGGACCGGCGCATCGTGACCTACGGCTTGAGCCCGCAAGCCGAGGTGCGGGCGGTCAACGTCGCGGGCGATCCGCTTGGCTCGACCTTCGACGTTCTTGTCTCCGGTTACGTCCAGGAGCGGCACGGCACCATGGAGGGCGTGCGGCTCCCGATGCTGGGGGTGCACAACGTGCAGAACGCCCTCGCTGCGATCGCCGTAGGCCGCGAGATGGGCTTTTCCGAGGCGGTGATCCGCCGCTCGCTGGCGGATTTCTCGGGCGTCGAGCGTCGCTTCACCAAGGTCGGCGTCGTCGGCGGGGTCACGATAATCGACGATTACGGACACCACCCGGTCGAGATCGCCGCCGTTCTCAGCGCGGCACGCACTGCTTATCACCGCCGCATCGTGGCGGTCGTGCAGCCCCATCGCTACACCCGCCTGCGCGATCTATTCGAGGAGTTCTGCAGCTGCTTCAACGATGCCGACACGGTCGTCGTCGCCGACGTTCACCCCGCCGGCGAGCTGCCCATCGAGGGGGTCGACCGTGAGGCGCTGGTCGAGGGCCTGTGGCGCCACGGTCACCGCCACGTGCTCCCGCTCGATGAGCCCGACGCCCTGCCGGCGCTGATCGACACCATGGTGGAGCCCGGCGACCTCGTCGTCTGTCTTGGGGCCGGCAGCATCACGCACTGGGCGCGGGCGCTTCCCGATGCCCTCGAGACTCTGAGGGACGGCCCGAGGGCGGCAAGCCCGGCCGGGCGGTCGTCATGATGGCGAACAGCAAAATGGCGGACTGGGAAGATCGGTTGCCGAGCGTCCGCGGCCGCTACGCGTTCGACGTCGACCTCTCGCGGACGGTCTGGTTCCGCGCCGGTGGGCGTGCCGACGTCGTCTTCCGGCCGGCGGATATCGACGATCTCGCGCACTTCCTCGCCGCCCGCCCGGCCGACGTGCCGGTGACGGTGGTCGGGCTCGGCTCGAATCTCCTGGTTCGCGACGGCGGCGTGGAAGGCGTCGTCGTCCGCCTGCGTCAGGGCTTTCGCGGCGTGAACGTGCGCTGGGAGGGTGAGCGCGCGCTCGTTGATGTCGGCGCCGGCGCCCTCGACATGAACGTCGCCCGCTATTGTCGCGACCAGGGGGTTGACGGCTTGGCCTTCCTCAGCGGCATTCCGGGCACCATCGGCGGCGCGCTCCGCATGAATGCAGGTGCCTACGGCTACGAGATGGCCGATGTCGTCGTTGAGGCGCGGGCGTTGGACGGCAACGGCACCCTGCACGTGCTCGCGCCCGATGCGATGGGCCTCTCCTACCGTCACTCCTCGGTTCCCGACGACTTGATATTCGTCTCGGCCGTCCTCGCCGGGCGTCGAGGGGAGCCTGCCGCCATCGCCCGCCACATGGAAGAGATCAACGCCGCGCGGGAAGCGAGTCAGCCGATTCGTGCCCGCACTGGCGGCAGCACTTTCACCAACCCCGCAAATCACAAGGCATGGGAGCTGATCGACGAGGCCGGCTGCCGCGGCCTTGCACGAGGCGGTGCTCAGATCTCGGAGCAGCACTGCAACTTCATCGTCAATACCGGCGGCGCCACGGCCTCGGAGATCGAGGGGCTGGGCGAAGAGGTTCGCCGCCGCGTCGAGCAGAAGAGCGGCCTCTCGCTCAAGTGGGAGATTCGCAGGATCGGCCGCCACCGGCGCTGGCCGGAGGGAAGCGGGGAGGGCGAGGCGTGAGTGTCGCGGGCAAGCATGTCGCCGTGCTGATGGGCGGGTGGTCCGCCGAGCGCGAGGTCTCTCTCGTCTCCGGTGCCGCCGTGGAGCGCGCGCTGGCCGGGGGCGGCTACCGTGTGACCGGGATCGACGTGACCCGCGACCTGCCGGCGACTCTGGCCGAGGTCCGCCCCGATGTCGTGTTCAACGCCCTGCACGGTTCCATCGGCGAGGACGGTTGCGTCCAGGGGCTGCTCGAGGTCATGGGCCTGCCCTACACACATTCCGGCGTGCTCGCCTCGGCGCTGGCGATGGACAAGCCCGCGGCGAAGCAGCTCTTCGCCGACGCGGGCCTCACCTGCCCCGAGGGCCGCGTGATGCGCCGCGCCGATGTCGCCGCAGGCGCTGCCGGCGACCCGCCTTACGTCATCAAGCCGCTGGACCAGGGCTCCAGCGTTGGCGTCCACCTGGTGTTCAGCGGCGACAACGCGGTGCTGCAGAACGGCGACTGGCCGTTCGGCGATCAGGTGCTTGTCGAGCGCTACATCCCGGGGCGCGAAATCCAGGTCGCGGTCATGGGGGAGCGCGCGCTCGGCGCCATCGAGATCAGGCCCAAGGGCCGCTTCTACGACTACGAGGCCAAGTACACCGAAGGCCGTGCCGATCATTACATGCCGGCCCCGATCCACCCCGACGCCTATGCCGAGGCCCTGGAGATCGCCCTCATCGCCCATCAGGCGCTTGGCTGCCGTGGCGTGAGCCGCGCCGATCTCCGCTACGACGACACGGCGGGCGAGCCCGGCCGCTTCTACCTGCTCGAAATCAATACTCAGCCGGGCATGACGCCGCTGTCCCTCGTGCCCGAGATCGCCGCCGACGCGGGCATCGGCTTCGGGGAGCTCGTCTGCTGGCTCGTGGAAAACGCCGCATGCGACAGCTGAGCCTCTTCGGCACACGGAAGGAGGCCGCGGGGCCGGTGCCGCGCCCGAGCGTGTCACGCCTCGCCTCGCGGCGCGTGCTCAAGTGGGCGGCGATGGCGCTGGCCGGCGGCGGGATCGTCGCTGCGGCGATCTGGGTCATCCAACCCGGCACGCTCGAGGGCGTAGGAGGCGACATCAGGGCGGGCTTCGTGTCGGCGACGGCGAGCGCGGGCATGACGGTGCAGAGCATTCGTACCGAGGGGCAGCACCAGACATCGCCCGCCGCAATCCACGCGGCTGTCGGTGTCGATCTCGGCACGCCCATCTTCGGGGTCGATCTCGCCGCTGCGCGCGACCGTATCCAGGAGATCGGCTGGGTCGAAAGCGTGACCGTCGAACGCCATCTGCCGTCGACCATTCACGTCCGCATCGTCGAACGCGCGCCGGTGGCGCTGTGGCAGCGCAATCAGCGTCTGGTCATGGTCGACCGCACCGGCGCGGAGATCGCGGGCGGGTCGGTCAACCAATTCTCTCACCTGCCGATCATCGTGGGGGAGGGCGCCCTTCAGCACATGCCGCCTCTGCTCGATGCGATGGCGACCGACCCGGCGCTCTCGGGTCGGGTCCAGGCGGCCATCTGGATCGGCGGGCGGCGCTGGACGCTGCAATTCGACAACGGCCTCGAGGCCAAGCTGCCCGAGTCCGAGATCGGTGCGGCATGGGCGCGCCTCGTCAAGGAGATCGGCGATCACCGCCTCCTCGACGAGCCGATCGCGGTCGTGGATCTCCGCCTTCCCGACCGGACGATCTTCCGCGCCCGGCCGCCCGAGTTGCCGGCCGACGACCGGACATGACGAGACCGGGAGCCCTGACACCGTGATTGCAGCCCTCGACATCGGCACGACCAAGGTGGCCTGCCTCGTCGCCCAGCGCGACGTGGAGGGCTCGCTCTCGGTCGTGGGCAGCGGCCAGGAGGTCGCCGCCGGCATGCACTCCGGCCGGGTCGTCGACATGGTCGCGGCGGAAGGGGCAATCCGCACCGCCGTCCACCGCGCCGAGCGGATGGCAGGCGAGAACGTTCGCAGCGTCTTCGTCGGCACTTCGGGCGGTGCACCGAATTCGAGTTTCGCCGAGGTCGAGGTCGACATCGGCGGGCGCGAGGTCGCAGACCGCGACATCCAACGGGCGTTCGACCGGCTCCAGGTCACGGACGAGGGACACGAGCGCGACATCCTGCACGCCGTGCCGATCGACTACGCGCTCGACGGCGCGCCGGGAATCAGGGACCCGCGAGGCATGTACGCCGAAAGCCTCCAGGTGCGCCTGCACATGGTGAGCGTTGCGAACGGCAGCCTGCGGAACCTGCTCAGCTGCGTCTCCCACTGCGATTTGCAAATCGCTGCACCCGTGGCCGCCGCTTACGCCTCGGGCCTCGCATGCCTGGTCTCCGACGAGATCGATCTCGGTGCGACCTGCATCGACATCGGCGGCGGCACGACCAAGCTCGCCATCTTCGGCGGCGGCAACTTGATGTGGACGGAGACCCTTCCCATCGGCGGGGATCACGTCACCAACGACATCGCGCAGGGACTGTCGACGCCCATTGCGAGCGCGGAGCGCATGAAGCGGCTTCACGGGAGTCCGGCGGATGAATCGACGGACCCGAGCGAGAGCATCGAAGTGCCGGAGATCGGACCTGAAAACGGCCACTCCGGTGCCGCCCACCAGGTGCCGCGCTCGATGCTCACGCGGATCGTGCGTGCGCGCATGGAGGAGATTTTCGAGTTCGCCCGCGCTCGTATCGAGGCGAGCGGTCTCGACAGGTGGTCGGGAAACCGTGTCGTCATCAGCGGCGGCGCAAGCCAGATCTCCGACCTTGCCGGCCTTGCCGGCCGCATTCTCGACAAGCAGATCCGGCTGGCACGCCCGCTCTCCCTGCCCGGACTGGCGCAAGCCGTCTCCGGCCCCGAGTTCGCGACCTGCGCCGGCCTGCTCGTCTACGCGACCCGAAAGCACACGGAACCATGGGCCGTGCCAGCGCGCGACGACGCGGCCGGGCCCTTGACCACCACCCTCGCGCGCCTCGGCCACTGGCTGAGGGGCAATCTCTGGGAACACACGGATCAACGAACACCGTAGAGGAGGACACCATGACCATCGATTTCATGCCGGAGCGGCAACCGGAAAACAGACCGCGCATTACGGTCTTCGGTGTTGGCGGTGCCGGCAGCAATGCCGTCAACAACATGATCGCCGGCGATCTGGAGGGCGTCGAGTTCGTCGTCGCCAATACCGACGCGCAGTCTCTCTTCCAGTCGCTGTGCGAACATCGGGTGCGTCTCGGTGTCAACATCACGCAGGGGCTTGGCGCCGGCGCCCGTGCCGACATCGGCAAGGTGGCCGCAGAGGAAGCTCTGGACGACATCCAGAGCTATCTGGAAGGGAACAACATGGTGTTCATCGCCGCCGGCATGGGCGGCGGCACCGGCACCGGCGCGGCGCCTGTGATCGCCCGCGCGGCCCGCGAGCACGGCATCCTCACGGTGGGCGTCGTCACCAAGCCGTTCCACTTCGAAGGATCCCAGCGCATGCGGATCGCGGAGCACGGCATTCAGGAGCTCCACCAGTATGTGGACACGCTGATCGTCATCCCGAACCAGAACCTCTTCCGCGTGTCCACCGAAGAGACCACGTTCGAGGACGCCTTCGGCATGGCCGACAACGTGCTGCACGCAGGCGTGCGCGGCGTGACCGATCTGATGGTCAATCCCGGCCTCATCAACCTCGACTTCGCCGACATCCGCACGGTGATGGGCACCATGGGCAAGGCGATGATGGGCACCGGAGAGGCCGAGGGCGAGAACCGCGCCATGCAGGCGGCAGAGGCGGCGATCAACAACCCGCTCCTCGACAATGCGTCGATCGAAGGCGCGCGCGGTGTCCTGATCAACGTGACCGGCGGCACCGACGTCACGCTCCACGAGGTGGACGCGGCGGCCACGCGCATCTGCAAGCAGGTGGACGAGGAAGCCACCATCATCTTCGGCACTAGCCTCGATCAGAAGATGGACGGCCACATGCGCGTCGCCGTGATCGCCACGGGCATCGACTCGGACGAGGTTCGTGCGCCGGTGCCCGAGTCCACCGACAACATTCACGTCCTCGGGTTCTCCGACCGTAAGGGGACGAGCAGCGGCGGCGCAATGTCGTCGGCGGAACCCGAGAAGGAGGCAGTCGAATCGGTGGTGGCTCCGTCCTCCGCCGCCACCGGAACCGACGAATCCGACATCGTGATCCCCGTCGCGGAAGCAGTCGCCGAATCGGCGGCGGCGGCGGGCGGCGGCCAACAGCCCGCCCCGCCGGCTTCCGGCACGTCGCGTCCGGCGGCCTCGCCGCGTGCACAGACCCCTGCGCCGACCGAGCAGCGGTCCAGGCATGAGCACAAGGCGGTGGCGGCGAACGCGGCCGGCGCCGTTGCCGCCCGGGCGACCGTCTCGGCCGCCGCAACCAAGGCCGAGCGTCCGGCGGCGCGGTCCAGCGCTCCTGCGGCCAAGGCACCGGAAGCCAGGAGGCCCGAAGCGCGGGCCCCCGAAGCCCGGATGCCCGAGAAGAGGGTCACGCCGCCGATGGAACGCCCGGCGCCCACGACCCGCCGGGCGGACCCGGGCGATGTTTCGGCGCCCGGCAGGCCCTCGCTCTTCGAGCGGATGACCGGCACCGGGCGGGCGCGTCGGAACGGTCCCGACGGCGGCATGCCTCCCGCACGGGCGGAGTCGCGCACGCCCAAGCCGGCGGAGCCCAAGGCCAGCGGCCGGCAGGCGAGCGGTTCGGACGCCCGGCTCCGCACTGACTTGCCCCCGCGGGCCCCCGCCGCGCCGACGCTCGGCACCGGTGCGCCCAAGGCCACGACACAGGCCTCAGCGCCGGCCGCACCGGCCGCGCCGGCCGCGGCGAAGTCGCCTGAGCCCTTCCTCGACGGGTTCTCGCCTTCCAACAGGGCGCCCGGCGGCACGGAGGACCCGCTGGACATTCCGGCGTTTCTCCGCCGTCAGGCCAACTGAGCCAGGTACCCGGCCAACTGAGGGGTGATTGACCCGTAACAAAGTGTAACAAACAGTGATTTGCGCGCTCACGGCGCGTTTGCCAGGATCATTTCGATCTTGATCGCCGATTCCCTTCGGGGTTCGTCGGATCCGGTTGGTGAACGTGCCGTCTGCCGCGGCACGCCCGGCGAGACGAATGCGGCGATCCGAAGTGGATGGCAATGGGGCGGCCCGCGTGCGTGCAACGATGACTCCGCAGCAGACTCTGAAGTCGGCCATCCACTGCGCCGGCATCGGCGTACACGGCAACCGCAAGGTCCGCATGGAGCTGCGCCCGGCGCCGCCCGGCACCGGCATCGTGTTTTGCCGTACCGACCAGCCGGCCGGCACGCGCCGGACGATCGAGGCGGTCTACGGCAATGTCGTCGATGCCAGGCTTTGCACGGCGATCGGCAACGGCCGGGTGTCGGTACGGACGATCGAGCACCTCATGGCTGCGTTCGCTGGATGCGGGATCGACAATGCGGTGGTCGAGCTGGATGGCGAGGAGGTTCCCGTGATGGACGGGAGCGCCGCGCCATTCGTTTTTCTTATCGAGTGCGCCGGAATTGTCGAGCAGTGCGCCCCGCGGCGCACGATCGAGGTTCTCAAGCCGATCATGCTCGGTGACGAGGATCGGTATATCAGCGTGACCCCGGCGGACACGTTCTCCATTCGCTGCGATATCGACTTCGATCATCCCGCGCTCGGACATCAGTCGATCCTCTTCGATCCGGCGCGCACCAGCTTCCGCGCCGAGCTCGCGCGGGCGCGGACGTTCTGCCGCGAATCGGACGTGGAGGGCATCCTCGCTGCCGGCATGGGCCGCGGCGGGTCTCTGGAGAACACCGTGGTCATCGGCGAAGACGGCCCTCTCAACGAAGAGGGGCTCCGCTATCCCGACGAGTGCGCCCGGCACAAGACGCTCGACTGCTTCGGCGACCTCTACCTCGCCGGTGCGCCGATCCTGGGCCATGTTCGCTGTCTGCGCTCCGGCCACGGCATGAATCACGCCCTTCTCTCCGCCCTGTTGGACGATCCCGACGCATGGCGGCTCGCCGGCGCGGAGCAGGATACGGCCTTCGGAGAAGCGGACCCCGAGCCGGTCGCCGCCATCGCCTGATTCTGCGTCGCCCGAATGGCGGCGAAGCAGGGCCGTTACAGTCCCCAACAAGTCGAATTCATGTGAAACGCTGGTGCATGCAGCGTGCGCTTGTCCGATCACGAGCGCAGCGGCACCTCGCGCGTCGACGCGCGGCGGCTCACGGTGAGAATCCCACATCATTTTTTTCGCGGGATATGCTGGGACTTTCCGGGATATAGCGAGACAAAGTGAGACAAAGTGGGACGAAGCGGGATGGAGCGGCAGAGGTGGCTGCTGCACGCGATCAGGTTCGGGTCGACAGCGCGATGCGCGGCCGCCGACCGTCCGCGCAGGGAGCGCGTGCTCATTTCGGCTGCCGTGTCGTGCTCGCTCGTGCGCTGCATGGCGTGATTTTCGCGAAGGCAGTGGGCCCCGTGCACCGCACCATAGTATTGGGAAATCGGCGCCAGGAGACGAGAGAGATACGATATTCCACTATTCACAGTGTATTAGGTGTATTCTCTTGCAGACGGAAGCTCGCTATCGTACGCTCCGGTTCGCTTTCTGAAGGTGCCTATTCGGTGCCTAACAAATGCGATGAGGAAATTTGCCATGCCCAAAATCACCAAGAGGACCGTCGACGCAATCCTTCCCGCAGGGCGAGAGCACATCGTCTGGGATGACGCCATAAAGGGCTTCGGGGTCCGCGTGCATCCCACCGGGCGCAAGGTCTACATCGTCAAGTACCGCCACGAGGGACGATCCGTCAAAGTCACCATAGGACCCCACGGTCCCATCACACCCGCCGCCGCGCGGGCGAGAGCCGCAGAAATCGTCACCCTTGCCAAGACAGGCCGCGATCTTGAAGGGAAGATCCCTCGCGGGAAGAAAGGCGCCA
>JAPPHR010000081.1 GCA_028820995.1 Rhodospirillales bacterium
GATGCGGCGGATCGTGGAGAACGCCGGCGGCGAGGGCTCCTACGCCATCGCCCGCACGCTGGCGCAGGACAACCCGCGCTGGGGCTTCGACGCGGCCGCGCGGCGCTTCCGCGACCTCCCGCGTGCCGGCATCGTCGATCCTGTGAAGGTGGTCCGCATGGCGCTCCGCACCGCGGTCCCCGCCGCCGCCCGCGCCATCGCGGCCGAAGCGGTGGTCGCCGGCTCACCGCCGCCTGCCGACCCCGAGACCAAGGCCCTCCCCGATTCCGCCCTGCCGGGTGGCCGGAGCGGGGAGTAGCTCGCGCACTTCACCGGGGCGACGGTCTGCCCGCCGGCCGAAAGCCTCATCGGCTCCCGAGATTCAGTCCCGGATGGACTGATTACAGCTCGCCCCAGAACTTGCGCCGGGCCTCGGCGATGCCGTTCAGCTCCCCGAAGCCAATGCCCGCGCCGGATGCGCCGCGCCGCGATAGAGCACCTGCGCCTGCACCTCGACCTTGCGCCGCCATGCCTCCCGCGCCGCCGGGCTCATCTCCCAGGCCGGCCGCGGGTCGACGTCGAAATGGTGGAAGCGGTCGACGCCCCGCACCAGCATTGCGGACTCGCGCGGCTCATGCTGGAAGGCGTGCGTCGGCACGTATTCGATGAGGAAGACGATGCGCCGATCGCTACTCCGGTTGGGGCCGGAGGAATGGCAGATCGCGTTGTTGAACAGGACCGCCTCGCCCGCCGCCATCGGGAGCGAGACCGCAGCCTCCTCGTCGATGGGCGCGTCGATCTGCTGCTCGCGGGTGAGCAGGCTGTCGGTCCCGAAATGCTCGCGGTGCGGCAGCTGCGCGCCCCGGTGGGAGCCGGGGATGACGCGCAGGCACCCCGCGTCGGCGCCGCAGTCGGAGAGCGCGAGGGCCGCGATCACCACGATCGGCCTGATATCGCAGTAGGCGGTGTCCTGATGCCATCCGGCGAACGTCCTGCCGTCCGCCTCCTTGAGCCGGAGCGAGACGCCCCAGACCAGCAGGTCGGGGCCGAGCAGGTCCTCCATCGGGTCGAGGATGCCGGGGAGGCGCGTGAACGCGTCGATCCAGGGGCAGAGCAGCGAGGCGCCCTGGTCCAGCATGTGGCGCTCGTCCGGCCAACGCCGCTCGAAGCGCTCCAGCTCCGCCCGGTAGCGCCGGGCCTCGGCCTCGCTCATGACGCGGAGCGGCCCGCAATAGCCCGCCTCGCGGAACCCCCGCCGCTCCGCCTCGCTCAACCGCTCCGGCATCCGATCGCCTGCCTCGACATCCCTGCTCTCGAGTCATAGCAGGATTTGCCGCGCCGAGTGAGCCGCTCGGCGACCTCCGCCCAGGCAAGGAATGATAAAGGCCGGCTAATTGAAGCCGCAATCTTCCACGGTCGCGATCAGGGCGGACCAGATGCCATCCCGCTCCCCGTAGCAGCCCATGCGCCACTGGCCCTTGTGAACATCGCCGTCGGCGAAGGTGGCGGTTCCGAAGCCGTGCGGCCTGTCGTCGCTCCACCCGCCTTCGTAACGGTGGCCGATGGCCCATTTGTAGATCCCGCGACCGTGCCTGTGGCCGTCGCGCCACTGGCCTTCGTAGCGGGCGCCGTCGCTGGACCTCAGCTTCCCGGTTCCGTGCTGCTTGCCGGCCCTCATGCCGCCTTCATAGACGTTCTTGCCGAAGCGGCTCACCCAAATCAGCCGCCCAATGCCCGTGGCCTTGCCGTTCTCGCAGGCGCCCGACCAGGTGAAGCTCTCGTACTTGTGCCCCATCCCCCAGTTCCACACCTGGCAAGGCTGGTTTTCGGCGACGGACCAGTCGGGTCCGAAGGGCTCGAAGGGCGCCCGCGCCACGTCCTTCACGAGCGGCGCGTAGATGAAGGCCTCGCCGCCGTCGCCGCGCAGGTCGACCCGCAGCCAGTCGCGGCCCTGGACCGCGCCGGTCACGCGCACGGTGACGCCCGCGTTCAAAGCCACCTGCACGTCGTAGTCGAGACCGGGGCCGGCACGCACATTGGCCGGCTTCGCCACCGTCATCACCCGGTCGAGCGGATCGACCGTGTAGTCCTCCGCCGCGTTCGCGTCCGCGATCCAGATCGCAGCCGCAGCAAACACCGCAGCCAGTGTCGCGAGCGTTCTCATGGTTCCCCCCGTAGGCGCCTTGTTGATCCGGCGCTCGTCACGTCCTCGCCGTTTCCGGCCATGAGCCGCTATGTCCGTCCAAGCATAGTACAATTTGCGCATCGCCAATACTCCCGCGCGGGAACCCACCCCGAAATGCGATGCCGCGCCAGCCCGTGCCCTTGCACCGCCCAGCCGCCGGTTGCGAGGATGCGCGCGGCTTGGGAGAGCAGGTGCCGGAGGGCGGGTGAGCCAGTTTCAGGTCTCGATCGACATCGGCGGGACCTTCACCGACTGCGTGGTCTCGGACGGGGCGCGGCTCGCGGTGGTCAAGGCTCCGTCGACTCCGCCCGCGTTCGAGCAGGGCTTCATGGACGCGCTCGGGCTGGCCGCCCGCGCCTTCGGCTGCGACCTCGACGACTTTCTGGCCCGCACGCAGCGCATCGTGCACGGCACCACTGTCGCCACCAACGCGCTGGTGGAGGGCCGCGCCGGCAGGGTCGGGCTGATCTGCACCGCCGGCCATCCGGACGTGCTCACGCTCCGCGAGGCGCCCCGCAAGCGCGCCTTCGACTGGCGGCTCGACTATCCGAAGCCCTTCGTGCCCCGCAGCCGGACCTTCGAGGTGCGCGGCAGGATCGACGCACGCGGCAACGAGATCGCGCCGCTCGCCGAAGACGACGTGCGCGCGGCCGTCGACCACTTCAAGCGCTGCCCGGTGGACGCGATCGCCGTCTGCCTGCTGTGGTCGGTGGCAGACCCCGCCCACGAGCGCCGCGTGGGCGAGATCGTGCGCGACCTCTGGCCCTCGGTGCCGGTCACGCTCAGCCACGCGCTCAACCCGATTCCGCGCGAGTACCGCCGTACCATCGCGTCCGCCATCGACGCCTCGCTGCACGGTATCGTGCCCGCCTATCTCGGCCGCCTCGAAAACGCGGTGCGGGACGCCGGCTTCGCCGGCACGCTCCTCGTCGCCAACTGCCAGGGCGGGATGATGACGGTGGGCGAGATCGCCGCGCGGCCGATCCACGCGGTGATGAGCGGGCCGACCCTCGCCCCCATCGCCGCGCTCGCGCTCTCGGACGAGCCCGACATCGTCGTCATCGACATGGGCGGCACCACCTTCGATGTCTCGGCGATCCGCGCGCGCAGCCTGATCCGCACCACCGAGGCGCCGATCGTGAACGACCTGCTGGGCCTGCCGAAGATCGACGTGCGCTCGGTGGGCGCCGGCGGCGGCAGCATCGCCTGGGTCGATTCCGGCGGCCTGCTGCGGGTGGGCCCGGTGAGCGCGGGCGCCGATCCGGGGCCCGCGGCCTACGGGCGGGGCGGCACGCGGCCCACCGTGACCGACGCCAATCTGGTGCTGGGGCTGCTCGACCCCGCGTACTTCCTCGGCGGCCGGCTGCCGCTCGATGCTCAAGCCGCGCACCGCGCCGTCGCCACGGTGGCGGACGCGCTCGGGCTGGAGGTGGCGGAGGCGGCCTACGCGATCCACGTCACCAGCAACGAAAACATGATCGCGGCGATCGAGGACATCACCGTCAACGAAGGCATCGATCCGCGCGAGAGTTTTCTGGTCGCGGGCGGCGGCGCCACCGCCTGCCACATCGGCGAGATGGCCCGCGCGCTCGGCATCGCCCGCTTCATGGTGCCGGGCGTGGCTGCGGGGCTCAGCGCCTTCGGCGGCCTGGTCACCGACATCCGGGGCGAGGAGACGGCGACGCTCCACACCAGCGACCGCCACTTCGCCCTCGACGCGGTCAACCCCACGCTCGCGTCGCTGCGGGAGCGGGCAGAGCACTTCCTCGAGCGCGCGGGCGTGCCGGTGGCGGAGCGCCGCTACGAGTACGCCTTCCAGGCCCGCTACAAGTACCAGTCCTGGGAGATCGAGGCGGTTTTCGAGCCGGGAGACGGCGGGCTCGGCGCCGGCGACGTGCCCGCACTCTCAGCCGCGTTCCACGACATGCACGAGCGCATCCACACCATCCGCGAGGACGACGGCGAGGTCGAGTTCACCACCTGGACCGTGCGCGCCATCGGCACCGGCAGCGCCATCGAGGCGGGACCGGCCGCCACGCAAGCGGGCGGGCGCCTGCCGGAACGGGGCACGCGCGAGGTCTACCTGGGCGAGGAACGGGCCTTCCGCGCGCTCCCCGCCTACGACGGCAACGCGCCGGCGGCGGGCGCCGAGGTCGCGGGCCCGGCGCTGATCGACAGCGACACAACCACCATCCTGCTGCTCGCCGGCCAGCGGGCGCGCACGGACGCGCACGGCAACTTCCACATCTTCCCCGACGAGAACGGCTGAGGGAGGGCGGCATGGCAGAGACCCAGGAACGTTTCGACCCGCTGCTGATGGCGGTCCTCTCCCGCCGGCTGGAGGCGATCATCCGCGAGATGAGCAACACGGTCATGCGCGCCTCCCGCTCGGCGGTGATCACCAACGCGCGCGACATGTCCTGCGGCATCCTCACCTACGACCACCGGCTCATCTGCGTGGAGGAGGCGATGCCGATCCACGTCAGCGCGCTGGAGCTCACGACCCGGCCGATCACCGAGCTCTTCGACGACGTGAAGGAGGGCGACGCCTTCTTCAACAACAGCCCCTATCACGGGGTCACGCACCACGCGGACATGACGCTCTGCGTGCCGGTCTTCGCCCAGGGCGAGCCGCTCTTCTGGGTGCTCTCGCGCTCGCACCACGCCGATGTCGGCGCGCCGGAGCCCACCACCTACCTGCCCTACGCCGCGACGCTCTATCAGGAGGGGGTGCACTTCCCCTGCGTGCGGATCCAGGAGGGGCGCGAGGACAAGGCGGACATCGTGCGCATCGGCCTGCAGAAGATCCGCGCGCCGCACGTCTGGTACGGCGACTACCGCGCCCAGGTCGGCGCCTGCCGCATCGGCGAGCGCAGGCTGAAGGCGCTGGTCGAGCACTACGGCGCAGACACAATCCGCGCCTTCGTCGAGGCCTGGATGGACTATGGCGCGCGCCGCGCGGCTGCGGCGATCCGCGAGCTGCCGGCCGGCACCTGGCGCTATACCTGCAGCCACGATCCCATCCCCGGTGTCGCCGAGGACGGCATCCCCATCACCGCCGCCGTCACCATCGAGCCGGAGGAAGGCGTCATTACCGTCGACCTGCGCGACAACCCGGACTGCGTGCCGGGCGGGGTCAACCTCTCGGAGGCTTGCGCCGCGGGCTCGTGCCGGATCGGCGTCTTCTACAACCTCGACCCGACGATTCCGCACAACGACGGCAGCGCGAGCCGCATCAGGGTGTTGCTCAGGGACGGCTGCGTGGTCGGGCGGCCGACCTTTCCGGCGGGCACCTCGGTCGCCACCACCAACGTCAACGACCGTCTCATCAACGCCGTGCAGTGCTGCTTCGCGCAGATCGGCGCGCCTCACGGGCTTGCGGAAGGAGGCGGCAACATGTCCGCCGGCCTCGGCGTTGTCTCCGGCATCGACGATCGCGATGGCGCGCCGGTGCCCTACGTCAACCAGTTCTGCACCGGCCTTTCCGGTGGCCCCGGCACCCACGGGCACGACGGCTGGCTCACCTACGAGGCGCCGGACGGCGGCGGCGTGCTGGTGCTGGCCTCGATCGAGATCGACGAGGCGCAGTACCCCGTCCTGATGGAGGAGCGCCGCATCGCCTGCGACACCATGGGCGCAGGCCGCTGGAACGGCGCGCCGGCGACCCAGGGCGCCTACCGCTCGCTGACAGGCCCCGCCTCGGTCTTCTACTGCAGCGACGGCGACGTGAACCCGGCCCAGGGCGTGCTTGGCGGCCGGGCCGGCGCGCCGTCGCTCAACCGCAAACGGGAGGCCGGCGGCGGGTTCCGCACCCTCCCCTCCTTCCACGAGGAGCGGCTGGCGGAGGGCGAGGCGATCCACTACCGCACCGTCGCCGGCGGCGGCTACGGCGACCCGCTCGAACGAGACCCTGCAGCGGTCGCAGACGACGTCAGTCGCGGCTGGCTCAGCATCGAGCGCGCACTCAACGTCTACCGGGTCGCGCTGGTCCGCGCCGCTAACGGCATCGATATCGTGGTGGACGAGGAAAGAACCCGCCTGCTCCGCGCCTGGGCCTGAAAACAGTCAGCCCAGCCACCCGGTCCACGCCGCAATCGGCGCGGCCGGGCGCGCGCGGAGGTTATCGGGCCACGTTCGGGCCCGCGACCCTGACCTTCACTTAATTCTTGAAGGCAGGGCCTCTCGCCGCTCCGGCGTTCGGGACGAAATCGGCCCAAGCGGCAGACGGGGCGGCGGGCGAGACTTACTTGTACTCGACCAGCACTTCCCGGTAGTGCGTCGTGCCGACGTTCTTGGCCTTGTGACGGGCCGGGACGCGCATGCCCTTGCCCGGCTCGGACAGGACCTCGATCTCGTCGCCGTCCACCAGCAGCGAGAAGATCCCGCCCGTCGGGATGTCGATCGTGCCCACGTCGTTGCCGTTCTCGTCGGTCACCTGCAAGGGCGCGCCCGAGATCGCGTACCACATGTAGCTGCGCTCATGGGTATGCATGGGCGTTTCCTCGCCAGGCGCGAGCTCGAAGTTCCAGACGGCAACCTTGTCGTTCTCGAAAACCTTCTCAGTTCCTACACCGGCCATGTCAGGATCCCCCCACGTTGGACCGTTCACTTGGTAACAGCACAGAGACCTCGGCAGGTCAAGCGGCGGCCGGCCGGTCGGCTACCATCGTGGCGTCCGCCGCCGGCGCCTCGCTCTGCTCCTCGCCCTGCTGGATCGCGAAGATCGAGGTGTAGCCGCCCGACCAGTCCGGCGGCATGAGGCAGGGTCTCGGGTCGAAGTGGATCCAGCGGGTGCGCTTGCCGCGCACGATCTCCCCGCGATGGCGCGCGGCATTGTAGTGGGGCGTCACCGGCAGAGCGTCGGCGGACGAGAAGCCGTTGAGCAGCAGCGGGCGCGAGCGCGCCGGGTGGGTGTTGGGCCGGGAGCCGTGGATCATGCGGCAGTGGTGAACCGTCACCGAGCCCGCCGGGCCCTGGAGGTAGACCGCCTTCTCCAGCGGCACCCGCGCGAGGTCCTCCTCGTTGATGGCGCCGGCCCAGCAGTCGTTCCCGTCGTAGAGGTCGAACAGCTCGCCTTCATGGGCGCCGGGAATCACCCCCATGGGCCCCATGGTCTCGTCCACGTCCTCCAGGTAGACCCCGATGGTGAGCACGCTGTAGTTGGTGTGCGGCCAGTACTGAATGTCCTGGTGCCACTTCACCTCCTCGCCGCCGCCCGACCATTTGAAGTTGAGCTTGGAGTTGTGGAACATCACGTCGGGCCCGAGCAGGTCCTCGGCCAGGTCGGTGATGCAGGAGTCGCTGGCGAAGCGCCAGTAGTCGCGGTGCTGGGCCACCGGCTGGCACAGGCGCCTGAGGCGGGGCTCGGCTGCGCAGTGATCGGGCTCCAGGTCGAACTTCTCGTCCGATGCGCTCCGGTGCCGGCTCTCCTCGACGAAGCGCGCGCTCAAGCCCCGCAGCGTGGCCAGCCAGTCCTCGGGCACGAAGCGTTCGAGCAGCAGGTAGCCGTCGCGGAAGTAGGCCTCCCGCTGCGCCTGGGTCAGCACCTTGGGTGGGTGGGCGAGCACCTGCTCGGGGGTCATGGCGGCGCCTCTCGTCCGGATCGTTCCGCGGACATGCTGTCACGAGCCCGCGTTTCCCGCCAGCCGGTTCGATCCGCCGTCAAGCTCCATCGTGCCGCGGCCGGGCTTGGCGGAATTTCCGGCAATGCACTACATTCCGGCCGGGCCTCGGGGCGAGCCGGGCAGCACAGGCAAGGAGCAAACGTATGCAATTGAGCAGGGACGAACTGCTGAAGGCGTACCGCACGATGGCGGCGGCGCGGCACTTCGAGGAAAGCGTCTTCGAGAACTTCTCGGACGGCAAGATTCCGGGCTTCGTTCACCTCTCTGCCGGGCAGGAAGCGACGGCCGCCGGCGTCTATATGTCGCTGGACGAGCGGGACTGGATCGCCACCACCCATCGCGCGCATGGCCAGTGCATCGCCCGGGGCCTCGATCTGCAGGAGACCATGGACGAAATCTACGGCGCGACCACGGGCGTCTGCGGCGGCAAGGGCGGCTCGATGCACATCGCGGACATCGAAAAGGGAATGCTGGGCGCGAACGGGATCATCGGTGCGACGGGCCCCTTGGCGGTGGGCGCCGGCCTTTCGGCAAGAGCCAAGGGCGACGATGGCGTCGCCGTTGCCTTCTATGGCGATGGCGGTTCGAACCAGGGGCTGATCTTCGAAGCCTACAACATGGCGAACATCTGGAAGCTGCCCGTGATCTTCATCTGCGAAGACAACGGCTACGCCGAGGCGACGCCGTCCTCCTATTCGGTGGCCGGATCGCAGGTGGCCCGGGCGAACGGGTTCGGCATGCCGGGCGTCGAGGTCGACGGGTTCGACTTCTTCGCGGTCCACGACGCGATGAGAGAGGCCGTCGAACGCGCCCGGAACGGCGAGGGCCCGAGCCTGATCCACATCAAGACCGCCCGCTTCTACGGCCACTTCGTCGGCGATGCGCAGACCTATCGGGGCGATGGCGAGATCGACAAGCTCCGCGCCGAGAAGGACTGCCTCAACCTGTTCCGCTAGAAGGTCGTGGAGACAGGACTGCTGAGCGGCGACCAGCTCGACGAGATTTTCGAGGAGGAAAGAACGCGGGTCGCGGATGCCGCGTCAGCCGCTCAGGCCGCGCCGCGCGCCACCGCGGCCGACCTCATGACCGACGTCTACAACACTTACTAAGCGGGGGAACCGACAGTGCCGATGAAATCGTACAGGGCCGCCATCAACGAAGCGATGGCGGGCGAGATGCGCCGCGATGCCTCGGTCATCGTGATGGGCGAGGACGTGTCCGGCGGAACCGGCGCTCCCGGCGAGGACGATGCCTGGGGCGGCCCGCTGGGTGTCACCAAGGGGCTCTATACGGAGTTCGGATCGTCGCGGGTGCTGGACACGCCCATCGCGGAAGGCGGCTTCATCGGCGCCGCGGCCGGCGCTGCGGTTACCGGCATGCGTCCCATCGTCGATCTGATGTTCGTCGACTTCCTCGGGGTCTGTTTCGATGCGATCTACAACCAGGCGGGCAAGTTCCGCTACATGTTCGGCGGCAAGGCAGAGACCCCGCTGGTGGTCAGGACGATGTATGGCGCGGGTCTGCGGGCTGCATCGCAACACAGCCAGACGCTCTATTCGCTCTTCACCCACGTGCCCGGCGTGAAGGTGGTCGTTCCCTCCAACCCCTATGACGCCAAGGGGCTGATGATCCAGTCCATCCGCGACAACGATCCTGTCGTCTTCTTCGAGCACAAGGCGATGTACGACGACGAAGGCGACGTTCCCGACGAGGCCTACACGGTCCCGTTCGGCGAGGCGAACGTGGTTCGCGAAGGAGACGACGTCACCATCGTCGCGATCGGCAAGATGGTGCATCTGGCCACTCAGGCCGCCGACAATCTGGCGAACGAGGGCATCTCCTGCACGGTGATCGACCCGCGCACGCTTTCGCCGCTGGACGACGAGACCATCCTCGAAGAGGTCGAGGCGACCGGCCGCCTCGTCGTCGTGGACGAGAGCCATCCCCGCTGTTCCATGGCGGCCGATATCTCGTCCATCGTGGCGCAGCAGGCATTCAAGTCGCTGAAGGCCGCGATCGAGAAGGTCACGGCGCCGCATTGCCCGGTCCCGTTCGCGCCCGAGCTCGAGGACCTCTACATCCCGAAGGTGGAGGACGTGGAGGCCGCCGTTCGCCGCACCATGGCCTGAGTGCGGGTGCCGGCGGGCGCGCTTTCTGCCAATATGCGCGCCCGGTGAACTCTTGGCGCAAGGGGAAGTCGCATGAGTGTCTGCATCGTCGGTTGGGGCCACACCGCGTTCGGCAAGCGCACGGACGCCGACACGGAAGCATTGACGCTGGAGGCGGCGCAGGCGGCGCTCGCCGATGCCGGCATCGGGCCTGCGGACGTGGACGAGATCGTGGTGGGCTCCACCGGGCGGCTCGGCGATCAGGCGTTCCCCTCCTCGCTGCCGCTGCAGATGGACGACGCGATGCGCTTCACGCCGTCCACCAACGTGGAGAACGCGTGCGCCACGGGCACGGCGGCGATCCATCAGGGCATGGCGGCGATCCGCTCTGGCCGGGCGCGCTTCGTGCTGGTCGTCGGCGTCGAGAAGATGACCGGCGCGAGCCGCGAGGAGGTGGCGAACAACCTGCTCAAGGCCTCCTACGTGAAGGAGGAAGCGCACATCCAGGGCGGCTTCGCGGGCGTCTTCGGCCTGATCGCGGAGAGCTACTTCCAGCGCCACGGCGACAAGTCCG
>JAPPHR010000130.1 GCA_028820995.1 Rhodospirillales bacterium
TTTCTTCCGCCGCCGATCACAAAATCAGAGCCCAAACTGTTGAAGATGAGTCAGAATCGCGTTCCGCGCTTTCGCGTCCAGACGCAGCATCAGTGGTGTCATGGTTTCCAGCTTGAGGGTCTTCAGCAGGCGTGCCGCCGCGCGGGGCGCGAGCCCCGCCAGGCAAGCCGCGGCGGGGCCCGGCGCCATGGCGCCAATCACCGCCGTCGCGACGGGCTGCGGCAGCGACGAGAGAACGCTCCCGGCAACGTCCGGGCTCGCGCGCTCCAGCAGCGCCGCAGCCTCGGCCGGATAGTCGGCTGCGAACCTGACGGTGAGCTCACCGGTCATCGCTGCCGCCGGCATCGACCAGAACCGACGCGGTTTCGTTGAACAGCCGCGCGGGAACCTGCGTTCGGCCCTCCCTGGTGTCGAGGATCACCGCGTGACGGGTGATCTCCAGGATTTCACCTTCGAAGGAGCCGACAGCCACGCGCTGGCCTATGCGATAGGTCTGGCGCACGTAATGGGCGGCGATCACGTTTCCTGCGACGCCGCCGGCGCCGATGCCGAAGGCTACGGCAAGGCCGCCCAGCATCATCCCCGCAATGATGGTCACGATGTTGACCAGAAGCGTGAGATCGATGCCGAGCTGGCTGATCACGACGATCGCGGCCAGCGTCATGATTAGCACCCTGACGGCGCGCCCCAGGAAGCGGCTGTTCCTCACCCCGGACGAGCGCGCCGCCGTCGTCACGGCATTCGCCGCCACGCCGCTCAACAGGTAGACGACGAAGAGAACGACGGCGCAGATCAGCAGGATCGGCAGGTGAAAGAGTATCTCATCCAAGGCCTCGGTCAGGCCGGGCAGCCCCAGCGTTTCCGACACGACGGCCAGGAAGAAGACGATCACCAGCCAGTAGACGACAAATGCCAGAATGCGGGAAAGCGGCCAGCGCAACTCCCCTTGAGCGGGTCCCAGACGATCGCGCGCCGCCTGGAACAAGCGGTCGAGGCGCGTGCCGAAGCGAAGGATCAGGTAGCGCAGCCCGGTCGCGAGCAACCAGCCGACGATCAGCAGGATCGCGGCGCTGATGAGGTTGGGGACGAAGCCCGCCGCCCCCTCGATGACCTCTTGATAGTTGCTTTCGAGGGCATCGATCCAGACGTCGTAGGTGCCCTTCCAGGTGGTGCCGTTTCCCTGCGGGTCCATGACACCTCCCATTCAGCCGCTATCGGCTGCGACGAGGTTCTTCACCGAGGAGGGTTGGCAGACGCTGACATGATGGGCAGGCCGACTCGTCAACGGTCCATCCAGTTACGGTAGAGAGAAGATGCGCCAAGGCAAGCACCCGTTGCGCAGGGAGCCGTCGCGTTCATCCCTCTCCAATTCGTTCGACCAGCCGCGTCAGGACCGCACGCACCATCTCCTTCTTCTCCGCATTGGAGAGGAACGGCGCCCTCGACATTTCGAGCTGCAGCCATGGCATGTCGGCTGCGTGGTGGCGCGTGATGTAACCGCCGCTGAAGGGCTCGTTGATGGTGACGCGGGGGCCGATCCGCTCGACGAAGCAGTCCCTCAGCGCCTCGATCCAGGAAGTCGGGCAGGTTCCCTCGCCGTAGCCCAGGCAGATCCAGGGTCGCTCCTGGCCTGAGTCCGGCCCCACGGGCGGGCCCTTCGCGGCCATGGTGTGGCAGTCGATGGCGAGGCGTGCGTACCCTTCGGCCGCCAGTTCCGCCAGGCGGCGGTGGTAGGGCCGGTGATAGCGGTCGAGCAGCTGCTCGATCGCGGCTTCGGAGAGCGGTGCGCGATAGACGGGGACATTCCAGCAGGTATGGGTCTTCACGACGCCGTCGCCCCGCCGGTCGTCCTCCGCCCGGTTCAGGTCCACGATCGCGCGGGCGACGTCGGTGGTCTGGAATGCCGCCACCGCCGATTCCAGGTCGTAGATCTCGGCCGCGCCCTCGTCGCCGTCTTCCGCGATCTCGCGCTCCGTGAGCACGCACCAGGGCTCCGCCTCCAGCGGCACCGTCAGCCCGGCGTGGGGGACGGAGAGCAGCAGCGGCAGGCTCATCGGGCCGGTCCGGCGGCGGAGCCGTCCCTCCTCGGGTCCGCGACGCCGATTAGCTCGCCGGACCTGTGGTCGCGAAGCACCATCTGCACGCACCCCATGTAGAAGCTGTAGGCTTCCCGCGGGACGACCTCGAAGCCGTGCCGGCGCAGCCGGGCCGGAACGTCGTCCCGGATGCGGGACGCCTCCAGCGACACCTTCCCGTCCAGCGAGCAATGGATGCGCGGCGCCTCCACCGCGGCGAAGGGCGAGGAGTGCCGCAGGCGGAGCAGGACCTGCAGTATCGACGGCGCGATCCGTTCGCTGCCGGGCGATCCGATCGCGAGCCACGGCCGGCGGCCCCGGAAGATCACCGTGGGCGCGACGCTGGCCCAGGGCACCGCGTTCGGCCGCATGTAGTAGGGATGCGAGGCATCGCCGTATTCGAACGCGTTCATGTAGTTGTTGTAGAGGAAGCCGAGATCGGGAGAGGCGCAGCAGGAGCCGTACACGTTCTCGATCGACTGCGTCAGCGCGACGACGTTTCCGGCCCCGTCCATGACCGACAGATGCGTGGTCTCGCCGCGGCTCTGTATTCTCCGGCTGATCCGCCGTGCGAGCCGCTTGGCGTACTCGGGCTGGAGCATCTCCCGGTCCGAGACCTGGGAATAGAAGTTGGGGTCGTAGGGGCGGTCCTGCCGGTCGAGGGAGGCGCGCCGGATCGTCTCCGCCAGGAACACGGCGCCGAGGGGCGTGTCGGGATCGGCGGCGCGCTCGGGCAGGTTCTGGTAGACGTTCAGCATCTGCACGAGCATGCGCCCGGCGCCGGGCGGGGGCATGGTGAACACCCGGCTTGACTCGAAGCGGGCCGTGAGCGGGCGCCGCTCGATCGGATAGGGAATCTGGGCGAGGTCGTCCTTCTGAATCAGGCCGTCGTTGGCTTCCATGTCCTGGTGTATCAGGTCTGCCGTCTCGCCCAGGTAGAACTCCTCGACGCCTTGGCGGGCGATGCGCTCCAACGTTCGCCCCAGCGTGGGCTGGCGAAGTGTCCGCCCCGTCCGCAAGGCCCTGCCGTTCTCCAGGAAGAAGGGTGCGGCCGTCCCTTCGATGAGACGCTGCCGCTCACGCTGCGTCAGCGCATGTTGCAGGGCACTGACCGCGTAGCCCTCCTGCGCCAGCTCGATGGCGGGCTTGAAGACCTTCGACCAGTCGAGGCTGCCGTAGGTGCTCGACGCGTAGTGGTAGGTCGCGAGCGAGCTAGGAACCGTCGACGCCCTGTACCCGCGTCGAACCTCGCGCCGGCGGTCGGAGAACACCTCCGAGACCGCGCGATTGGGGGCGCGGGACGAACCGTCGAGGGCGAAGGTGCGCTTGGGCTCCGCCAGGTGGACGAGCATCATCGTCTGCCCGCCGATCCCCGACGCGGCGGGCTCGCAGACGCCCAGTGCAAGCGCCGCGGCGACGGCGGCATCCACCGCGTTGCCCCCCTCCTCCAACATGCGAACGCCCGCGCGAGTGGCGCAGTGATGCTGGGTCGCGACCATTCCCTTGCGGGACGCGGCGATTCGCTGCGGCTCCGGGATTTCAGCCTCCCGCTGCTGTCGCGCGGCGGTGCGCCGGCCGCCAGCGACCGTTCTGACACTGCCCACGGCGCTGCCCATCGCGACCGCTCCTATTGGGGCTTGCACAGGAAGGCCGCCAGCAGCAGCGTCCTCTGCACCAGGCTGACGCGCTGCACCGCCTCCCCGGCGGTGCCGCGATCGCGGCAGGCCGGGCCGACCCCGCAGATGCAGGCGACCTTGGCCGGAACGAGACCGGCGATGGAGGGCCATGCCGAAGACTGACGCTTCACGGGGAGCTGGAGTTCCTGCGCGACGCCTTCGATCGACTTCGCGAGCCGCAATCCCGGCGCCCGCTCCTTCATCGGCGGACGATCGGACAGCAGGGTCAGCTTCCACCGCCGCTCCTTCGAGCCAAGGATCTCCTTCATCCGCGCCTCGACGCGCTTCGCATCCTCGACGTTGTAGTAGCTGACCATGACCGTGGCAGAGACCCGATGCGGGGTCATCATCGGGTGTCGCTCGGGCTCGATATCCAGCACTTCGACACTGAGCCGCGTCTTCGCGGAAGACATCTCCGTCATCTGGTCGAGCTTGTTCCAGGTCCAGCGCAGGACGGGGACTCGTCTGGAGCGTTGACCCGGGCGCAGCGGCTCTCCTTCGACGGAAAGGCGATAGCGTCGCGAGCCGCGCCGGTTGGTCACGAGGTCGCTGGTGCTCTGGGCCGGGCTGAGGACGATCACGCGCTTGGCCCTGCCCGCCGCCTCGCGGATGAGCTGCGCGCTATGCAGGGCGCTGCGGCCTTCGTCCGTGTAAAGGAGGACGGCCAGCGGCGTGCGGCTGAGCTTCCGCAGCCGGCGCAGCGCCCGCAGGGTGTACTCCATGATTACCAGCGGCGCGCGGGATGTGCCGATCCCTTCGCCGTACACCCACTCGGGATCGCGCCGGTACGGCTGCGCGGCAACGGCCGCGTCGACCGGCGTATCAAGGTGCGCGACGAGCAACGTGCCGCCGCTGCCGTCACGCCACCCGGACGTGGCCCAGGTCCAGACCTCGGGGCCGTCAGTGAGATCCTTGACCGGCTTCAGCCCCAATCCTTCGAGCGTACGACCCGCTTTGGCCACCGCGTGTTCGATCCCGACCGGATCGTTGGTGGTGCTCGAGAGCTGCACCCAGTCCCGAAGATGCCGCTCGAGTCCTTCCCGGTTCTGCGTGACGTATTGAAGAATCAGGCCGTGGGTATCCTTCGAGCCTCCTTCCATGGGCGACACGCCGGGCGTGCCGAAGTAGCGGGCCGTCGCGATGTCAACCAGCCGGTTCACGAAGCCGGTAAAGTCGAGGCCGGCGTGGTCCGCGCCCACCAGGTAGGAGCCGTGCTCGCCGAGGCTCGGCAGCGAGTTGGCCTCGAGGACGAAGAGCTGCCCCGCGTCGTCGAGCCTCATGTCGATCCTGGCACAGTCGTTCAGGCCCAGCACCTTGAAGGTCTGGATGGCGATATCCTTGGCCTTCTCCGTAAGGTCGTCGCCGATGGGTGCGGGGCAGACCGGCCGGATTTCCCGGCCGCTGCGGCCGGTCTTGTCCTCGTAGGTGTAAATCTGCGCGCCGTCGCCGAAGTCGAGCAGGACCGGCTGAAACGCCTCCACCGGATCGTTGCCCAGGATGCCGACGTTGATCTCCTGGCCGGTGATGTACTGCTCGGCGAGGACCGGCTGGCGGAACTCGTTGAAGATGACGGATGCCGCCTCGCGCAGGGCATCCTCGTCGTCGACCACCTTGAGCCCGAAGGAGACCGCCTCGTTCTTCGGCTTCACGATCATCGGGTAGGCGAGGTCCGGCGGAAGCTCCGCCTCCGGCGTGTCGAGCACGGCGAAGTCGGGCGTGGGAACGCCGCGCTGGCGCAGCAGCATCTTGGTGACCACCTTGTCGAGCGCCAGCGAATGGCCGAGGGGGCCGGAGCCGACATAGGGGATGCCCACCATCTCAAGAATGCTCGGCACGTGGGTGTAGCGGGCCTGCCCCTGCAGCCCGTAGGAGACGTTGAACACCATGCCAGGCCGCTCGCCCTGGACGACCTGCGGCATGAAGTCCTCGAGCCTGTCGACGAGGTCCTTGTCCGCTTCCAGCGAGATAACCTGGTGCCCGCCCTTCTTCAGGGCATCGGCCAGGCGCTTGATCGTCCGCAGCCCGATCTTCTCCCGGTTCGGCATGCCGAACAGGTTGATCACGTTCTTGCTGTCCCGGTTGTAGACGACCGCGATCTTCATGGTCTCGGTCCCCCGTTCCAAAACCCGACGGGAAGTCTCGGCAATCCGATGTGGTTCAGAACCGATCCAAGTTCAAGCGGGAATGTTAACTGACACTCTTCACTCGAAACCGACTAAGCGTCCAGCGCCGGCAAAATCATGCCGAATGGAGCGCGGCCTTCACCGGATGCTCACGTAAGGCCAACGATCTCGATGGGTTCAACCGCGACGGCGCATGCTCCAGCCGTGTCCGCGCCGCGACGAGGTCGCCGGGTTGCATCATCGCCGGCGGCAGCGCCTCCATAACCGCCAACTCCAGGCTGGCAATCGACTGGAGACCCGGATGCTCGCCAGCGTTCGCCTGAAGATCAACGCCGGCCCGCCACGCCTTGCGCAGGGTGTCCGCGGCGGTGCCCACTATGCCGGGCAACGCCTTGATGCCGTCGAGCTCGCCCAGCGCTGTCTCCGGCAACACGGTCGTGCTGGCCTTGCGCAACGCATCGTCATCCACCGACCGCGCAAACCCGCCCGCAAGCCGCGCCACCAGCTGTTCGAAGGTCATTATCTGCAGCCCATGCCGCCGCCCCCGCGCGGCTTCAAGCCGCAGCTCTCGCATCTTGAGCAGGCTATGGGCGATGACAGTGTGGCGTCCTGTTTGTTCCATTCTCACGGCGTTTTCAGTGGATCGTTGGGAAAATGAAACCAGTCTGATAACGGGAAACGCTGAGGGCGTTGTCATACCTGATAGAAAACAATCAACTCTTCCCGATTCAATACGTAGTCACTTATGTTTCTTGATCCTGCGTGGATTCGACTTCGAGGCATGCGATGAAATCCGCTCCACGGTGCGGTAAAGGAATCGAACGCGAGGAGCGAATCTCTCCAGTTTATAAACGCAAACCAATGCTTATCGGGGTGTTCCATTCCCGCAATTCCGCAAACGACATTGTTGTTCTTGAATTTATTATCAAATTCCTTCCAATACCTTTTGCTCGTTGCAGGAACTTGCTCTTCGAAGGGGTAGTCTACCGTAATGGGATAGTCGACATTGGTTTCCTCATATGCACTCCTGAGCCGCTGTTGACAGGCATCCAGCATCTGCCTCATCTGTGCGAAGGAAGTTCCTGACCAAAGGGCATCTGGCCAGCCCTGAAGCTCAGAACATGAAATCTCTAAAATGTCCTGTCCCAACCAGTCCTCGTCCAGATCGCAAAGATGATAGGCATTTACGATCGCGTATGGACCGCAGAGACCATCCAGTGTTCCCTGTAATGCCATCGAGGGCTCTCCTAGTCATTCCGGTTATGATGCGTCGCAAGACCCGCGCACGTTGAGACGAGGCACTGGCGGAGCCGGGCTGTTTCTCGACCATGACGCTCTCGCCCCAGGTGACGAGATGCCAGCACATCTCGTCCAGGCCGCCGGCGGCGAAGCGGACGACGGTGAGGGTGCCATCAGGATTCTTCTCCATCGTCTGGCCAAAGCGGAAAAGGAAGTCTCCTGCATGCCTCCGCCACAAGCTTGGACGAACAAATGTCAATCTGGTCGGGGCGGCTACCCAAATCGAATCAAAACACCGTCACCAACCTATCTTTCATTGAGCCCATGTTGCCTCTCCGAGCGTCAACGGGACTTGGCTGACCCCATACTCCTGTTGCGGTTATCCCTTCCGCTCGAAGAGGCGTCGCTTGTGTCCCGCCATGCCGCCGATATCTGGATCAACGCCCTTTAATCGAACATAGTCGCGCCAGCTTCTCGTGTTTTCCGCAACGATCAAGAATTCTGGTAACCCGGTTTCTTCTGCGGTGCGATATAGCACACCATCGGGATCACCAAACCCATTGTCTCGATTGGTGGCAAAATCGTCTCCAAAACCATGATCCTGGAGCAATATTGCGAATGGGGGACTATCTCGAAACATTGTGCCGTAGAACCACTCATATGCTGTACGTGCCTCCATTCCTAGGCAGAATACAGCAAATCGTTCCGCTCCATGATCTTCGCCCAAGGTTAAATTTCGTTCGTACACAAGCAGCCGCACCGCAGACTTCGAATCCGCAGCGGCTTGCATTTCTGGATTTGACGTGTGGCCATACGCTCTAGGACCAATGCAGGTTGGTTCAGTCTCAAGCAAGTTTAGTTTGTTCTTCGGCAACTGATTTACGCTTTCTCTCTTTAACTCTGCGACAGAATAGTGCTTTTCGAAAATCGTTTCATATCCGAGAGGAGATCTACCTAGTCTTTCGACAGGATTTGGAGCGGTGTACTCTTGATCGACGAAGAAGAAACAATGAGCGCTGTGACTCTTGTTGAAAATGGCCAAGGGATGACTATCAGCACCCGAACCTGGATAAAACACGGTTCGACCACCATAGAAATTACGCAAAGAGAAATCGCCAAGACCCAACCAATCGGGCAAGGGTTGTTTCCAATTCGACAGATACTCGACCATCGTTGTCATGACACACCTCTTTGCCCTGGATCTCGTTTGGCAAGGACTATTCTCGTTATGTCAGGATTCTCCGTGATGCGCCACGAGCGACGCGCACACTGCAGCCAGGCCTTGGCGCAGGCGGACAGGCCGCTCCACGCTCACGCTTTCGCCCCAGGTGACGAGGTGCCAGCACATCTCGTCGATTCCGCCGGCGGTGAAGCGGACCGTGAGCGTGCCGTCGGCGTTCTCCTCCATCGTCTGGCTGGGGTGGAAGAGGAAGGCAGAAGCGTCTCGCTTCACCTCGGGCGTGAAACGCAGCACCACGTCCATGGGCTCCTCCTGGAAGGTGCCAAAGGAGCGCTGGGCGTAAGCCTCCAGATCGAAGTCGGGGTCGCGCGCGAAGCTCTCGCTCGTCACGCGAGCCTCGCTCATGTTCGCGAGCCGCCACAGCCGCATGTTCGCCTTCTTCCAGTCTGTTCGCCCCACCAGGAAGGCGCGGTTGCCGTAGAGCAGGCCGTAGGGCTCGATGCGCTGGCGGCTGTGCCGGCCGGTGGACTGCGACAGGTAGCGGACCTCGACGATGCGGCAGGTCGCGATGGCCTCGCGCAGGCGCGTGAGCAGTTCCCCGTCGAGGCGTGGCCTGGGGCCGGGACGCATGGCGAGGCCTTCGGCCTGCACCAGCGCCTCGATGTCGGCCTCAAGCCGCTCCAGCTTGCCCGTTTGCAGGGTGGCGCGGAGCTTGGTGTCGAGCTCCCGCAGGGCCACCGCGCGTGCCTCGAAGCCGGTGCGCTCCAGGGTCTCCGCGGCGGCCTCGAGCTCGGCCAGCTCTTCGGCCGAGAGAGGGACGAGGCGGCGAACAGCATCCGAGCGCAGCCGCCAGTGATTCTTGTTGTCGTCACTCTCCGCGAGCTCCAGCGGACCGAATGCCATTTCGACCGCGTCGCGCATGCGCTCGGCCGTCTTCCGGCTGACGCCGAACCGGGCCTCCATCTCGTCCAGCGTCACGCCGGAATGCCGGCCCTGCATCAGGACTGCCAGCTCCACGATGTCCGCCAAGCGTGCGTAACGCATCCTGTTGCCGTCTTCCTGATCCGCGGGTTCCATGCCCCTCACCCTAGCGGGTGGGCACGGGGCACGGAACCTGCAGCGCCTGCCAACGTTGCGCCTATGCCCTGAACCCCACTGGCCGGGGCCGGTCGGGCTTGGCGGCGCATTCGGCGCTCAGCATGGCGGCCAGCGCCTCCGGCGCCTCCAGCCGGCCCAGGAGCGCGGCCTTCCGCCGCACCACCGCGAAATCGCCGGGCGTCAGCGCGGTGAGGCTCGCGACCTCCGTAGGCGGCGCGAGGCTGAAATAGGTGCGGAAGGCCGCCTCCGCTTGCCCCGGCGAGAGGTAGTCGAGCGTAACCTTGATGACGAAGCGCCGGAGCGTCGCAGTGTCCAGATGCTCGCCGAAGTTGGTGGTGCAGGCGAAGGGCAGCGGATGGCTCTCCATCCACGTAAGCATCTCGTTCACCTGGCTGACTTCCCAGGACCGGTGGGCAAAGCGCCGGTCGGCGAGCAGCGAGTCCGCCTCGTCGAAGATCAGGAAGGCGCCGGTGTCGCGCGCCTCGGCGAAGGCGGCGGCGATGTTCTGCTCCGTCCCCCCGACCCACATCGACATCAGGTCGGAGGCGCGCTTCTGCATCACCTCCAATCCGATGTGCTCGGCGAGGAAGCGGACGAAGGCGCTCTTGCCCGTGCCCGGCGGCCCCTGCAGGCAGAGGGAGAAGCGTCGCTCGCCGCTCGCCGCCAGGCTATTCGCCAAGGCGACCGGGTCGGTGTCGGCCCGGATCAGCGCGGGGTCGAAGAGCGGTGGGGATCCCTGCGGAGGCGCGTCGCAGGAGAGCACGCGGGAGA
>JAPPHR010000083.1 GCA_028820995.1 Rhodospirillales bacterium
GGACCATGCCCGCGGCGACCGCCGCCGCCGAGCCGCCGCTGGAGCCGCCGGCGGTGCGCCCGGTGTTCCACGGATTGCGCGTCGGGCCGAAGAAGTCCGGCTCAGTGCTGGCGCAGAAACCCAATTCCGGTGTGTTGGTCTTGCCGAGGATCACGAGCCCCGCCTGGCGGAAGCGCCGCGTGTGCTCGGTGTCGTAGTCCGGAACGTTCTCCGCAAGGATTCGGGCGCCGGCGGTGTACGGCGCGCCCGCGCAATGGGCCCCCAAATCCTTCAGCAGGAAGGGCACGCCTGCGAACGCGCCCTCCGTCGCGGGCGCCGCCGCACGGGCCTCGTCGAACATCCTGTGGATGACTGCATTGACTTCCGGGTTGCGGCGCTCGATGGCCGCGATCGCAGCCTCCAGCACCTCGTCCGGCGAGACCTGCTTGCGGCGGATCAGCGCGGCCAGCCCCAGCCCGTCGTAGGACGCGTACTCGGCGAATCCTGACATCGTCTGTCTCCCTGTGTTGGCGTGCCTTGGCGCGTGCCTCTTGCGCTAAAAGCTGGCTCTCCTGCCGAAGAAGAGCATGCGCAGCGCGATCACCGTCAGCACGGTGCTGGCGATGGTGATCAGCGTGCTCATCGCGTAGATCAGCGGGACCGAGCTAACGTGCGACGAGGACTCGGCCCAGAGATGCAGCGGCAACGTGATTTCGCCCGAGCGCAGGAAGATGCTGCGCGGCAGCTCGTTGAAGGACAGCAGGAAGCCGAAGAACCCGGACGCCACGATGCCCGGCTTCAGCAGCGGCGCCTCGATGTGCCAGAAGCGGTGCCAGGCCGATGCGCCGAGGTCCGACGCCGCCTCCGTCAGGCGCTCGTCGAAGCGCGCGGTCACCACGAGCATCGCGAGCAGCGCGAACGGGAAGGCCCAGACGAAGTGGCCGAGCACCAGCGACCAGACGCCCATCTTCAGGCCCAGAAGCGCCTTGTAGTGCATGAAGAAGGCGCCGCCCGTGACGATGCCGGGGAAGAACAGCGGCAGCAGGAAGACCATCAACAGCCCCCCGCGCCGTTTCATCCGCGGCAGCGCGCGGCCGACCAGCGTCGCGCTCACTACGCAGCAGGCGGCGACCATGACGCCGATCAGCAGGCTGAGCTCCAGGGGCCTCAGCCACTTGCGGGTGTCGCGGAACAGCTCGTCGTACCACACGCTGCCGAGCGGCCAGGGAATGCCGCTCAACGGGCGCTCGCTTACCGACATCACGCCGAGCCACACGATGGGCGCATAGATCAGGAAGACGGCGAACGAGCCCACCGCCACGGTGAGCCAGGTGGCGATGCGCTGTGAGGGGTAGCCCCCGCCCGTCATCGTCTCAGGCTCGCGAAGATCTCGTTCACCCCGCCGATGGAGCGGATCGTGATGATCAGCGGTAATTGAAGAATGAGAATTAGTGCCAGCACGAACGCCGCCATGGCGGCGGCCGCGGCGTAGTTCATCACCGTGATCAGGTCATAGATCGACGAGCTGAGCAGCAGCACGTTGCCGCCGCCAATGAGGTGGGCCACCACCGTGTCGCCCAGCATGGGCACGAACGTGAAAACGATGCCGGCAACGACGCCGGGGATCGCGAGCGGAATGATGATGTGGCGGAGCGTGTGCCTGGGGTGCCCGCCGAGGTCGCGGCTCGCCTCCAGCAGCTCGTCGTCGATGAGCGAGATGGAGAGGAAGATCGGCCACACCATGGGCGGGAAGTAGGGGCCGATGAACCCGAAGTGGACTGCGGGCTCGGAGAAGAGCAGCCAGTCCACCGGCTCGTCGATGATGCCGAGCGACATGAGCACGGAGTTGACCAGCCCGTTGCGGCCCAGCACGACGCGCCAGACGATGGTGCGCGAGGCCGGGCTCAGGAAAAAGGGCACCATGAGCAGCGTGAAGAACGTCAGCCTGACGGCGTCGGACCGCGTGCCCTTGGCGAGCCAGAGCGCGAAGGGGAAGGCGATGATCAACTCGATGATCGTGACGGTGGCGGCGATGCGGAGCGAGCGCAGGATCACCGGCCAGCCCGCGTACTCGAAGATGTCGAGGTAGGCCCTGAGCGTGGGCTCGAAGATGAACTGGATGCCGCGGGTCTTGAGGAAGGAGAAGAGGACGAGCAGCACGAGCGGCACCAGGACGCCCAGCACCCAGACCGTGGTGAAGCCGTAGACAGTCCAATGCGATACGGGCAGCCAGACGAAAAGGCCCTTCCCCCGAGTATCGAAGGAAGGGCCGAAACCTGGGAGCGGCCAGACGGGCCGGCGGGAGCGGGCCGCGCGCGCGCCTGAAGCCATCCCTACGCCAATTCTCTCCCCGCGAAGGGAGCGGAATTAGACGTTCTTGAACCTCGCCATGTGCCGCTCATGCTCGGCGAGCGTGTCCGGCACGCCGGAGAACCAGAACTCGGGCTGGGCGAACTTGACTTCGATCTTGAAGAGGTTCTCCTCCATCGACGCGACCACGTCGTCGCCCATCTCCATCTCCTTGGCGTACTCGAGGCCGAGGTCGGGGCGCGAGGTCACGTAGCCGCGCAGTGGCGTGAGCGTCGCCGCGTAGCCGCCGCCGAGCAGCCAGTCGATGGCCGTGTAGATCTCGTCGAGGTTGCGGTCCTCCGCCTGCGAGGGGATGAACGCCGCCTGCATCCACTTGATGTAGAACTCGTCCGTGACCGCATAGACCACGTCGAGCCCCTGGCCGCGGGCGTCCTTGACCGCCGGCTCCCAGCAGCGCATCGCCAGCACCTCGCCGTTCACGAAATTCGAGATCTGGTCGTCGTAGGTGTTCCACAGGTTGCGGAACTGGCCGGCTTTCTTGCGCTCGATCATGTAGTCCGCGACCGTCTCGACCTCGCTCGCGGTCATGTTGGCGGAGTCGCTGATGTCGGCGAGGCCCGCCGCCTTCATGTAGCCCGCGGCCCACGAGAGGCTGAAATAGTTGTCGTCGATGGAGACGCGGCCCATGGTCTTTTCGCTGTCGAAGATCAGGCCCCAGGAGACCGGGTCCGGCGGCCGGGGCTCGTCGAGGTCGGCCGGGAAGTAGCCGAAGGTATCGGCGTTCATGTAGATCGGCACGCCCCAGTTCTGGCCTTCGGCGTCCGGCTTGAGAAGCGGGATGTCCTTCACGTCGGACGAGACCCCGGCCCAGTTCTTGAGCCGGGAGCCGTCGATGGGCAGCACCCATCCGCCCTCGGCCAGCGTCTGCTGCACACCGGCGAGCGAGAGGTAGATGTCGAAGCGATCGCCCGCGTCGTTGACCATCACGTCGTTGTAGAAGACGCCGGGATCGTCCTTCTCGACGGTCGCCACCATCTTGAGGCCGGTCTCCTTCTCGAAGAGAGACCAATCGCCCGGTGTCGCCGTCGTGCCTGCCGCCCGGAAGCGGATCACGCCCGGCTCGTAGTCGGCCTTGGCCTGGCGGGTCAGCCCCTTGAGCACGGCAGGCGCGCCGACGATGACGCCGCCGGCGGCCAGCGAGCCCTTGATGAAGCGCCGGCGCGAGAGATGATAGTAGAGATGCTTGCTGTGTTTCATCGTGCCCTCCCTGTCCGCCCGTCTGTGCCGGACGATGCCGGGTGGGCGGCAAGATGACCGGGTGTAGGCGTTTTCGCCCCCTGGTCATCGCATGCGATGACTTCTCATCGCTTTGTTGCCTGCGCCGCGCAGGGTAGAGGCCGTCGCCGATGCGCGCCTGAGAAAGACCGGCGCGGCGCATGGCGATGCGTCCATCATAGAGGCGGGGCCGGAACGGCGCCAGACCGGCCGCACGGCGACACCAGTGCGCAATTGCCGCCGGAGGATCAGGCGCGGGCCGGCGGCTCCGCGCCGCCCGACATTTTGTGCCTCCTTCCTGCATAGTTTTCGGCACATTGCGCACAGATACGATCTACGAGTTACGCATGTCAGTCAGTGCTACGCGGAGGTTGACGACGCAAGCATCGAGCAGCATGAGGCATATATATAACTCATAAACATATATATGCGACAAAGCTGGGCATAGATATAATGAAAATGTTATTTACACATAACCAAATGATTAGTGCTCTATCCAAATAAATTGCGTTGCCAGTATTATGCCTGTATCAAACTCGTTATGGCGAAAGATAACTCTTACCGCTGGCCCACGACGACGGTCTTGATCGCCTTCGATTGCGCGGCCCGGCTTGGCAGTTTCGCCGGGGCGGCGAAGGACCTGGGGATTTCGCAGCCCGCGGTTAGTCGCCATATCGCAAACCTTGAGAAGCTGATAGGCGCTCCCCTGTTTCAGCGGTCCCGAACCGGGGTAAGACTCACGGAAGCGGGACGGCGTTATCACGAGAAGATCGCCCCTGGGCTCAGCCTGATCAAGACGGCCACCTCCGAGGCCATCCAGCCTTCTGCGCCCGGACAGGTGATGGTCGCCTGCTCCGAAACGGCGTCGCATTACCTGCTGATGCCACGCCATAACGCGCTCCAGGAGGCACTCGGCGAACAGACTCAAATCGGCACCGTGATCTTCAACAGCTACTCGCGAAAGTTACCTCTCGATCCGGTGCCCGATGTGATCCTGGATTGGCACCAGGTGATTGGATCGAAAGACCGTACGGTGCTCTTTTCGGAAGCGGTGAGGCCCGTCTGTTCACCCGAATTCGCGGCGAACCATGCGAAAACGCTGAATGGACCCGTCAGCGGGTGGAGCGACCTGGCGTTTCTCCAGCCCGGCTTGCCCAACAAGGGCTGGGCGTCATGGGACGACTGGTTTCAGGCTGTCGGACACCCGGAGCCTCCGCCCCGGTTCACGAGCTACGACAATTACCTCTATTCGTTGGCCGCCGCCGCCTCGGGGCAAGGCATCGCGCTCGGCTGGCGGGGATTTGTCGACCGACACCTCGAATCCGGTGAGTTGGTTGCGCTCGGCAACGGCTATGTCGAACGCGACAACAACTATTGCGGAATGCTCACCGAACAGGGGCGCCTTCGGCCCATCGCAAGCACATACCTCTCGCTCTTGCAGCAGCATGTATCGCCGGCGGAGGGCTAGCGGATCAGGAGCCTGGGATTGAACCTTGCGGCCTGATTTCGTCACCTTGCCGCCCAACCCATAGAACCTGTCAGCCGGGAAGCGCGCCGCGGACGATGACCGCGGCGAGAGTTCTGGGCTAGAGTGCGCGCCGCCGGTTGGGGGTCAGCCGCCGGCGAGCGGAGGCTGTGTCCATGGCGCACTATCGAATTGCGGTAATTCCCGGCGACGGCATCGGCAACGAGGTCATGCCGGAGGCGATGCGGGTGCTGGAGGCCGCGGGCCGGCGCTTCGGCGTGCGCTTCGACTGGCAGCACTTCGCCTGGAACTGCGAGACCTACGGCAAGACCGGCCGGATGATGCCGGAGGACGGGATCGAGGTGCTGCGCCCGTTCGATGCGATCCTGCTGGGCGCGGTGGGCTTCCCCGGCGTGCCGGACCATGTGTCGCTCTGGGGCCTGCTGATCCCGCTGCGCCGCGCCTTTCGGCAATACGTCAACCTGCGCCCGATCAAGCTGCTCAAGGGCGTCAGCTCGCCTCTCGCGGGCCGCAGCCAGGCCGACATCGACTTCGTCATCGTCCGCGAGAACAACGAGGGCGAGTATTCGGAGATGGGCGGGCGGATTTACGCCGGCACCGAGCAGGAGGCGGTGGTGCAGGAGAGCGTGTTCACCCGCCTGGGGGTCGACCGCGTGATGCGCTACGCCTTCGAGCTCGCGCGCACCAGGCGGGGCCGCGTCGCCTCGGCAACCAAGTCGAACGGCATCATTCACACCATGCCCTACTGGGACGAGCGCTTTGCGGCTCACGCCGCGCAGCACCCGGACGTGGAGACCGAGAGCTACCACATCGACATTCTGAGCGCGCACTTCGTGCAGCATCCGGACTGGTTCGACGTGGTGGTGGGCAGCAACCTGTTCGGCGACATTCTCTCCGATCTCGGCGCGGCGGTGGCCGGCGGCATGGGGCTCGCGCCGGCGGCCAACCTCAACCCTGACCGCGAGCATCCTTCCATGTTCGAGCCGGTTCACGGGTCTGCGCCGGACATCGCCGGGCGCGGCATCGCTAACCCGGTCGCGATGATCTGGACCGGCGCGATGATGGTGGATCATCTCGGCCACGGCGATGCGGCGCGCGCGATCGAGAACGCCATCGAGACGGTGCTCGCCGACGGCGCCCCGCTCACCCCCGACCTCGGCGGCAGCGCCAGTACCCAAGACCTCGGCAAGGCCGTCGCTGAGGCACTCTGAGCCATGCGCCGCCCCTGTCGGTTCTTCGCAAGGAAACATAGGCAATGATCAAACGCGCTCTGGGAACCGTTCTCGCTGCGGCTGCCCTCGTATTTTCGGCGGCGTCCAGCGAAGCCGCCGACTATAGGATCGATGCGGGACACAGCTTCGTTCAGTTCAAGATCTCGCACATAGGCGTCTCCTGGATGATCGGCACCTTCGAGAACGTATCCGGCAGCTTCTCCTTCGATCCCGACGCGGGGCCGGAGGGACAGTCGATCTCGGTCGAAATCGACACGGCCAGCGTCGATACGAATCACGCCGAACGCGACAAGCATCTGCGCTCGGCCGACTTCCTGAACGTGGACGAATTCCCCACGGCGACCTTCGTCAGCACCGGGTACGAGGGCGATGGCGAAAGCGGGACGTTGACGGGTGATCTGACCCTGCATGGCGTGACCAAGGAGATCGCCATCGCTGTGAAGAAAGTGGGCGAGGGCAAGGACCCCTGGGGCGGCTACCGCGCCGGGTTCGAAGGCACGGTATCGCTCACGCGCTCGGAATTCAGCATGGGGTACAACCTAGGTCCCGCGTCCGAATCCATGGAACTTCTCCTCTTCATCGAGGGCATCCGCCGATAGGCCGGCGGCCGGGGCGGACATCAGCGGAACGGCGATGTGGCGGAGCGGCGCCGGCCACTACGGCATCGTCGCCTCGGGCCTTCACTGGGCCATCGCGCTCGGCATCGTCGGCCTCGTCGGGCTCGGCGCCTGGATGGTCGGGCTCACCTATTACGATCCCTGGTACAACGATTCCCTCGCGCTGCATAAGGCGATCGGGATCGTGGTCCTGGCGCTCGCGTTGGCGAAGTTCAGCTGGAAGCTCGCCGATCGTTACCCCGGATACGGACCGGAGGTGAAGCCCTACGAACGCGCAGGCGCCACGGCGATGCATTGGCTCCTGAGCGCGCTCATGGTCCTCCTCCCGGTCACCGGCTACCTGATCTCGACCTCGGAGGGTGCCGGCATCGACATGTTCGGGCTGTTCGATGTGCCCGCGTTTTTCAACGTCACGGCAGAGACCCGCGATCTCGCCATCGACATCCATTACTACGTTGCGTACGGGGGTATCGGCCTGGTTGGACTACATGTCATCGCGGCGCTCAAGCACCACTTCGTCGATCGGGGGTCGACGCTGAGACGCATGCTGATCCCGCGCTCCCGTGCCTGATCGGCTGAGATCGCGTATGCGCAGCCAGGCGTGCCGACCGGACAGACGGTGACGGAGACCGATGACCGACTTCCCTGGATTCCTCCTGAATGGTTACCGCGCGTTCAAGGATGACCGCTTTGCCCGGGAGCAGGCTCGTTACCGCGCGCTCGCGGAGCATGGGCAGACGCCCGAGGTCATGGTCATTGCTTGCTCCGACTCCCGGTCCGCGCCGGAAACGATCTTCAATGCGGCGCCCGGCGAGCTCTTCGTCGTCCGCAACGTCGCCAACCTGGTGCCGCCCTATGAGCCGGACGGTGCTCACCAGAGTACCTCTGCCGCGCTGGAGTTCGCGGTGCAGAGCCTCAGGGTCCGGCACATCGTCGTGCTCGGTCACGGGCGCTGCGGCGGCATTCGCGCAGCGCTGCATCCGGAAGCGGCGCCCCTGTCGCCGGGCGACTTCATCGGCAGGTGGATGACGCTGCTGGGGCCCGCCGCCGACGAGATCGCGGCCGACGCCGGGCTGACGGATGCGGAGCGTCAAACCGCGCTCGAACGCGCTTCCATACGTCATTCGCTCGCGTGCCTGCGGACCTTCCCGTTCGTTTCGATCCTAGAGGATCGCGGCCGGCTCAGCCTGCACGGCGCCTGGTTCGACATCGCCCACGGCGAACTCTGGACCATGGACCCGGCCACCGGAGAGTTTTCCCAAGCGGAATGAGAGGCCCGTTTCTTGCCATTGTCCAAACCTCGAAACGGCGGGGCGCATGCTTGACAGGGTGGCGGCGGGTGCTAGGGTCGGCGGCCAGAAGGCGGGGTGGGGAGCGGCACGATTGGCGGGCCGCGCGGCCTCCAGCAAGGCCCCGACACACGGCGAGGCCGTGGCGAAAAAGCTTTACGTCAAGACCTTCGGCTGCCAGATGAACGTCTACGACTCCGCCCGCATGGCGGATGTCTTGGCGCCGCTCGGCTATGGCTCGACGACGGAGATCGAGGACGCCGACCTGGTCGTCCTCAACACCTGCCATATTCGCGAGAAGGCGGCGGAGAAGGTCTATTCCGAGCTCGGGCGGTTGCGGGCGCTGAAGCGGGTGCGCGAGAAGGGCGGCAACGAGATGCTGCTCGCCGTCGCCGGCTGCGTCGCCCAGGCCGAGGGTGAGGAGGTCGCGGCGCGCGCGCCCTTCGTGGACATCGTCGTGGGCCCCCAGGCTTATCACCGGCTGCCCGCCATGGTGGCGCGCGCATCCCGAGCGCGCCGGACCGCCGTCGACACGTCCATGCCAGCGGAATCGCGATTCGACCACTTGCCGGAGGAGTTGGCCGGTCCGCAACCCGGGCGCGGGGTCTCGTCGTTCCTCACGATTCAGGAGGGGTGCGACCGCTTCTGCACCTTCTGTGTCGTGCCCTACACGCGCGGGGCCGAGGAGTCGCGCCCCGCCGCAGAGGTCGAGGCCGAGGCGCGGCGCCTCGTCGCCGCCGGCGCGCGCGAGATCGTGCTGCTCGGCCAGAACGTCAACGCCTATCACGGCGCGGCTGGCGGTGAGACTGACGCGGGAGAACTCGACCTGGCGGGGCTGATCGGCCGGCTGGCCGCGATCCAGGGGCTCGAACGGCTGCGCTACACCACCTCGCATCCGCGCGACATGACGCCGGCACTGATCCGCGCCCACGGCGAAGAGCCCAAGCTGATGCCCTTCCTGCACCTGCCGGTGCAGTCGGGATCGGACCGCGTGCTCGCCGCCATGAACCGGGGCCACACGGCCGATCGGTACCTGCGGCTGGTGGAGGCGCTGCGCGCCGCGCAGCCCGAAATCGCGCTCTCCAGCGACTTCATCGTGGGCTTCCCCGGCGAGACCGAGGTCGATTTCGAGGCGACGCTCGCGCTCGTGCGCGAGGTGGAGTACGCGCAGGCCTTCTCGTTCAAGTACAGTGCCCGCCCCGGTACGCCGGCGGCCGAGCGAGACGATCATGTGCCGAACGACGTCGCGGCCGCGCGCCTGAGCCGCCTGCAGCGCGTGCTCGACGATCAGAAGCGGCGCTTCAATGCGGGCATGGTGAGGCGGACGCTCCCGGTCCTGTTCGAGAGGCGCGGCCGCCACCCCGGCCAGGTCGCCGGGCGCACGCCGTTCATGCAGTGGCTCCACGTCGACGGCGACGACGCGCTGATCGGCAGCGTAGCCTTGGCGACCGTGATCGACGCGTCGCCCAACGGTCTTGCCGGTGCGCTGGCAGGCTCTGCCGGTGCGCCCGTCAACGCGCGTGACGGCACCGCCGACATGGCGTCTATGGGGGGCATTCCCGCGTGAGCCGTACCGCAACCCGGGCGCCCGGCGAGGCCGGCGCGCAGATTCGCTTCGACGACAATACCCTTCTACCGCTCCTCTTCGGCGACCACGACCGCCATCTGGTGCGGATCGAGCATGCGCTTGGGGTGGTGCTGCGCTCTCGCGGCAACGAGGTCGCGATCAGCGGCCCGCCGTCCGCGGTTGCGGCCACCGAGGCGGTGTTGCGGACGCTCTACGACAAGCTGAAGCAGGGGCTGCCGATGGGAGGCGGCGAGGTCGACGGGGCGATCCGCATGGCGATGGGGCCCGGCGCCGGCGATGCCCAGGGCGCAGCCGCCGCGCGGGCCGAGCCCGAGGCCGGGCTCGTGCTGCGCACCCGCAAGCGCCCGGTCAGCCCGCGCTCGCCGCGCCAGGCCGATTACGTGC
>JAPPHR010000004.1 GCA_028820995.1 Rhodospirillales bacterium
GGTGTGCCGCCTCGGCATCGTCGTGCTCGCGCCAGCGCTTGGCCAGCATGAACTCCTCTTCGGGCGCGAGAAGTGGAAACTGCCGGATCTCGCGGAGATAGCGGGAGACGCCGCTCCCCTCAAAGGTCGCCGGCATGGGGACGGTGCGCGATGTCATCTTTCCATCCCTCCTTCTGAAAGAGCCCCTCCGATCCGTCGCAGGAACCGCCCCAGGCTCTACGGCCGGCTCTGCGATTACATGATATGAATTGGCGGGCGAAAGCGGCGTTTTCAAGGCAAATCCGCACGCCTCACATAAGTGTTATAGCCCAGTTATAGAATACTTATAGTGATTTATTTCCTCCTGCCGCCGACGGCGGTCAATGCCTCGATCAGAGCCCGCATATCTGCCGGAAGGGGGCTCTCGAAGGCGAGTTCCGCGCCGCTCACGGGATGGACGAAACCCAGCGCCGCCGCATGGAGCGCCTGGCGGGGGCAGTGCGCGATCGCGGTTCGCGTGCGCTCGTCGAGGCGCCGCTTGCGGGCGCCGCCATAGAGCGCATCGCCCAGCAGCGGGTGGCCCGCGTGCGCCATGTGGACCCTGATCTGGTGGGTGCGCCCGGTCTCCAGCCGGCACTCGACGAGGCTCCATAGCGCTGTGGACGATTGTAGCACACGATAGCGCGTGGCTGCCGGCTTGCCGCCGCTCAGGCGCACGGCCATGCGCTTGCGGTTGCGGGTATCGCGACCGATGGCGCCCTCGATCCGCCCTTCGCCCGGCCTCGGCACGCCCCAGACGACCGCGCGATAGGTCCGGCTCAGCCGCCGCGTCGCGAACTGGGCAGAGAGCCCCTGGTGCGCGGCGTCGTGCTTGGCCGCGACCATGAGGCCGCTGGTGTCCTTGTCGAGGCGATGGACGATACCGGGCCGCCGCACGCCGCCGATGCCGGAGAGGCTGTCGCCGCAGTGGGCGAGCAGCGCATTCACCAGCGTGCGGTCCGGGTTGCCCGGCGCCGGATGGACCACGAGACCGGCCGGCTTGTCCACCACGATCAGATCCTCGTCCTCGTAGGCGATCTGCAGCGGAATGGCCTGGGCGTGGGGGGTCTCGTCGGTCGGCGGCGGGATGACGAGCGTCACCGCCTGGCCCGGTTTGACCCGGTATCCGGGCTCCGTTATCGTCTCGCCCGCGATCGAGACCCGGCCGGTCTCGATCAAGTTTTTCAGCCGCGAGCGTGACAGCGTCGGCACGTGGTCCGCCAGGAGCCGGTCGAGCCGCGCGCGATCCTCCGCCCGAGGGACGGTGAACCGGCGGCGCGTTTCGGCGGCGTTGCTCATATCCGGTACGGGCCATGATCACCTATCTCAAGATCATCGTCATCGTTCTCGGGGTGATGATTGCGGCAGGGCTCGTCGTGATCGGCCTCAAGCTCGTCGAGAAGGGCAACGAGCTGGCCGAGCTCACGAGCGAGGATGATGACGCAGTTGCGGAAGGAGCGGACGCAGGTGCCATGCCCGAGGCGACGGCTATTCCTACGCCGGGCGATCTCGGGCTGCCGCCGGGTTCGCAGGTGCGGCGGATGACGGCGGCGGGCCACCGGCTCATTCTCGTGGTCGCGGTACCGGACGGCGGCGAGCGGATCGTGATCGTCGACCTGCGCAGCGGCGGCATGGTCGCCAATATCGGGCTCGAGGGTACGCCGTGAGCGCCGCTTCGGTCTGGCTCATGCATGAGCAGTTGCAAGCCATCGAACGGGCTGCCGAAGCGGCCTACCCGGAGGAAGCCTGCGGCCTCCTCGTCGGCCGCTCCGAGCCGGGCGAGGGCTATCGGGTGAAAGCGGTGGAGGCGAGCGCCAACGTAGCGGAGCCGCCGCGCACACGGCGCTTCGAGGTCGATCCCAAGCTCCGCCTGCGCCTGGAGCGTGACCTTCGGGAGAGCCCGGACTCGGTCATCGGCGTCTACCACTCCCACCCCGACGGCAGCGCCAAGCCCTCGGAGACGGACATCTCCATGATCTTCGAGCCCGACATGGTCTGGCTGATCACCGCCGTCGCGGACGGCAGGGCGGGCGCGACCACGGGCTGGCGGCCGACCGAGGACGGCGCGGCCTTCCTGCCGCTCGGGCTCGAGCTCGGCGCCTGAAGAACCCAGCGAGGAAGGACGGAACGAATGGACTTTCGCAGCGATAACGTGGCGTCCGCCGCGCCGGAGATCGTCGACGCAGTGGCGGAATCGGCACGCACGACCGCCACGCCCTATGGCGGCGACCCCTGGACCGAAGGCCTGGAGCCAGCGTTCTCCGAGCTCTTCGAGACCGAGGTCAAGGTCTTCCCGGTGATGACCGGGACCGCGGCGAATTCCATCGCCGTCGCCACGCTCACGCCGCCCTGGGGCGTGATCTACGCGGGCCGCGCCGCCCACGTGGAGAACGACGAGTGCGGCGCGCCCGAGTTCATGACCGGCGGCGCCAAGGTGACCGGCATTGACGAGCGCTTCGGCAAGATCGTTCCCGACGCGCTGGAGGCCGCGCTCGCCGCCGCCGGCACGGGCGAGGTGCACTGGTCGCAACCGGCCTGCCTCAGCGTCACCCAGTCGACCGAGATGGGGCAGATCTACACGCCGGACGAGCTTGCGGTGCTGACCGGGATCGCGCGGCGCCACGGGCTCGCCGTCCACATGGATGGCGCGCGCTTCGCCAACGCGGTTGCCGGCAGCGGGCTCAGCCCGGCCGACCTCACGTGGCGGGCCGGCGTCGATGCGCTCTCCTTCGGCGCGACCAAGAACGGCGCGCTCGCGGCCGAGGCCATCGTCCTCTTCGATTGCGCGCGCGCCGGCGATCTCGCTTTCCGCCACAAGCGGGCGGGGCAGCTCCTCTCCAAGATGCGCTTCGTCTCGGCCCAGCTCGCGGCCTACATCGCGGACGGCCTCTGGCTCCGGCTGGCCGAGCGCGCCAACGCCCAGGCGCAGCGCCTCGCCGCCGGGCTGGAAGCGGTGCCCGGCGCGTCGCTGGCGGCGCCTGCGGAGGCCAACGAGCTCTTCGTCACTCTGCCGCGACCGGTGATCGACGGGCTCGCCGAGGCCGGCGCCCTCTTCTATTCCTGGCCGGAGACCGATCCCGCGACGACCACGATCCGCCTCGTCACCCGCCACGACACGACGGATGCCGACGTGGATGCGCTGGTCGAGACCGCGCACAGGCTCGCCAGCGAGGCGGCATAGCCGGCGCGCAGCCCGTGACCCTGGCGAGAGATGCGGGCTAGAGTGAGCGAATAGCGCATACCGGCGAGAATGAGGAGGACGCACCATGCTGAAGCGGCACAATCCGGCCACCGTCGTCGAGGCCTTCGGCGGCGGCTACAGCCAGGCGCTGGAGATCCAGCCGGGCGCCCGGCTGATGTTCACCGCAGGCCAGGTGGGCTTGGCGCCCGACGGCACGACGGCAGACGGCTTCGCCGCCCAGGCCGATCAGACCTGGGCCAACATCCTGGCCTTGCTGGCCGAGGGCGGCATGGGCGTGGACGATATCGTCAAGATCACCGGCTACATCGTGGGCCACGAGAACTTTCCCGCCTACGCGGCGGCGCGGAAGAAGGCGCTGGGCGGCATTCGCCCGGCATCGACCGCGATCATCGTGCCCGCGCTGGCGCTGCCCGAGTGGCTGGTCGAGATCGAAGCGGTGGCCGCGAAGGTGGACTGAGAGGGCTCGTCACCTGCCCGGCGAGGGCTGCCGGAATGGAGGGATCATGGTAACGCCATCCATGCAACTGATCGGCGAGGCGCTGGCCGAGGTCGCCAGCATCTCGGTGGACGACGCGCTCGCGCTCGTGGACGGCGGGGATGCCGTCTTCGTCGACGTGCGGGAGCGGGCAGAGCACACCGCCGGGGCCATCGCCGGCGCCGTGGCCGCACCGCGCGGCTTCCTGGAGTTCGTCGCCGACCCCACCTCGCCCATGCACAGCCCGGCGCTGTCTTCCGGCAAGCGGCTGGTTATCTACTGCGCCTCGGGCGGGCGCTCCGCGCTCGCCACCAAGACCTTGCAGGACATGGGGTACGCCGACGTCGCCAACCTGACCGGCGGCTTCCAGGCCTGGACCGAGGCCGGCGGCCCGACGGAATAGCGGCGGACGGCGCGGCCGCATGAGTCAAACCGCGGCGGAGGCGCCGCTCGACACCGCCTTCGCCCGCGCGCACTTCCCTGCGCTTAGTGGACCCTGGGCGCTGTTCGAGAACGCGGGCGGCACCCTCGTCGCATCGCAGGCGCTCGACCGCATCCGCACCTACATGGCCGAGTATCAGGTGCAGCCGGGCGCGGCCTACCCCGCCTCGGCCCGTGCCGCCGAGATGATCGCGGAAAGCCACCGGGCGATGGCGGCGATGATCAACGCCCGGCCCGACGAGGTGATGATCGGACCGTCCACCTCGATGAACGTGTTCCTCCTCGCCCAGGCGCTCCGGCCCGGCCTGCGCGAGGGTGACGAGATCGTCGTCACCAATCTCGATCACGAGGCGAATGTCGGCGCCTGGCGCAGGCTCTCGGGCGAAGGCATCACCGTGCGCGAGTGGCGCTTCGGTCAGCAGAGCTTCTCACTCGAGCCGGAGGGCCTCGCCGCGCTGCTGAACGAGCGCACGCGCCTCGTCTGCTTCGGCCACTGCTCCAACATCACCGGCGGCTTCACCGACGTGCCGACGCTCGTGCGCATGATTCACGACGCGGGCGCGCTCGCCTGCGTGGACGGCGTCGCCTACGCGCCGCACCGCGCCATCGACGTGACGGCGTGGGACGTCGATTTCTACCTGTGCTCGACCTACAAGCTCTACGGGCCGCATCTCGCGCTCCTCTTCGGCAAGCGCGAACATCTGGAGCGGGCGGCGCCGCTCAACCATTTCTTCCTCGACGACGAGCTGCCGCTGAAGCTGAATCCGGGCGGCCCCAACCACGAGCTGAGCGCTGGCCTCGCCGGTATCACCGCCTATCTCGATGCGCTCCACGCCCACCACGCAGGGGAGAGCAACCTGCCGCTCCACGGCCGGCTCGCAGCGATCTTCGAGCGCATCGCTGCGCATGAGGAGGCGCTGGCCGCGCCGCTGCTTGACTATCTCGTCGCAAAGCCCGGCGTCCGCCTGATCGGCAACCCGAGCGCCGACCGCCTCGTCCGGGCGCCCACGTTCTCCTTCGCGGTAGACGGGCGCGATGCCGGCGAGGTTGCGCGCGCCGTCAGCGCCCACGAGGTCGCCATCGGCGCCGGGGATTTCTACGCCGCCCGCTGCATCGAGGCCCTGGACCTCGCCGGGCAGGGCGGCGTCGTCCGCGCCAGCATGGTCCACTACAACACGGTCGGCGAAGTAGACCGCCTGATCCGCGCCCTCGACGAGGCGATCCCCGGCTAGACATCCTTGCACCCCGGGCCGGCATGGCGCACCCTTCACCGGCTCCTGTTCAGTTCCATCAGCGAGGGGGACGCGGACATGGGGATCGTGACGGACGTCGTGCTGCCGATTGCGCTGGCGTTCATCATGCTCTCGCTGGGGCTCGGGCTCACCTTCCGCGACTTCGCGCGGGTGGCAAAGCAGCCCCGCGACTTCTTCGTGGGCGCCGTCTCGCAGGTGGTGGTGCTGCCGGCGGTGGCCTTCGGCCTGGTCAGCATCTGGCCGCTCGCGCCTGAACTGGCGCTCGGCGTCATGATCATCGCCGCGGCGCCCGGCGGGGTGACCTCCAATCTGCTCACCGCCTTCGGGCGCGGCGACGTGGCGCTCTCCATCTCGCTCACGGCCGTCCTCAGCCTGCTCAGCGTCGTCACGGTCCCGTTCATCGTTGTGTTCTCGTACACCCACTTCGTGGGCGGCGACTTGGAGGATGTCTCCGTCGCCGGAACCGCGCTCGGCGTCTTCCTGATTGTCGCCCTGCCCGTTCTGATCGGCCTCGCGGTTCGGCGCTTGGCCGAGGGCTTCGCCACGCGGGTCCAGCCCACGGCGCGCAGGATCTCAGGCCTGCTCTTCGTGCTGGTGCTGGCCGCCGCCATCTACCAGGAGCACGAGAACGCTCTCGAGTACATGGGCCAGTCCGGGCCCGTGACGGCGGTGCTCAACGTGGTGATGATGGCGCTCGCCTACGTCCTCGCGCGGTTCCTGGCGAGCGGCCCGCGCCAGCGCATCGCAATCTCCATCGAATGCGGCGTGCAGAACGGCACGCTCGCCATCGCCGTGGCGACGCTTCTCTTCGGCGGCGGCCTCGCCGTGGTGCCCGCGGCCACCTACAGCCTGATCATGTTCGGGTCCGCCCTCATCTTCATCGCCCTCTTGAGGCGACACGCCATCGACTAAAGTTTGCGCGCCTGGGCGATGGGCAAGTCGGAAATGCGAGCGTATTCGCCGGTGGCGAACGAGGCCGGGTCGTTCAGGTAGTCCAGCACCAGATCGGTCGAATCGAAGCCCCAGAATATCTCGCCCCCGATGGCAAAGGTGGGCACGCCGAAGACCCCGCGCTCGGCGGCCTCCTGGGTGCTCTTCTTCAATGCCTCCTTGACCTCGGGCCGGGCGATGGCCTCGCCGGCATCGGCGATCCCCAGACGCTCGGTGAGCGCCTGCCACTCCTCGTCTCGCGAGAGGTCGCGCCCTTCGGCCCAGACGGCATCGAAGATCGCCCGCACGAGCGCAGGCTCCACACCCTGGGCGATGGCGAGGCGCAGCAGGCGCAGGGGGTTGAAGGGATGCGCCGGCGGCATGCGGAAGGGAATGCCGTGGCGGCCTGCGTACCAGTGGCACCAGCGGTAGGTATGGATGCGCTTGGCCGGGATTTCCGCAGGCCCCTTGTGCTCCCAATGGCCGAGCAGGCCGGCGAAGAGAACCGGCCGGTAGGTGACGGCGACGTCCGCCGGCAGCCGGTCGAACTGGACGAGTTGCAGATAGGAGAAGGGAGAGAGAAAATCGAAGTACCAGTCGGCGGCCCGCATCGGCCCGTCTCCCACGTTCGAGCATCCGGGTCGCGGGCCGATTGTGCCCGCTTTGGCCCGGCCGTGCGAGGGCGTGCGGGCGGTCTGCGGAGGTAAGCAGCGGAGGGACCATGAGCGAGACAGAACGCCAAGCGCGGATCGACCTGGCGGCGGCCTACCGGATGGCCTGCCATCACGGGCTCAACGAGGGCGTTTGCAACCACTTCTCCCTCATGCTGCCGGGAAGCGACGACCGCTTCCTGCTGATCGCCTACGGCACCCATTGGAGCGAGGTGCGCGCGAGCACGCTCGTCGTCATCGACCTCGACGGTAATGTGATCGAGGGAGAGGGAGAGGTGGAGGAGACAGCGATCTGTCTTCACGCGCCCGTCCACAAGGCGCGGCCCGACCTGCGCTGCCTGATGCACACCCATCAGCCCAACGTGCTGGCGCTTGCCATGATCGAGGACGGCCGGCTCGAGCCCGCGAGCCAGAACGCGCTTCGCTTCAGCCGCCGCATCGCCTACGACCGTGACTACGGCGGCGTGGCTTTGGCCGAGAGCGAGGGCGACCGCGTGGCCCGAGCCATGGACGGCAAGGACATCCTCTTCATGGGCAATCACGGTGTGATGGTAGGGGGCGGCGACGTCGCCAAGACCTACGACGACCTCTACTACCTGGAGCGGGCGGCGATGGTTCAGATCCTCGCCATGAGCACGGGCCGCCCGCTGCAGCCGATACCGCCCGAGATGGAGGCGGAAACCGTGAGCCAGTTGTCGCGGGACAACAGGCACCGCTACGCGGTCGAGCATTTTTCCGCAATCAAGCGGATCCTCGACCGCACCGAGCCCGACTACCGGAATTAGGTCACGGACGCCGTCAGCGGTTGCGCGGGCGGGCGATCCGCGCGAGCTTCGGGCCAGTCACCGGCTTCCGGAGGACGTGCCATGGCGGCGAAACGAGTGGTGCTGACCGGCTACGAGCCCTGGTCGCACGCGAGCGAGAACCCCACCCTCGACCTGCTCGACCGGGCGCGGGAGCGCAATTATCCCGACGTGGAGCTGATCACGCTCCGCGTGCCGGTGGAAAGCGAGCGCATCGCGCCCCTGGTGGACGAAGCCCTCGACACCCACCGACCGGACATCTGGATCAGCCTCGGGCTCTACCCCAGCAGCCCGGTGGTCTCGGTCGAGCGGACCGCGGCCAACGTCAAGGACTTCCCGGTGCCAGACAATGCCAATGCCCAGCCGGTCGACGAGCCCGTGTTCGCCGATGGCCCCTTCGCCTATCGCTCCACGCTGCCGATCAAGGCCATGGTGGTGGCGATGAACGAGCGCGGGGTCCCGGCCAAGATCTCGAACACGGCGTCCACCTATCTCTGCAACCAGATCATGTACACCGCGCTCCATCTCGTGCAGGAAAAAGAACTGCCGACGCGCGCGGGCTTCATCCACGTGCCATGCTCGCCCGGTTACGTCGCGCGCGCGGCGTACCCCGAGCACGAGTTCCCGTCGATGAGCCTCGACGTGATGACCGACGCGGTGGACGCGGCGATCGTCACCGCCGCCGGACGGGAGGACGATATCGAGGCGGCGCCCAGGGGGTATTAGGCGGGCGGCTCCGCCGGCTTGCCGCGATAGCCCGTGGCGATCACGTAGGTCTCCGCAGAATCCGCGCGGCTCGCCGGCGGCTTGGCGTTCCGCACCCGCGCGAAGGCCTGGCGCAGGCGGACCTGGAGCGCGCTGTCGCCCCCCTGGCGCAGCTTGGCGAGGAAGCAGCCGCCGGGGGCAAGCAGCGGTTCCGCCAGGTCCAGCGCGCTCTCGCAGAGCGCCGAGACGCGTAGCCGGTCGGTCGGCGCATGGCCGGTGGTGGGCGCCGCCATGTCGCTCATCACCAGGTCCGCCGGGCCGCCCAGCGCGGCGCGGATCTCATCGAGCGCGCCCGTGCCGCACGCATCGACGGTGAGCACGACCACGCGCTCTATGGGCTCCATCGCGTTGGTGTCGACCGCGACCACGCGGCCGCGCCTGCCCACCCGCGCCGCCGCCACCTGGCTCCAGCCGCCGGGCGCCGCGCCGAGATCGACCACCCGCTGTCCGGGCCGCAGGATGTCCGCCGTCTCGGCCAGGCCGATCAGCTTGTAGGCGGCGCGGGAGCGGTAGCCGGCCTCGCGCGCGGCGCGAACGTATGGGTCGTTGAGCTGGCGTTCGAGCCAGCGGGTCGACGATGGCTTGCGGCGGCGGGCGCGCCTGAGCTTGACCGGCGCGCGGCGCTTGCCTGGGCTGCCGTCGCCGCCGGCGGTCACTGG
>JAPPHR010000035.1 GCA_028820995.1 Rhodospirillales bacterium
ACTACCTCTCCAAGGTGGACATCCAGGTGATCGGCGCGGGCGGCGGCAGCATGGCCTGGATCGACGAGGCCACGGGTGCCTTCCGCGTAGGGCCGGAGAGCGCCGGCGCCGACCCCGGCCCGGTCTGCTACGGGCGGGGCGGCACCGTGCCGACGGTGACCGACGCCGACCTTGTGCTTGGCTACCTCGACCCCGACAACTTTGCCGGCGGCGCGATCGCCCTGGACCGCGAGGCCGCAGCGCAGGCGCTCAAGCCGATGGGCGAGACGCTTGGCTTCGGGCTCGACGAGACGGCGAGCGGCATCGCCCGCATCGTCGAGTTTCAGATGGCCGACCTGATCCGCAAGGTGACGATCCAGAAGGGCCACGATCCCCGCGACTTCGTGATCTTCGCCTTCGGCGGTGCGGGCCCCACGCATGCCGGCGTGTTCGCGCAGGAGCTGGGCGTCTCGAAGGTGATCGTGCCGCAGCGGGAGACCGCCTCCGTGTGGTGTGCGTTCGGCGCCGCGGCGGCGGACCTGCTGCACGTGCACGAGCAGGTCAACATCATGCGCTCGCCCTTCGATGCCGCGACGATCAACGCGATGCTGACCGAGCTGAAGGCGCGGGGCGCGGCCGACCTCGCGGCCGATGACGTCGCGCCGGCGGATCGCCAGTACCGGTTCACCCTCGACATGCGGCACAAGGGCCAGATCAATGAGGTCGAGGTCGAGCTGGAGGGCGAGGCCGTCGCCGCCGATCAGGTGGGCGCGCTGCACGAGGAGTTCCTCCAGCGCTACGAGGCGCTCTACGGGCGCGGCGCGGCGCTGCCGAACGCGCAACTGGAGATCGTTACCTTCCGCTGCCGTGCGTCCGGCGTCACGCGCAAGCCGCGGCTGACCGCAGCCGATGCGTTGCAGCCGGAACCGGCGCCCGAGTCGCGCCGCCCGTCCCGCTCGGTCTACTGGGCGGAGTGGGGCCGCCGCGCCGAGACGCCCATATACGACGGCGGCCGCCTTGTGCCCGGCAACCGGATCGAGGGACCGGCGGTGATCGATACCGAGGTCACGACGGTGGTGGTGCATCCGGGGCAGACACTCGCCGTCGACGTGTACGGCAATTTCGAGATCACCCTCGCCTCCCCCGCTGACGGCACCGCCTAAAGGGCGACGGACTGGAGACGCGCCATGGACCTGACGACCTTCGAACGCTCGCTCGAGGACGCCCGACCGCCGGAAGGGCTGAGCAAGCCGCTCCAGGCGCTGTGGCAGGAGGCGAAGGGCGCGTGGGACGAGGCCCACGACCTCGCCCAGGCCGACAAGGGGCCGGAAGGCGCCTGGGTTCACGCCTATCTCCACCGGGTCGAAGGGGACCTTCGCAACGCGGGCTACTGGTACCGGCGAGCAGGCCATCCGGAATCGAAGGAAGCGCTCCGCAACGAGTGGCGCGCCATCGCGAAGGCCCTGCTGGCCGGGAGTTAGGCGCCCCTGAATTACACTCGCGGGTCCCGTTGACGGGGCCTGGAGCGCTCCCTACATTCCATTCAACGCCGCCCCGGAGGAGTCCCCATGAGCGTTACTCACGTCAGCGATGCCGAGTTCGAAGAGAAGGTCCTCAAGGCCGAAGGCCCCGTGCTGGTCGACTTTTGGGCCGACTGGTGCGGCCCCTGCAAGGCGATCGCGCCCGCGCTGGAAGAAATCGCCGGCGAGATGAGCGATTCGCTCTCGGTGGCCAAGCTGGACGTGGACTCGAACCCGTCGACGCCGGCGAAGTACGGCATCCGGGGCATTCCGACGCTGATCCTCTTCAAGGACGGCGAGGTCGCCGACACCAAGGTCGGCGCGCTGCCGAAGGCCAAGCTCTCCGAGTGGCTGCGCGGCGCGGTCTGAGCTTTGGAAGAAATCGGGAAATTACAAAACGAAGCCAATTTCGCGTAACTCTTTGTTGCACAATGTAAATTTGTAAAAGGCTCGGGCTAGGCGGCGGGTACGCCTGCGGCTGCGAGCACGTCGCCGACCAGATAGAGCGAGCCGCACACCAGGATGCGGCCGGGCTGCGTTGACCCCGCCGTGAGGCGCGCAACCGCTTCGTCGACGCCGGCGTCCGTCTCGCAGGCGATGCCCGACGAGCGTGCCGCCGCCTCGATGTCCTCAGGCCGCGCGCTCGCGGCCTGACCGGGGATCGGCACCGCCGCCATGCGGCGCGCGAAGGGCGCGAGCGGACGCAGGAAGTCCCGGGGCGGGCGCGTATTCAACATGCCGACGACGAGGTCGAGGGGGCGCTCCGCCCAGCCCTCGGCGACGCGGGCGAGAGCGAGCGCGGCAGCCTCGTTGTGGCCGCCGTCGACCCAGAACTCCCAGCCCCCGGCGAGGCCGGCCCAGGGGATGCGCTGCAGCCGGCCCGGCCAGCTTGCCTGCTGGAGGCCCCTGGCAATGGCTGCGTCGCCAATGTCGAAGCCGGGCAGGAGCCGGGCGCAGACGGCGGCGAGCGCCGCGTTCTCGACCTGATGCGCGCCGGCAAGTCCGGGCAGCGGGTAGCGCCCCTCGCCCGAGGCGTCACGCACGAGCAGGTGCGAGTCGGAGCGCTCGAACGACCATTCCCGGTTCAGGCGAGCGAGCGGCGCCCCGACCTCGCCGGCCACTCGACCGATCTCAGTGCCGCCCTCCGTATCCTGGCGTCCGATCACGCCGGTCACACCCTGTTTCAGAATCCCGGCCTTCTCGGCGGCGATCAGCGGCAGCGTCTCGCCCAGGTAGTGCGTGTGGTCGATGGAGACGGGCGTGATCACAGTCAACGCCGGCCGGGCGATCACGTTGGTCGCGTCGAGGCGACCGCCGAGCCCGACCTCCAGCACCAGGACATCGGCGGGATGCTGCCTGAAGGCATGGAACGCCGCCGCCGTGGTGATCTCGAAGAAGGTGATCGGCGCGCCGTCGTTGACCTCCTCGCAATGCGCGAGGCTCTCGCGCAACCGGCCTTCGGCAATCGGCACGCCGTTCAGCCTGATCCGCTCGGCGAAGCGCACGAGGTGGGGCGAGACGTAGCTGTTCACCCGGTAGCCGGCGGCGCGCAGGGTGGCGTCGAGAAAGGCGACGACGCTGCCCTTGCCGTTGGTGCCGGCGACGTGGATGACCGGCGGCATGGTGCGCTCCGGGTTGCCGAGCGCATCCAGCAGCCGCGTCATGCGGCCGAGCGAGAGATCGATGGCCTTGGGATGAAGGTCGAGCAGCCGCGCGAGGATCGCGTCGCTCTCGCGCGGCGCCGCCTGCTCGTGGGCCCCGCTCACGCTATCGGTCAATACGAAGTGGCGGCGATAGGGAGCGCCTCAGTCGGCGCCGGCCGATGCAGGCTTGTTCTTGCCCTCACCCCTGCCGGGCGCGTTCCCGTGCAGAGCGATGACCTCTGCGGGAGGCTTCTTGTCACGCAACAGCGACAGCAGCAGCGACAGGGTCTCGCGCAGCTTGCGCCGATGCACCACCATGTCGACCATGCCGTGATCGCGCAGGTATTCGGAGCGCTGGAAGCCTTCCGGCAACCTCTCCCGGATCGTCTCTTCGATCACGCGCGGGCCGGCGAACCCGATCACGGCCCCAGGCTCGGCGATGGCAATGTCGCCGAGCATTGCGAAGGACGCCGTCACGCCGCCGGTCGTCGGGTTGGTGAGCAGGACGATATAGGGCACCCCCGCTTCCTTCAGCTCGTCGACCGCGATGGTGGTGCGCGCCATCTGCATGAGCGAGAGCACACCCTCCTGCATGCGCGCGCCGCCCGACGACGGAATGACGATGAGAGGGGCTTCCTGCAGCACGGCGAGACGCGCGGCGGCAAGCAGGCTCTCGCCGACGGCGGTGCCCATGGAGCCGCCGAGAAAGCCGAAGTCGAACGCGGCGACGACCGCAGGCGCGGTGCCGATGCTGCCGTGGGCAACCACGATGGCATCGTCGTGCCCGGTCTTGCCGCGTGCCTCGCGCAAGCGGTCCGCATAGCGCTTGCGATCGCGAAAGCGGAGGGGATCCTCGGCCACCGCCGGAAGCTCGATGGCCTTGTAGTCTTCGTTGTCGAAGAGCAGCGCCAGGCGCTTGTCCGCGCCGAGCCGCATGTGATGGTCGCAGCGCGGGCAGACCCGGAGATTGCTCTCCAGCTCGCGGTGAAAAATCATCTGCTCGCACTCGTCGCACTTCTCCCACAGGTCGTGCGGGATATCGGGCTTGCGGAACAGGCCGCTCACTTTGGGGCGTGAGAATCGATCGAGCCAGCTCACGATGCAGCCTCCCGGCGTGCGGCGCGCACGCCTTCGCCGAGCGCACGCACCAGCGCGAGCGCGTTGTCGCGGCAGGCCGGCGTGGCCTCGCCGTCGGCGTTCAACCCCTCCTCGATCGCCGTGACGAGCGCGGAGCCGACGACCGCGGCATCCGCCACCCGTGCGACCTCCGCCGCCTGGTCCGGCGTCTTGATACCGAAGCCGACGGCGATGGGGAGCGCCGTGTGGCGCCGCAGCCGCTCGACGGCCTGCTGCGTCGCCGCGGCTGTGGCGCCGGCCGCGCCGGTGATCCCGGTGATCGAGATGTAGTAGACGAAGCCGCTGGTGTTGGTGAGGACGGCAGGCAGGCGGGCCTCGTCGGTCGTCGGCGCCGCCAACCGGATGAAGGAGAGCCCGGCATCGAGCGCCGGCCGGCAGAGCTCGTCATCCTCTTCGGGCGGCAGGTCGACGACGATCATGCCGTCGAGACCGGCCTCCAAGGCATCGTTCAGGAAGCGCTCCACGCCATAGATGTAGATCGGGTTGTAGTAGCCCATGAGGACCAGCGGCGTCTCGTCATCGCGGGCACGGAAGCGACGCACCAGGTCGAGCGTCTTGCTGAGCGTGATGCCGGCCCGGAGCGCCCGCTGGCCCGCACGCTGGATCACCGGCCCGTCGGCCATCGGATCGGTGAAGGGCGAGCCGATCTCGATGACGTCGGCGCCCGCGTCGGCAAGCCCCTCGAGGATGGCGAACGAGGTCTCGATGTCCGGGTCGCCCATCATCGTGAAGGTGACGAGCCCGGCGCGCCCATCCTCGGCCAGCGCCGCGAAGCGCCGCTCGATGCGCCCGCTCACAGTGATGCGCCCATCGTGTCGGCGACGGTGAAGATGTCCTTGTCCCCGCGCCCGCACATGTTCATGACGAGGATATGGTCGCTCGGCAGGCTCGGGGCCAGCTCCACGACATGGGCCAGCGCGTGGGCGGGCTCGAGCGCCGGAATGATCCCCTCCAGCCGCGAGCACAGGTGGAAGGCATCCAGCGCCTGCTCGTCGTCGATCGGCACGTAGGTGACCCGGCCCGAATCCTTCAGCCAGGCATGCTCGGGCCCGATGCCGGGATAGTCGAGACCGGCGGAAATCGAATGGGCCTCGATGATCTGACCGTGCTCGTCCTGAAGCAGATAGGTGCGGTTGCCGTGCAGCACGCCCGGCTTGCCGGCCGAGAGCGATGCGGCGTGCTTGCCGCTCTCGATCCCGTGGCCGGCGGCCTCGACGCCCACCATGCTGACACCCTCTTCGTCGAGGAAGGGGTGAAACAGGCCGATCGCGTTGGAGCCGCCGCCGACGCAGGCGACCAGCGTGTCGGGCAGCCGGCCCTCGGCCGCCATGATCTGCTCGCGGGTCTCACGCCCGATGACCGACTGGAAGTCGCGCACCATGGCGGGATAGGGATGCGGACCCGCGACGGTGCCGATCAGATAGAACGTCGACTCGACGTTGGTCACCCAGTCGCGCAGCGCTTCGTTCATGGCGTCCTTGAGCGTCCGCGAGCCCGAGTTCACGGGCACGACCTCGGCGCCCAGCAGCTTCATGCGAAAGACGTTCGGCTGCTGGCGCTCGATGTCGACCTCGCCCATGTAGACGGTGCACGGCAGGCCGAAGAGCGCGCAGACGGTCGCGCTCGCGACGCCGTGCTGGCCGGCCCCGGTCTCGGCGATGATGCGGGTCTTGCCCATGCGGCGCGCCAGCAGGATCTGACCGACGCAGTTGTTGATCTTGTGCGCACCGGTGTGGTTGAGCTCGTCCCGCTTGAAGTAGATGCGCGCACCGCCGAGATGGGCGCTCAGGCGTTCCGCATGATAGAGCGGGCTGGGCCGGCCGACGTAATGGCCGAGCAGGCGCTCGAACTCTTCCGCGAACTCAGGATCGTCCTTGGCCTCCTCGTAGGCCTTCTCCAGATCCAGGATCAGCGGCATCAACGTCTCGGCGACGTAGCGGCCGCCGTAGATGCCGAAGTGGCCGTCGGCGTCGGGGCCGGGCCGGTTGGCGCCGCGTGCGCTCATGCCGTCGCCTCACTTGCTACAGGCGCATCCGCAGCCGCCGCAGCGGCGAGGAAGGCGCCGATCTTGTCGGGGTCCTTGCGTCCCGGCGCCGACTCGATGCCGGACGAGACATCGACGGCGCGGGCGCCGGTGATCCTGATCGCCTCGCCGACGTTGCCGACGTCCAGTCCGCCAGAAAGAAACCAGCCTGTGGATGGCGGCGGCGCCGCTTCGAACAGACGCCAGTCGAACGCCCGTGCGTTGCCGCCCGGACGGGTATCGCCGGCCTTCGTCTTGGCATCGAACAGAACCAGGTCTGCGCTCCCGCCATAGTCTTCGGCTCGCTCGATATCTGACGCCTGGGACACGCTGATCGCCTTGATGATGCGGCAGCCGGTGCGTGCGCGAATGGCCTGCGCCCGCGCCGGGCTCTCGTTTCCGTGCAGTTGGATATAGTCGAGTCGCACCTCGGAGAGAATACCGTCGAGAAACTCGTCGTCCGGATCGACGACGACGCCGACGCTGGCAATGCCGTCGGGCAGGCCTGCGCTGAGCGCCGCGGCCCGTCCGGGCGCGACGTTGCGGGGCGAGGGCGGAAAGAACACGAAGCCCAGATAGCGCGCGCCGCCGGCCAGCGCCGCATCGACGGCGGGGCGATCGCTCAGTCCGCAGGTTTTCACGGCGACAGGCATGGCCCCTACCCTACTCGATCGCTGCCGCCATTTCCCCGGCGATTCCTGGCGCCGCTACGCGAGGTCCTTGGGCGTCAGCGATACGGGCGCAGCGGCGGACACCGTGGCCCGTTGGCCGCGCACGGCCTCGTCGAGCTGCTTTCGCGCCCCTGCCAGCTCCTGCTCGAGCACTCGCGTGCGCCGTCGGCCGCGCCGCGCCATGCGGCGCACCTTGTGGTCGAGCAGCCAACGAACCAGCGCGCCGGAGAGGAACCCTATGGCCAGCGCGCCCACCGCCAACGCCCAGATCGGGATATCGAGCCGGTAGGGGAAAGGCGCAACGCTGATCTCGACCGGGCCGCGATTGGCCACGGCGAAGGCAATGACGACGATCGCCACCGCTGCCGCGATTGCCCAGGCGAGAATTCTCATGAGTCGGCTCTTGTGCGCCGCGTCATGCGGTCCGTCAACCGCGCGATCCGGGGATCATGCTCCCGGACTGCCGCCCGCCTTTCCGGCCCGCTCGCCTATTCGCGGTTGATCCGCTCGCGCAGCTCCTTGCCGGTCTTGAAGAACGGCAGGAATTTCCTGTCCACCCGAACCGAAGCACCGGTGCGCGGATTGCGGCCGACGCGCGCCGCCCGCGGACGGACCGAGAAGGCGCCGAAGCCGCGAAGCTCGACCCGGTCGCCCTGCGCCAGCGCATCGCTGATCTCCGCGAAAACCCGGTTCACCACGCGCTGATAGTCGCGGTGGTAGAGGTGCTGGTCCGCGTGCCTTTCCGCAAGCAGCTGAATGAGCTCGGACTTGGTCATGTCGGCTATACCCCGCCCGCCAGAAGTTCCCGGCTCGCGTGTTCGATCACCGAGAACGTCATTATATCAGTCAGATATCTCAGGGTGCCAAACAGCGATTAGACCGTCAAGGGCGAGCGTTCGCACCGGCAGGGTACGGCCGAGCGCCGCATCGATGACGTCGAGCAGGCCGCCGTCGCCGCCACCCACAACGTCGGTAGCGGGGATGGCCTCGGACACGCCGTGCACCTCGGCAAGCCACGCGCGCGCCTCCGATTCGCCCCCGATGGCGTCGACGAGCCCGGCCTGAACTGCCTGAGAACCGCTGAACACGCGCCCATCGGCCAGCCTCAGCGCCGTCTCGCGGTCCAGGGAGCGCCTCTCCATCAGGAGGCGGAGGAACGAGTCGTAGATGTCCGCCACCAGGTCTTGCATGACGCTGCGGGCGGGATCGTCCAGCGCCTCGTAGGGCGTGGGCTTCGCTTTCAATGGCCCGCTGCGGATCGCCTCCGTTCGCACGCCGATCTCTTCCAGCAGCGCGGTGAACTCGGCGGTCTGAAACAGGATCCCGATCGAGCCCGTCAGCGTCGCCTCCCGCGCGAGCACATGGTCTGCGGCGAGCGCCGCCTGGTAGGCCGCCGAGGTCGCGGTGGTGCCGAGGACGGCAACGACGGGTTTGGCCTCGGCAAGGGAACGCAGGCTGAGATATAGCGCCTCGCCGCCGACCGCGGTGCCACCCGCCGAGTCGAGCCGCAGCACGACTGCCTTGACGGCCTCGTCGTCGCGGAGATCGGCGATGACGCGATCGCGCGCGGGATCGTCCTCGATCAGGCCGGTCACCCAGAGCCGGGCGACGCGCTCGCCTCCCTCGAAGGCGAAGGGCAATGCGGCAACCAGAACGAGGGCAACCAGCGCAGCAACGGCAAGGGCGCGCCAAACGGCCACGCCCCGCTTGAGACGGCGGCGATCCAGCAACCTGTCGGGATCCAGGTTCGCCATCTCCTCCTGGACCGTGACCTAAAGGGTCACGGCACGCGTCTCAGCCCTCGTCGGACGCGTTTTCTTCCTCAGCCGCACGCGCGGCTTCTTCCTGCGACTTGCGATCGAGCGCGGCGCCGAGGATGTCGCCGAGGCTCGCGCCGCTGTCGGTCGAGCCGTACTCCTCCATCGCCTGCTTCTCTTCCTGCACTTCCAGGGCCTTGATGGAGAGCGACACGCGGCGGTTGTTGCGGTCGATCTGCAGCAGCTTGGCGTCGACCTTGTCGCCCGGAGCGAAACGCGAGGGGCGCTGCTCGTCGCGATCGCGGGCAAGGTCGGAGCGCTTGATGTCGCCGGGGAGCGATCCGAAGATCTCGACCTCGACGCTGTGCTCGTGCACCGCCGTGACGGTGCAGGTCACCGTCTTGC